>JAGVZE010000009.1 GCA_018302815.1 Candidatus Woesearchaeota archaeon
CGCCATTCATCCCCGACCTAAAGGTCGTCCGCTCGCGCCAACTGATAAAAAAAGACCTCACTCTAGGCGCTCGCTGGATTTCTGGCTAGGTCACTTAATCCATCAATAACAACTCCCTGAGAGCTCGAGGAAAAGGCTAACTGCGCACCCTCTGGATCCGAGAAAACCGCCGAAAGATCAATCACAACAGGCTCAAGAGGAACTGCATCAAAAGAACCGCCGCTGTAAACAGGAAGCGCGTTCTCCTCAACAGTCTGCAAACCCGTGAATCCGTTCGATGGAGAAAATGCGAAGAATACCAGAGCTAACGCTAATAACACTAAGACCGCTAGTTGACTTACACCCCCCTTTTTCATACTAACCAATCTTAAAAAAGAATATAGACTATTTAAAGTTTCTTCTTAGCCAATAATTTAGAACTTTCACGTTTGTACGACTCAACCGCTGGCTGATCAAACGGATTGATATTCAGCAAATGCGCGAGCAAAACCACCTCAAGCATCTTTGCCTGCATGAACGCGCCAAGAGAGAACTCGTCTTTTGATAAACGCGCCTCAATATACGGCAACCCTGCGCTCCTGTACGACTTGAGAACACCCTCACGCACGCAACGCATTATTGACGACAAATCCTGCTTTTGAATGTTAGGAACAAGATTATTGAAATCAGCATAACTTGGCAATTTAAGCTGCTCATTGAAATGCGAAGTCACGAACTGAGTGAACCTCGCATCAGGACCGCCGAAATACAACTGCCCCAAACTATGCAAATCAGTAGTGCCTAAACTGACAGTTGGAAGGATGCCGACCTTTTTACGCGCCCCATCCAAATCAAACTCCTTGCCCAAACTTTCCGCCACAAGCTGACGGCACCATTTGCCAATACCTTCCAAATCAGAAGCGAAGAAAAAATGATCGTAGACAGTACGGCCTTTCCTGTAATTAAGGAACGCCCATGAAGCAGCCTGCGCAGCGGGACTTTTTTGCGAAAAACAAAGACGATTCGCGAACGAAGCGCCCTTTAACAGCTCGCGAATATCGACGCCAGCAAGCCCCAAAGGAAACAATCCTGCCGCGGAAAACACGCTGTACCTTCCACCCACGTTTTTAGGAATCTCAAGAACAGAAAAATTACGCTTGAACGCAAGATGCCAAAGTTTGCTGCCCTTGTCTGTCGTAGCCACAACAAACTCATTCGCGTTCCTTCGATGCCTTGCAAGAACGTTGTACAAAATCTCAAAATTCGCAATAGTCTCGACAGTAAAACCGCTCTTCGTCACGACATTGAGAACGATGTTTTTCCCCTGCCGCAAAACATCCTGCATTTGAACGATGATGCGCGAAAGAACATCAGGATCGACAGTGTCAGCGAACAAAACTTTAGTTTTCGGACGAAGCGCCTCGACAAGAGCCTGCGCGCCAAGATTGCTCCCGCCGATGCCAACAACGACGATAAGTTGAGGATGAAGAGCACGTTTTAGCGACACTGCCGCATCAATCGAACGAATAGTCGCTCCATCAGACGGAAGAGATGCGAATGCGAATGGCGAATCTAATGAAGAGCGCTCTAACTTCACAAGAACCTTCTTTAGCCGCTTTGCGACATCAGCAATCCTCTTTTTGGCAAAACCTGCGCCTTCGAACCGAACTGACAGCATACAACCTCTTTTTAAGAAAGAAAGCAGAACAGGCATTTAAACGTTATCTATGACGCGCCATCAATGGAACTCATCAATGATGCTTCTTGAATAAATCAGTATAACTCCTCAAAATATCCTTCGGCTCGATGCCCTTATGAGTTTGGAACAAAAGCGACAAGGCGGAAAGCAAAAGACCGAAATCACGAACCGCAATATCATTTAGACCCAGAGTACCTATCGCGCCCACGAGAATACCGCTCGCGCCCAGAGCTCCGAACTTATACATCTTTGTCAGCAGCAAAACGCCGATAAGAATCTCTAAACCGCCAAGAACTGAAACAATCTGCGTAGACGCCATCTGAGGCGGCATCTGAATGACCCACACATCAGGACGCAAAAACTTATCCACACCCATATACAAAAATACAACTGAAAGACCTGTGCGGACAAGCGCGATTGAAAGCATACCGATACGTTGAAAGAAATCGTTTAAATAATTATCGCATGAGGACGGCGAGACGGATGGACGGCAAGACGGTAGGAAGACGGCGGGACGGTAGGACGGACGACGGCGGATGACTGCCTGCAAACTGATCTAAACCGCAAGGATTTTAAAGTGCGCAAGACTATCAACACACAAAAGGAGGATGATATAATGGCAAAAGAAACTGGATGGGCAGTCGTCGGCACACTACCGATACTCGGATACGTTCTCGTGATGATCCTAAACAAAAAGGACTCGTTCGCGCTCTATTACGCAAAACAAGGACTCGTGTTAGGACTTGCAACTATCGTTTTGCAAGTATTGCTAATGGTGACAGTCATATTGAGCCCGCTAACGCTACTCGTAGGACCTGCGGCGCTCGTGCTCTGGGTACTTAGCGTAGTCAACGCAGTAAGCGGAAAAGAAAAACCAACCCCGCTAACAGGCGTACTCGTCAAGAAACTTGGACTTTAAGCATAGTCTTAAATACTCTTTTTCTTTTCTTCTTTTCATGAAAAAAGCGGCAACATTAATTTTACTTATACTAACGCTCGCAAGCGCAGCTAACGCAGTATTAATCTCAAGAACGACGCTGCAAGACGGAGTAAATCCCGGCGAATACTCATTAGTAATGTGTGAACGCGAAAAACAGCTTGGCGCAGTCCACGGAAACGATAGACGACTTTGCTGCATCAACAAAGACCTCAACGGATTCTGCGGAAACAACGAACCTTACGTCGGCGAATGCAACTCGAATCTTTGCATTTGGCCAACAAAAACTTTACGATCATCATATACGTACTGGTACAAAAGAACACCCTGCCAAGGACTTGCTATTCTCGCGGGCGATGAACACAAAGACCTGCTGACACGCGCCCGGTGCGAAAAAATAGGCACGTACTGGTGCTGCGATCCATTCTCATTCGCGCCGCACGAAAGCGGACTTGTAGCAAGACCCGGAGACAAGCCTCCAAGCCAGCCAAACCCAAAAGGAGCCCTTCTCGTAGTAAATCCTGCACGATGGCGAGCGCTCGAACTTGGCTATCCAACCCGCGATGAATACCTCAAACGCGCGTACTCCGCAGAACAAAACCGATGCGCCAACGGAGGAGACTCGGTTCGAATAATCGACCCCAAATACGGCAGCTTCTTCGCAGACATCAAAAACGTCAAAGAAGGATGGAGAGCATTCTACATGATGCCCCCAGACAAAGTCACAGCGCTTGTGGCCTGGTGCTAAGAACGGCCAGTACGGAAGACGGAAGTACGGACGGCTTGTCGGCGAGCGCATATCAATATAATACAATAAAAATGAATAAAAAATCAATTATTCCCTATTCTGTTTTTATCGACTATAAGTGAAAAGATTAAATATCCATAGATATCTCTGAGATATCAATAGATATCCGAATTCAAAATGAAGAACAAGAAAATCCTGCTGACGCTCAACCCGGATTTTTACTCACAGATAGAAAGCAAAGCGAATGAACGGCTGCAAACAATGCAAGACTACATCTACGAGACGCTTCGTGGCAGAGTGTACGCGCCGCCCGTAAAGAAATCGCGAGCGGGACGACCCAAGAAAGTCGACGACCCGTTCATCGAGCATTTCTCACGGGCGCGATAGCAAGAACTTGCACAGAGACCGAGCAATGAAGCGCAATTAAGTTATACTTAAATACGCGCATCTTCTCTCGTGGCGAAATCAACAAAAGAAGCCCTGCACTGGATCGTGAACCTCCTTCGAAAACACAAGATTCCATTCTACATATCAGGAGGATTCGCAGCGCACATCTACGGATCGCCAAGACCAATCAACGATATCGACATCGATATTCCCGAGAAACACTTCCAGAACGTCCTACAAACAACACGAAAATACGTGACATGGGGCCCTGAAAAGCACCTGCACAGACCATGGGACGTCCATGTTTTCACCCTCACCTACAAAGGCCAAGAAATAGACATATCGAGTGGAGACACGATGAGATTCTATGACAAAAAGAAAAAAAGATGGACATTGGGCCCTTCAAATTTCTCAACAGCCGCAAGGAAAAAGGTATTCGACATCATAGTACCGGTAATACCGAAAAAAGATCTTCTCACCTATAAGCTGCTGTTAGAAAGCTATTCGAGCAAACCGCATCAAAAAATCGATGTGGATGCGCTATATTCTTGAGAGCATAAATTGAAAAAGAAAAGTTGAAAGAAAAAACATCAAAAAAGAAAAATCAAAAAGTAAACAAGAACTTAAACGCCCGCGCCCAATTGAGCCGCAGTAAGTCCCTTTCTCTGCACAATCTGCGAGATAACTTTCGGCTGCAATTCCGCCGGTAGTTTCTCGAATCTCTGATCGACAAGCGAAGAGATACCTCTGCCCGCAGTAGCCGAACGCAAATCTGAAGACCAGCCAAGCATCTCGCCGACCGGAAGCTTCGCCTTGACGAACGTCTGATTGCCTTCCTGGTTGAGTTCAAGGACCTGTCCACGCTTGTTCATGACAAGCTTCGTGACATCGCCAGTGTTATCTGTCGGAGCTTCAATCAAATGCGTCTGCACAGGTTCGAACATAACAGGACCCGCGCCCATCATGGCAAGCTTGATACCCTCACGCACACACGGATACATCTGAGCCGGACCTCTATGGATAGCATCCTCGTGAAGCTTCGCGTCAGTTAACGTTATTTTCACGCCTACACAAGGCTCTCTTGCAAGCGGACCCTCATTCATGACCTGCTCGAAACCTTCCATTATAAGTTCAATAGCTTCATTAAGCTGAACGATACCACGCGTCGCGTCAAGAATCATATTGTTATTGTAAATATGCTTGACGGAAAGAGCAGTGTCGTTGTCCCAGCCAAGAGCCACAAGCTTGTCACGCATAACAAGGTCTTTCTTCTTAACACGACCATCGTTGATTTCGCCCTTCTTTATCAGCTCTAAAATCGCAGGCTCAAGAGGCTCCACGATAAAGTACAACTTATTGTGCTTGTTCGGAGACTTACCTTCAGCTTCGCCTGATTTCTTTGAGACAGTCTCACGATAAACGACAATCGGAGGTGAAGTTATTATCTGCACGCCCTTCTCAGTGATTATACGGTTCTCGATAATCTCCAAATGAAGCTCACCCATACCGTGAAGCAAGTTCTCGCCAGTCTCCTGATTAATCTCAATCTTGACCGACGGGTCCTCCTTTGCGACCTTCTTCAAAACCTCAACAAGCTTGCTCAAATCCTGATGCTTGGCCGGCTTGATAGCCTTAGTGATGACCGGCTCGAAAATGTGCTTAAGCTCTTCGAACGGCTGCTCAGGCTGGACAGTGAGAGTATCACCCGCATTGCCTGAAATACCCGCAAGAGCGCACACATTACCCGCGCTAACCGATTCCATAATCTCAGTCTTGATACCCTGATACATGAAAACGGTCGAAACACGCTGGTTCTGCTTAGCGTTATTGAGATAGACCTGCATGCCATCACGAACAGTGCCGCTGTAAAGACGACCCGCGCTGATTTCCCTGCCAGACTTCGGCTCGATAAGAATCCTAGTGATGACAAAAGCCACCTGACCCTTAGGGTCACAGTTCAAAAGCGACTTGCCAAACTCAGACTCGAGATCTCCACGCCAAATCTTCGGAATACGATACTTCTGAGCATCCGCCGGATTCGGCAAATGCTTGATGACC
This sequence comes from Candidatus Woesearchaeota archaeon, assembly GCA_018302815.1. GTDB lineage: Archaea > Nanobdellota > Nanobdellia > Woesearchaeales > ARS49 > JAGVZE01. Next base: position 5,809 of record JAGVZE010000009.1, read on the forward strand.
ATATCCAAAATGACATCGTGCAACGGGCATTTCTCCCACACGAATTTCTCGCGCTCCTCTGCCTCGAGCTCGTAAATCTTGAGAATATCCTTAAAATTAACACCCTTCTTCTGCATATACGGCAAGCTAAGAGCCCAGTTGTCACGCGCTGAACCGAACGCGACAGAACCATCCTGAATGTTCACTTTCCACTTCTGCTTGAACTCAGTCTCTGCAATCTGCTCTAAGTGCTCGTTGAACTGAGCGATAATTTCTATGAAACGCTTCTGCATCTGCTCAGGAGTATACTGCATCTCCTTGATAAGACGGTCAACCTTGTTGATGAACAAAACCGGCTTGACACGCTCTCTTAACGCCTGCTTCATAACAGTCTCAGTCTGCGGCATAATACCCTCAGACGCGCAAACAAGAACCACAGTACCATCGATAGCCCTCATAGCCCTTGTGACATTGCCGCCGAAATCAACGTGACCCGGCGTATCGATAAGATTGATAAGATAATCATCACCATTAAACTGGTGAACCATAGAAACATTCGCTGAATCAACAGTCATCAAACGCTCCTGCTCATCAGCGTGCTGCCACGTCGCCATACCCTTATCAAGATCGCCGGCCGCAACCTCAGACATAAAACCCGCAGCGGCAAGAAGGTTATCCGTGAACGCAGTCTTACCGTGATGAATATGAGCGCTCGTAGCGATGTTTCTAATGCTTGCCTGCTTCTGAGACATTCTCTTCATAAGTTCAACTTTTGATTCATCTGCCATATCAATCACCTACTGTGCTTTGTTCACTTAGCCATTCACTTAACTTTCCTGTACAAAAGCGCTTCGTCCACTCTTTGATACGGGCAAAGCTCATCGCTCCTGAACCAGATAGCTATCTCACGCTTCGCCGACTCTGCTGAATCGGACGCGTGGATAAGATTCTGAATAGGCCTTCCGGACACATCCGCAAGACCGTAACTATCAAACGCGAAATCTCCTCGTATCGTTCCTGGCAACGCAGAGCTTGGAGCGGTCGCGCCAACAATCGTCCTAACCTTGTTCACCACATCGTGGCCCTCAAGAACAATCGCGACGCTCGGCGACATCGTAATGAAATCAATAAGCTGCTGGCGAATCCTCTTTCCAATAGTAAGCGCATCGTCAGCCACAGGAGTTCCCTTCGCCTCGTACGACTTCTTCGTCTTATCCCCAACGCTCTTTAGCCACGACTCATCATCAGCATAGTGCCTGCCCGCATCATCTTTCGAAGCATTAACGAGCTTGAGAGCTATGACCTTAAAACCAGTACGCTCAAACCTCGAGATTATCTCGCCGATAAGCGCGCGCTGGACAGCATCAGGCTTTAACAGGACAAGAGAACGCTCAATCACTTCGCGCCACCAACAGTCTCTTTCGTCGTCCACACAATCTTTCTTGGATTGCGTCGCAACTTGAGCATATTCTTCTCACACTTCATCGTGCAAAAGTAAAGAACAGCGCCGTCAGTCTTAACATACATCGTGCCTGTTCCGCGCTCGAGCATATTCTTACAAAAAGAACATTTCGCCATCGTTTAGCCTCCACGACCGCCAGAACTACTGAGCGGCCGAGCCTCGATTTCCGTCTCTCTCATCATCAAAATATCGTCAACTTGGATAGGGCCCTTCACGTTCCTTCGCATAACCTTGTCCTTATCACGGCCGTCAAGAATCCTGCAGCGAACCTGAATAGCTTCGCCTCTTGTGCCTGTCCTTCCAATGACTTCCTCAACTTTCGCCGGAACCGCCATCGAGAATCGAACAGCGCCAGAATCCTTAGACTGCTGCGGAGCCCTTTGCTGCTGTTGCTGCGAAGGAGCACCCGACTGCGGTTTTTGCGGTGAAGCCGCGGCAGGTTTCTGATCAGCTGGTTTCTTGTGTTCTGCCATAATAATCAACCCATATTAGCTTTCAATTCTGCGACAAGCTTCTTCGCATCGCCTTCCGCAATGACCGCAACCGCGCTCGTAGGAGCGCCGATACCGGATGCGAGACCAAGCTCTTCCTTAGACGCCACCTGCTGGCAAGGAACGCCTTTCTCTTTCGCAAGAAGCGGCAAGTGCATGACAAGCTCTGCCGGCTGAACGTCTTTTGCGAACGCAACAAGCTTTGCCGTACCGCGCTCAAGGGCCTTTGTGACCTCATTCACGCCACGCTTAACTTTACCTGTATTCTTAGCTACTTCAATAGCTTCCAAAAACTTTTGTGCTGCATCGTCTGACATTTGAATCCTCCAGGAGAATAGTATTCCCCTCATTCAGCCCCACTTAAAAGCAAGGCGTCATCAATCATTGGTTGACTCATGAACGAAGGAGGTGGTTTATAAAGCTATCGGACAGACGGATGGACGGCAGGACGGAAGACGGTAGGACGGATGGACGGAAAACGGCGGGACGGATTGATGATACGACTACCAAACTGCTTAAAGCTACTCAAAGCCCGAGCGAGCCGCCCAGCTCATCCATATTATCAGAAACTTCCTTTAGCTCACCAAATGCTTTCTTCAAATCTCTTGAAGACATAACCATCGCCGCCTTGGCGTTTTGAACAACACCGCCCCGCTTGCCCTTCGTCAGCTCTTCCCAATCACTCGCGGAATCAAGCCAGTTAAGCGTACGAACCATCACGTTCAATTCACGCTTCAAGTCGGTTAGCAAACGCACCTGCTCAGTCACATCATAAATGGCATTGTTAAGAATACCCTCTATTATTGCACGGCTCATTTTCAACTTATCCGCGCAACCATTCAACACCTTCGAATCAGCAGGAGTCAAATCTCTATCAGGCGTCAAGACCTTTAACATCCCTTCGAGAACAGATATCGCATCCTGAACAGGTTTCGCCATAAGCAAACAATGACCTGCGCGCTTAAATAGATTTCGTACGTCATCGCAGCACGGCAAGACGGCGGGACGGGAAGACGGATGGACGGTTGACGGCGGGATGGCAAGACGGGAGGACGGATGGACGGAAGACGGACAACAGCAGGGCAAAACTTTTATTAACCGCACGCCAAGAACATTCAGCACTACCAACAAAAGACGTTAAGACTTAAATCGCAATCTCCACACTCAATCTATCAAAATCAACACTGGGCTTTGATTTTTTACGCTCGTCCTTGCTTTTCTCCAAAGAAACAAGCCCAAGATTCACCAGAACAGTAATGTCAGTATTGACGCTCTTCAAATCCCTATCAACAATCTTGGCAAGTTCGTAAATTGACCCGGGAGACTGTCTCTTAATCGCGTGCAGCAACTCCATCCTTTTCTCAGTAAGGACCTTTCTCAAAGTATCAATATTCTGGAACGACAGCTCTGACTCATTAAAAGATGATTCACCCTTCCTGACTTTCGCCAAGATTTTTGCGAATTCGTCCAGCACTGTTTTCCGTTCCTTAATTGCAAGTTTAATGTGTTTCACGTTCATCGTATCACGCCTCGCCTGATTCTATCCAATTCTTTGCTAAAATCTTCCACTAGTTTCCATTCATCCACAAACGCATAGGGCACAATGCGCTCGCCGACGTGCTTATGATGGTTGCTTATTCCTGTGCCGTGATTCTCGTTGTCATACCCAATGAGCCGCCTGCCTTTTCGCACGCAAACAAGCGAATACGCCACTCCTTCAGGGCAGCTGCTCGATTTTGGAACTTTCCAAATATGCATCTCGATAATATCCCCGTTCTCTTCAACATGCTTATGACTGAATATATCTTCACTCACATATAAGGTATTGAATACCACATATATAAACATTTCCGTCTCTCTTAAGCTATCCGAAACACATATAACTTGCGCTGAAAATTCCACTCTCATGCTGACAATACTGATTATCACATTCACCATTCTTATTGCCGCAGCCTACACTGACCTTCGCACGCTTGAAGTTCCTGACTGGCTAAACTACGCAGGAATCGCGACAGGTCTTGGCATACACTTGATAGTATCCACGCAGGAATGGATTTTATGGCCGATAATCTCAAGCGCGCTAGGACTTTTGGCAGGATTCCTAATCGCCTGCTTGATGTTCTACACCGGACAATGGGGCGGAGGAGACGCCAAACTTTTAATGGCGGTCGGCGCCCTGCTTGGCGTAGAAGCGAACAAATTCGCGCTCTCGACAAGCTTCATCATCAACTTGGTATTCGTCGGCGGAGCTTGGGTGCTCGCATACGCGATATTTCTTGCAGTGAAAAATCGCAAAAAAATGCTCAAAACCTACCGCGCGATAGCGCGCCACACGCCATACAAACGCCTTCGCAAAAGCACAATCATTACCACCTTATGTCTTATAATCGCATCATTCATATTCCCGCAAGCGCGCGACCAAATAATTTTGCTCGCAGCGCTATGCTACCTGCTCGGACTATTAACACTGTTCATGAAAACAGTAGAACTCGCAGCGCTGCACCAATGGGTAACTCCCGACAAACTCACCGAAGGAGACTGGATAGTACACGCAATACAAATAGGAAACACCAAAATAGACCCACCCAGACTTGGACTTGAGAAAAAAGAGCTCAAACAACTGCAAAACTGGCACAACGCCAAAAAAATCAAGCACGTACTCGTGCGATACGGAGTTCCGTTCACACCGGCTTTTTTGCTATCATTCATAACAAGCCTCACGCTTGGCAACATAGTACTAGCGGCAATGCCGCTGATATTCTAAAATGGCAACACCCAAATGCCCCTATTTCGGAACCTGCGGAGGGTGCACGCTGCAAAACCTAAGCAAAGAAGAACAAGCAGGCAAAAAACTCAACGCGGTCAAACTACTGCTCGAATCACGCGGAATAAATGCACCGACATCTATCGCGAGCGCAAACGAATACGAATACCGCAACAGAATGGATTTTGTATTCTGCGACGAAGGAGTCGGCCTTCGCGAGCGCGAGAACTGGAACAAACTTGTCCAAATAAAACAATGCGCGATATCCAACACTAAACTGAATAAAATTTTAACTGAACTTTGGACTTGGAGTTTGCGCGAAAAACCAGACGCGTTCAAACTGAAAAGCAAAGCAGGCACGTTCAAGTACGCAGTCATAAGAGCGCCGCAGAATACTCAAGACTCCTGCGTCACAATCATACTCAACAAAAACTCGAGCAAAATTGAGGACGCTAAAAAACTCATACAATTATTCGCCAAAACAACAACCGCTCACAGCATCAACATCGGATATGTAGAGGACGCAAACGATGTCAGCGTAAGCGATGAACTCGAGAGTGTAAAAGGCGAAAAAACGTTCACTGAAAAACTTCTTGACAAAACTTTCACTTACTCAAGCCAAGCGTTCGCGCAAAACAACACGAGAATGGCAGAAGAAATGATAAAACACGTCCAAATGATAGTGGATAAGGATGACAAACCTACTGACCTGCTAATCGACCTATACGGAGGCGCAGGGACGTTTGGCATCTCGCTCGCGCACCTTTTCAAGGAAACGATCGTTATAGACAATAATGAAGAAAATATCAAAAGTGCTTTGCACAATATAAAACTGAACAAAGTGAAAGCAGACGCCCGATTCGCAGACGCGAAAGCTCTGAGCGAGTACAAAGAACGAAACTACACCCTGATAGTGGACCCTCCGAGAGCAGGAATGCATCCATCGGTTCTTCGTGAAATAGTGCGCCAGCTGCCCAAAGAAATCGTTTATATCTCCTGCAATCCTTTGAAAATGGCAGAAGAACTCGCAATACTCAAAAACCAATACTTGATAGAGTCTGTGAAACTTTTCGATTTATTCCCGCAGACAGAACACGTTGAAGCAATCGCTCACTTGCGCCTCGCGTAATAATCAATCACGTCCCTACCCGACCAAGACTTCGCGTTCTCCATCGACAATCCTATCAGTGAGACCGCTTCCTCGAGCGATTTGATATTACTCGCCTCGACCTCAAGAAAAGTCGGAATGTTCGGCATCGTATCGAACTCGTACAAGAAATTCTTCACCTGATACGACACTCGGTATTTCTGCTGCCTTCGCTTCTCCTGAAAGCCAAGATGCCTTAGCAGCGAATGCATCGTATCATAATCGCTGACCTTAACTTCAGTCTCATCAGCTATCTTCGCTTTGCCTTTCTCCTTGTCCTTCTTGTAAGTAAGCTCCACAATATCGCCTTTCACCGCATCGCGCTTTTTGCGAAGACGCAGCTGCTCTGAAGAACTGATAAGACCTAACGGATGCTCGAAATAAACAGCGAAAACTTCGCCCTCAAAAATCTTCTTCGCTCCACTCGCCAAAAGCTTGCGCGTAAGAGACCCGACATCCACCTCTAAAAACTTCACCTCGACTTCCTGCATAGAATCAGACATCGCGCACCTCCTTATTTAACATTTGCATACCCATAGTATGAAGTCTCTGCCTTTAGCTCGTGAACTCTTGGATCAGTCAAGCAGTCGTCAGGAACCCTGAATAACTGGAACGCGAAAACATCCTCAAACGGAGCTCCGTCATACGCTCTTCCATGAACGTCAGTCACTACTCTTAACGCAGAATACGCATTCGGCTTTGGCTCTGCCGATTTCACAGCCACATTCGCGACAGCGATAAGCATATTGTGCAAAGCCATTGACGTCATGCCATCTGCATAAACCGACAAAAGATCGCTTGCGAGAATAGGGCAAATGATTCGCCTTCCAGTCGCTGCGACCTCATACATTTTTTGCTCCGCGCTCCAAACCAATTTCACCAAACAATCAACTTTTTTTGATTCATCCATAGGTATCACCACTGTTTTAGCTGATGCACACCTTTAAATCTATTACTGCACTGCAAAATGCAACAGTGTTGTATTCTTCCTCGATAAAATCACAATGGCAAGAAATAAATAGAACTGCAACACTCGGCAAAACAGGTGATGAACGATGATGACTAAAGAGGTCGAGAAAAAAATACTCCAATACATCCACGCACAACCGCGCGCGGTGCAGGAAATCGCAAAACACATCAACAAAAACTGGCGAACAGCAGACAGCTACGTGCAAAAAATAGTCGATGAAAGCGGACAACTCGCCGTGCGAACATTCCGCGGAGGAACAAGAGGAGCGCTCAAAATAGTCTACTGGAACAACAAAGACTCGGTCAACGCAAGCGAATTCCAAGAACGACTCTTCAAACGAATAGAAATCGGACGACGAAAAAGAGACTTCTCACCGCTCGACATCTACAACTATGTCGCTGAGAACAAACGAAGCGCGAGGAGCGGCAGCTATACCGTCGGCAACGAACTATTCAACCAAAACCTCTCAAGCTTCCTTAAAAGCGCAAAAGAACGACTGCTCGTATTCAGCGGAAACTGCAGTTTTGTAAATTTACAAGAAAACGGCAAATCAATGCTCGATGTCTTGACCGAACTCGCCGAAAAAGGCACCGACATAAAAGTTTTGACAAGAGTCGACTTCGCTTCGCTAGGAAACCTGCAAAAACTACTAAGCATAAACTTCGCTCTTGGCAAGGAAGCCATCGAAGTTCGCCACTGCGAACAACCGCTGCGCGGATTCCTTGTTGATGAAAACGCCTTGCGCCTAAAAGAAGAAGTAAACCCCGACGAATACAAACAAGGAGAACTACCAGAAGACATCCGAGTGATTTTGTACGACATACGAGATTCTGACTGGGTCAAATGGACAAAAGACGTTTTTTACAATTTATTCAGAACAAGCATCGCAGGCGAAAAACGAGTAAAGGATTTGAAAAGCATACGACGAAACGCGTGACGGCACGTACGGCAAACGGGAGGACGGCGAGACGGATGGACGGCATGACGGTAGGACGGAAGACGGCGGGACGGCATAACGGTAGGACGGAAGGAAGGCAGGACGGAAGACGGCAAGCACGAAGAACAGCAGGAGGTAGGATGTGGGAAGAAGGTAGGACGGCTGTAGGAAGGCTGACGGTAGGACGGACGACGGCGGGAAGTTGGAGGTAGGACGCTGGAGGACGATTGACTGCCAGACTTGGATATAACCTTGTCCAATTTTGGCGGGCGCTCCGCGCCGACTATTGAACTCTAGACTCGCCTCGCGGCAATCCAAGATTTCCGAGAATCACGAAAATACAGCGTATTTTCGGGAACTCGACAAGCTTTGCTTGTCACGTCTCAAAAAGCTCTGCTTTTTGCGTCTACGCGCCGATTACTAAAAGAGTGGCTCGCCCTTCGGGCTCGCAATTTATAATGGGCATACCCGAGCGAAACGGGCGCTGTTGCCGAGAACCCTGCCGCCACCACAACCGCAGCCGTAACGAACATCGTTGGCGCACAACGGCCGCAACTGATCCTGTTTAGGAAGAACCCACCTTCCCTGATCATCTTGATGAGGAACAGTCCAAAACGCCATGGCCGCACCACCTTGAACCTGTCCAAAAACAATATTAGAATACCGCCTCAACAAATTCCTATCACCCTCGACCGCCGCAAGCCAACCCTTATGCTTCAAAACCTGATCAGGAGTCAACGGCTGATTATACACATCATCTCTATCCTGAACATCAAGCTCAACAAAACTTACAAAATCATCATAATTCACAGGCAAAAAATCACCCCTAAAAGAAGCAGGAACATCATTGAGCAAAGCATCACTACACGGAACAACAACACGAAACTTAGTCGTTCCTTTCTGATACACGATCGCACTGCTCGTATCAAGCCACGACTCCCATAAACTCGCAGCGCCCTCACGCTCAAACTGTTCTATTCTCGCCTGAACAGTCTCCTTAAACGTCAAAGGACGAGCAACTCCTCCCGCAAAAGGATGCAAACCATCATCACTTGCGCACAAACCACGCAACGCAACCAACGCCTCACCATACCTTGCATTCCCAGAACCAACCGCCCATTGATGAGGCAAACCCAAATCCAAAACCGCACCCTCACCCGCCTTCTTCAACTCACCACGCCAACGCAAAACATCACTCCACACACTACTCGTCCTTGCCAAACGCTCCAACGCGCAAACGATCATCCATAAAATAAACAAAACAGAACACGTTATTAAACATACTGCTCTGAAATTCAAACAGCCATCAAAGCGCAGAATTTATAAGCATCTAAACCGTAATCAAAATAATGGTGCTAGAATCCGAATTCATCGTCATGATAGGACTACTCACCATGTTCTCAGTCGTCGCCATAATATTGAAGACTCTAAGGGCGAGAATATTTGACATATGAACATCCTTAGAACCATCGCAATTGGCACAGCAGTCATCCTCACACTGCTCGCATTCTACCTCAATGAAACAATGCTCTCAGAAATACCAATCACTAATCCCTACCTTCGCCTTTTGGCGATAATCTCGCTCATCTGGATAACAGCGATAGAATTAGAACCCTTCGTGATGTTCGCTAAAAAGATAAACTCTTAAAACTTCAAACGTGATTAAGATAATAACCGCTTTGAACTTGATAATCGGACTTTCTCACCAATCTTTCGCCTCAGCTGCGCATTGCTATCGATGAAGCCAAGAATGCGCGCCTTTGTCTCTTCAACTGTTGATGAGCGATAATTCCTGCCAATGCGCGCCGCGACATCATCGGGCATGCTCCTAACTAACTGCGCATCCTTCGCGTAGAAATCAGTCCACCACTCGCAATACTGCTCAAGCTTTCCTCTGGACTGCGCCAAACTCAATTCCTTAAGCGTTGCCAACCTATGAGCCGTACGAATCATTTTATCAGCAGGCAAAGACCTATCAAAATACTCATACAATCTCAAGTTGAAACCCGACTTGTTAACGACATAATCCTCCCACATCTCATGAACGAGCATGAAGCCAATGAAATCAGTATCAGGAACTTCATCGCAAATCACTATCTCGTGCGCGATCGTATTTACAAAAGCAGGAGACCTGATGCCATACGCGCGCACAACCGGCGCGTACAAATAATCAAACTCCTCGCGCCCGACTATCTTCGCAGACGCTTCGAGCGTCCTAAAATACCGAGAACGATATTGAGCGAACGATTCGCCATCCTGCTTAACTGTCCACTCACTCATAAACGAAAACGCAAAAGGGCAGTTTATAAATCATTCGCTCAAAAAACGAGACACCTCGAAAACATTAAATACTCCCCATCTGCCCGCAAAAAGCATGAGCTTAGACAAACTGACATTCCAAGCAGGGGATTTCACACTCGAAATGGGAACACAACTATCCTATCACGGACCAAACGGACTTCGAGTCGAGCCTGCACTCCCAATCGACATCGTGAAAAACCAACGCAAAACATCAACCCAATTCGCTTACGATTCATCCAAAGGAACCTTCGTCAGACCAGAAGAAAACCGGGATTTGACAGCATACACTCCTAACGAACGCACAAGAATCGTATTGCTCTTAGCAGAAGCCGCAGAAACTTATGCACTTTTGCACAGAAGCGGAATGGTCCAAACATCAATCTTGAAGTGAATTTAAGGACGCCTTCTCAACTGCTTAATCCTCAAATCTTCCCTAGGAACTTCCTTTGGCTTCTCCTGCTCTATCGGCTTTGGCTTTTCCTTCTCGAACGAACCAACGCTTTTAGCTTCTTCCTTAATCGCGGATTCCATCTTGGCAAGCTGGTCGGGAGTTGTCTGCGAAGGATTCCAGCCAATCGGAAGATTATCATTCTCAAACCTTGGAATCACGTGAACCATCGCGTGATTGTGGCGCTGGCCGGCAGATTCACCGCTTTGAACTATAAGGTTCGTTCCCTGCGCGCCAAGAGCTTCGAAAATGGAAATACTCGCCTTGTTCGCAATCCTAAACAAGTCACTCACGACAAAATCAGGAACGCTCTCGAAAATAGGCGCGTGCTGCTTTGGAAGCACAACAATATGACCAATAGCCGCAGGCTCCGGAGCCAGCATAGCGAACACGCGCTCGTCCTCGTAAAGCACGTTCGCTTTCTTCGCGATAAGGCCGCAGAAAAGACAATCCGTCATTTCTTGCCCCCCATCAGAAAATCAGTAATCTCATCAAGCGAAGACTTGAAAGAACCCTTATCGGATTTGCCATCCTGCTTTGGAGCGGGCTTTGCGTCCTGCTTAGATTCAGACTTGGGCTCTGACTTTTTCTCGTCTTTCTTCTCCTCGCCCTTTGACTTATCATCAAACGAAGGAGGCTCCTTGCCGGTAAGTTTAGCAAGCGACACTGCGAGCTTCTTGTACGCGGCAGTGTTAAGCGCAGAGTCCACCTTCACAGCAGGCGGCGCAAGAGCTATCTCGTCTGCTTTTTTTCGAGGAATTATGTGAAGCATGAAATGCGGAGCGCGCTGGCCCGCAGCAGGGCCGTTCGCCACAAAAATAGACACTCCATCGACTTTAAGCGAGCGGATAAGAGAATGGCTGAGCTGCTTTGAAATCATACCCATGTGAGACGCGAGCTCATCGTCCATCTGCGCCATCAACATAACGTGCTTCTTTGGAATCAAAAGAATATGGCCATCAGACGCAGGATTAATGTCAAGAACAGCATTCACCTTATCATCGCTGTAAACAGACTTCGCAGGAATCTTGCCTGACGCGATATTACAAAAAATGCACTGTTGCTCATCAGCCATACAACGCACCTACTAAGAAGAGTATAAAAAACTTAGCCGAGCTTCGGATTCTTAGCCATCGCGTCAAGATTCTTCAAATAAGTCAAAAACCCGCGCGGAGTGTAAAACTCAAGCTCGACATCACCACATCGAATCCTTGATGCATCAGAAAGCGCGAGCTCCTCACCCTCAACAAGGCGAGTCTCAAGTCCGAACCGTGCAGACATAATAACATACGTTTCCCTTCCGGTTCCCGCGTTCTTAACCATCCAAGAATCAGAAGATTTGCGAATCATAGCATGGCTTTCAGCCACACCCCTGCCCGAAAGAAGCACGTCACACGAACCCGCAGAACCCAAAACATAGAGCATACCTTTGAAAGTGTGCGTGCCAAAAGCGCCAACCCTATAAACGATAACGCTCTTATATGCAGCATACATATTTTCACTGAATGAAGAGGCTGAATCCGCGGCCTCCACAACTCTCATAGAATCGGAACTTGAAGCTCTAAACGGAGTCACCAAAACAGGTTCTGGATTCTTACCTACAAAATCCTCTTCAGAAAGCCCAACAGTTGCCTTCAAAATATCCAATAATGACTGTTCACGACCACCCATAAAGCCACCGCCCACTTAGTCCTTTAAAAACCTATTGCCAAAACCCACCAAAAACTATATAAACAAACCTGACTGTAACACTATATAAAAGAGAGGTGAATGATGGCACTATTCGACAACCGCAAAGGAATAACCCCACTTGTCGCCACCATCCTTCTCGTCGCATTCTCAATCGGCCTTGGAGCCCTAGTAATGAGCTGGGGCGAAGAATACATCGAAGAAAAAGCCGAATTCGTCCAAGGAACAGCTGAAGTACGCTCCGGATGCGATGTATCTGAAATCAGCGTCATAAAAATAAGCGGACAACCGCAAGCCTGCGTAGCTTCCGACGGCATCAAAATCTGGATAGACAACGGACCAGAAATGGACCTTGTGAACCTGCACGCGAGAATAGCCGGAACAAACGGCGTCGACGTCATCGACTCACTCTTAACACAACCGCTGCTCAAAGCAAACGCGATAAACACAATCATACCATACAACAAAGAAATCGGCCAAGTCCTGCAAGTCAAACTAACTCCAAAAATATGGACCGGCAGCCAAGTAGCGATATGTTCTCAAAAAGCGATAGAATTAGAAGACTTGCAAAGTTGCTGATAACGCAAGGACGGAAGATGGACGGCGGAACGGACGATGGTAGGACGTTGGAAGTAGGACGAAAGACGGCAAACGAGTAATCCTACAAGACTTTTTTACGCGTATGGATAAGTTTTTTCTTTGACTCGGGCTCTGCAAGATAATTCTCCTTTGATATCACCGGACGACCAAGTTCTTTCTCTGTCTCTTTTCTTGCATTACCTGCAACACGACCGCCTCTCTTCGCAGCGCCTTCAACCTTTACGTATCCCTGCGCATCCTCATTCCCAGTGATTTCCGTCGACACTCTCTCGCCCAACATTGAAAAAATAAGCTCCAAATCACTCATATGATCCCGCAAATTCTCACGTTTCAAACCCTTGAACTGTTTATACTCATTCGGAGTCATGCCAAACGTGGCTTTTGAGATTTCCGCAGTGAGTATTGCATATTCTCGTTCCTCCAAAACCCCTCGTTTTCTCCATTCATCGGTTAGTTCATCGCGTATGGCGATGCCGCGTATCCTTTTTTCAATCCAGTCATCCGAATACCCCTTTGCCTTGTATAGTTCTCTCATACGTTTTTGCGCGAGTTCCGGATTTTCTATCTCTTGAACGCGCTGATAGCCAACTTCCGCAAGCCATTGCTTAAACGGCTCTGCCTTTGGAGAGGGAATAGATTGAATGATCCTGAAGAGCGATTTGATATTTGCACAGTCTGTTTCTCGTAACTTGCCATCTTCAGAGGGTAATTTCAACCGGTGACAATTTGTCACCACTTCGCTTCCCTCTGCCCTGAGCCGTTGACTGAGCTTATTCCAGTATTTCCTTGCAGTCTGAAAATCTGCCTGCTCTGTTAACACTGCAACAATATCTACGATTGAGAACCACCATTCGTCATTAGACCAGATTCTTCTGATGTCTTTACCTTGAAATACCACTAATGATTTATCCGACTCAGCCATTATTCAACAGAGTTCAAAACCACCTTAAGAATCTTACGCACTCATAAGTCCAGTGAACAGAACCTGCTGATAACGCAAGGACGGCTGATGGACGGTAGACAGCTGTCGGCGGGACGGATGGACGGCACGTACGGAGAACGGCAAGACGGAAGACGGCGGGACGGATTGGACGGCACGTACGGAAAACGGCAAGACGGAAAATGACGGGACGGATTGGACGGAAGAGGGCAAAAGAGTAAGCCTAAAAGACTTTTTTAGAAAACTACTCAATCATACGACCGCTAAGAAAATTCGCACGACGACACCCACGGGCGGGCCCGACGCCGATGACGACATTGCAGTTGACGTTGCAGTAGATGTCGAACCTGCCGACGACGCCGACGACGTCGTAGCGGCCCAACACCAAAGCCCGCTCCGAATTGTGACGATTCCAATTCTGATCAGGCGTCCAAATTCTTGTTTCTCTCTTCTGACCATCCCTTCGAGAAGCCCAACACTGGAAAATACCCGCTGGATTTCTATAACCTGACAAAGATTCAAGACACCCCCCAACATCAGAAGACACAGAAGAAACCACCTCTGAACTCTCTTCTTGCTCCGGCGCAAGAACAGAATAATTACCCTGCAAAACAGGAACACCAACACCCCTTCGCACTAGAACGCCATCCAAACTCAACTCATCCAACCTCATCCGCATACCCTCACACTCATAAGTCAACTTGCCGTACGCAGGCCACACATTCTCAATTGCAACTCGAAAAGATGCCCTGTAAGCATCAACTTCTCTTGAAAAAAACGAAACTTCCCTAATCGAATGCATACCAACAGCAACAGCAGTCTCCAACCTCAAAGGCATAACAACTACACCATCTTTACGCGCAGTATAACGAGAAAGCCAATTAACAACAGTATCCAAATTCCCATCCTCAAGATTATCCAAACCAACAATTACATTTTCATTCTTACCTTCATACTGAAAACTCACACACAAAGAACGACCAAGAAACTCATCCTCAACCAAACAAGCCCAAACACCACCCAAACCAAAATACACACGCCTCCACAACTCGTCCTTCTGATCCGCAACCACCCTATCAAGCGCATACGCAAGTCCACCAGCACGCGCAACCGCCTGCTGCAAACGAGCCAGCTCCTCAGGCGCACCATACCGAGCAGCCTTCTCCAATGCACGAATATTGTCGTCCATTTTACTCGAGTCTGCGCCAACCAAGCGCAGGCCTACCTTTTTCAACGGCACAGTCTACGTCGATGCCGAACCTAATGTTTTGGCTATTGCGGCACAACACCACCGCCCGCTCAAACAATTCTCTTCGAAATTGCAAAGGTGGTGTAAAAAGAGCGACTTCGCTCAGCTTTTTGTTCCTACGCGCAGTAAAATATTGAATCGCAAAAATCACCCCCCTATAATTCGAACCCATCAAATCAACAAGAAAAGGAGCAATATTTTTCTGAATGCTTCCAAAAACTGCAAGCTTATATTCCTGCTGCTCTCGCGCAAGCGTGAAGTAAGACCCCTGACAATCAGGAACGGCCACTTGCCTCACAAATATCTTTCCATCAAGGGCTATGTCCTCAATAGTTGTCTGCTCGCCTTGTCTGAGCGTGAGCCTGGCTGCGACGCGCTCACGTATCTCGTTTCGAAGCTGATCTTTAGCATACTCTCGCACCGTCCCTTCAAACGCAGAATGATTGCGGTGCTGATACATCGCAAGCTTAAAAGAATTATCAATGACTGGACTCGTCATCACTACACCATCTTTATTTTGAACAGAGTCCTCAAGATGCTGATCAACTGTTCTTTCAGCACCGTTATTCAAAAATCCACGAGAATGAATAATATTCGCAGTCTCACCATTCACGCCCAAATTATACAACTTCCAAGCAGAACCAAGAATCGAATCATCAGCAGCCTCAACCCAGAATTCTCCAGATCTGATTCTTGCTTGACCATACGCAGGAATCAGATCGACCTGTCCTGCCCGTATTCTTTGTTCTAGCCTGCGAAGCTCATCGTCCATATTCCAAAAACTACCTTCTTTGATTTATAAACCTTTCTAACGTCACCACTCAAAAGTAACTATTAAAGCAACCCGCCGAACACCCACTTCTTCAACTTCTGCGCAGGAGTCACCTGCTCTGAAAGCCACGTTTTCATAACGGGCTTTGCGGTCTGAGGCTGCAAAAACAACGGCAAAGCGTTCCTTGGCTGGTTGCAAATGTTCTTTCGGCAGAAATCAGCGCGCACTGGCTTATTCACACTAGAAAGAAAATTGCCCTCGCTATTCACAAGCTCCAAATCAGAACGCAAACTAATATCGCGATTAAACACCGCGCTCTTAGACACGCTGACAAACTGAACGCCGATGCGATTCTTCACAAGACTATTATCGACAAGAACAATCCCTGAAGAATTGCTCACGGCAAAACCACGCTCGTAGCCCTGCAATTTGCAATTCTGCACTGTCACATTCCTTGAATTCTTAATCGTCACACCCTGATAGCCGATAAGGCCAGATAAAACAGCGCCGTTACAGTCAACAAGAATGTTGCTGCCTGAAACAACCAAACCCTTCTTCAAGAAATAAACGCCGTTACAAATGTCCAGCGAAGAATCTACCCTAAGACCTTCAGACGGCGCAATACACGCGAAAACACCCGGCGCTAACAAAAGCGCGACAATCACCCACTTCATCTCTTTTTTTCACTTCTTTTTAAACAGGAACGACGCTATAAACGCAACAAAATACAGCGCCGCATAAAACAACAATTTAGCCCCAAGCGGAACAGACGAATCAGCCCGCACAGGACCCGCAGGAACCTCTTTTTGAGCGACAATCTCTTTAACTTCCTGCTCGAGCTCAGCAATCCTAGTCTCGACATCAACTTTCTCAACCACGCTGCCAGTTATTTCATCAGCAGTAGCAGGCGTTGCGCCTACGCAATCATCATCATTGCCAGAATTGCACCTATCACTGCAATAAAAGTCGCCGGACACGCACACGTTCATATCACGATACTCATTGCAGGCGTTCACCTCGCAAAAAGAACGCTCAATATCGCGATTGCCAAGCATCACAATATTGAACTTGCTGCTGATAGCCGAAACAGGCACCTGATAACTCTTGTCACTGTTATCCTGCATAACATTCTCGTACGATTCAAGCAAACGGATACCAACACGATTCTTGAGAAACGCATTATCCTCTATCAAAGAATGAGTCACGTTCTTCAAATACAAACCCTGATTGAAAGTCATCAAGTTGCAATTACGCAGCGTGAAATTCTTCGCGTTCTCGACACGAATTCCAATCTCGCTCTGGCCAAGAATACCCCTTAGAACAGAAGTTGCGCAATCGATCTGCACATTATCGGCACTGATACTGATGCCATTCGGGATATCGTACGTATCAACGCAAAAAATCACGCTCTCCTTAATGACAGAACCGTCTATGGGCTCAACACACTGCGCAAAAGCCAATTGCGATACTAAAATGAACAAAAGCAGGCGCTTCATTGATCCCACCACACGACAAGCAAAGGCAACGCTACGAAGAACAACACTATGCCGATTATCGCGATAATCCAGCTAAATCCATGCTCAAACCAGTACATGCCCCAAAAACCAAAGGGCATCACCGCGAGCGGACGCACAAAGTCCTGCCAGCCCAACCTCTTTTTCATTTAACATAGAGCAAGGCAAGTTCTTTAAAAAACCTTTCTGTCAAAGAAGAGTGATACCAAAACGGACGGGAGGACGGAATGACGGCAAGTACGGAAGATGGATGGACGGAATGACGGGGGGAAGTGGGACGCAGGTGAAATAAACTTCAACGTTGCACTTTGTGAGAGACTTTCCCCATAGAGAGGTAACGTTCAAATGTTTCCGCCAGCGCTGTTAGCTTCTCTCTACCTTCAACGTTCTCTATCATGAAAGATGGCAATGAAGCAAGACCGTGTTTCCCTGCGAGAATCCCGGTACAAATCGATGCGAGTGAATCTACATCTCCGCCAATACGAACTGAAATCCTCAACCCATCCATCGCGTCTTTCGCATGCTTGAGGACATACAGGACGCAACCGCCAGTGAGCATCGCATCAGATGGCAGTCCAGTGATTCCCGGCATGAACCGCGGCGCAACAATCGGTTGCGGGCCGCATAACACTTCATACTGGTGCTCCTTCAAGTCCTCGGGTCGAGGCAGCTCATCTATTCTCTGCAAGAGCAAGTCAGTATCTTTATCCATTCCTTTGACCTGCTCTTGACAGTAGGAAACTATGCTCGTTGGATTTCCATCTCGAAGCAAAAGATACTCTGCCGCTCTTGCAACTATGATGCTTGCCACCCTCGCCCTAGGATGAGGATGCGTCGCGTCAGCATTGATCACTGCGCACCGATTTATATCATGCTCTTGAACAAAAGCAAAAGGAATCGCCCTCATCGGAGGAGCATTCCCGGGGTACTCCCTATCCCGTTGGAACGCTCGTATCTCTTCAATTGATTTTGCACCGTTGAAATACCATTGCATCGAACCGTGACCCTGCCTACCAAACCCTCTCCTTTGCACGCCATCCTGATATTCCTCTTTCCAGAATCCGACAAGCATATCAGGCGTCAGCTCCTTACCTGAAAGAAGCGCGTTAATCACTCCCACCGTCATCTCAGTATCATCAGTATAATCCCACGGACTATAATTTTCAACGAAGGATCCTTCCCGCGCATTTACGAACTTCTGAAAATCAACATTGGCCCTTATCCACTCCCTGCTCTTGAATTCAACACCCGCACCAAATGCATCTCCGATCGCCAAACCCAATAATAAGTCCTTCTGTTTCATTCAATCAAGAGCAAGGCAAGCGCTTTAAAAAACCTTTCTGTCAAAGAAGAGTGATTACCAGCTTATTTCTTTTTGTAGCCGAATATCGTGTCGTAGTGCTGATGATCCGCAATCTCAAAAACCACGCTCACTATCCGTACTTCATCACCACTCACATAATAGAGCAACCTCCAGAACTGCGAGAGCTCCACCCTAAACAAATTAGGCAAATTCCCAAACTCTTTCGGCCACACCTCGTGCTTGACCGCATCACCTGAAAACGGATTCGTTTTGAGAAGATTCAATGATCGTTCGACACTTCGTAGAAGCTGCGCATCCTCTTTTGGAGGAGTCTTCCCCTGCGCCTCAAAAGCATGCACTGTTTCCTGCAATCGCGCAAGAGCAACATCTGCGGCGCCAATAACCTGAACTATCTTCTGTTTATCCTTTAATTCCATGTCCGCCCCTTGCTCAGAATAGCAGCGATATCCTCCTTTGGCGCGAAAATCCAAACAACGCCATCAGGAGTGAACTCCACTTTTCCGCTTTTCTGCAAGTAGGCAAGGATGACTTTAAGCGTGTTATGATTCACTTTTCTTGGAAGGAGACGTTTAAGCTCAGCCACGCTGAGCACTTCTTTTGCGTCGCGAATGGTATCTTCCACCATTTGCACGGTATCCAATGTAGGACTGTGGATTGGCTTTGGTTGTTCAAGTAATTGCGACATAGTTATCAATATGTAACTAATCGATACCAATATATAAATGTATCTGCATTTGAGCACGTAGTAGTCATTCATCAGTGATGACAAATCAAAAGATTTATAAGTCTCCAGCATTTCAAAAAAAAGATGTTATATGATGAAACTTTAGCAGACAGGGAATATTGGTCCTGGTTCACTGGTGAAGAATTTAAAACCGGCCCCGGTAAAAATGACATAGGAGACGAAGTAAGAACAGAATTAGAAAGTTTTGTTGATCCTGGAAAAGTGATGAATATCATGTGTGGGAAATACGGTCTAATTAAGTCACACCTAGGACTCGACGTCTCACCACATATGCTAAGAAAGAACAAAGATCTGACACGCCGTGTCGTATGCGATTTAAATGCAGATACATCCTATCCCATCAGAAATGAAGAATTCGATACCGCGGTAATAATTAACGGCATCGCGTACTTAAGGAACCCAACACATGCTTTCAAAGAGATCGCAAGGACTCTGAAGTTAGGAGGAGTTTTAGTTGTTGGCTTTGATCATAATCAAACCCGAAAGGGTCAAAAGGAATGGGGTTGTCTAAACGAAAATGATAAATTAGTCAAACTCCAAGATCTATATTCACAGGCAGGATTCGGGCCACAGATTATTAAAAAATTCAAAGTTCACTGGGGATTTCCAAACCATGACATCCGTCTTGAAAATACGTTTTATCTAGTAAAAGCGGAGAAGTCTCCAGCCAGTCATGTTTTGTAGCTTAACGATGAAGCCGTAAAAGACCTTAAAATTTTCTGCGGCCAGCGCAAATTACACTAATACTACTCCACAAACTTAACATCATCAACAATTCCATCAGCATCCCTATCTAATCCTTCAACAATTCTCGCGCAAACTTTAGGGTCAATTGAATTGCCCTTGGCAACTTCCGAGAAATACCGCAGGAACGCCATCGTAACCGCTCTTGTTCCAGCATACCTTCTCCCCGCGACCACAAGCACCCACTTCTTAGGATTGAAAGGATTTTTCGCCTTTACTATAAGACCGCACTCACCCTCAGGATAAACCTTGCCTGAAAGCGTGCTTTTAATCGCCCAGCTAGCAGTTTTATCGAAAAAAATAGGCAAATGCTCATTCACTTTTTGCGTCACCATATTGACGACAGGCCCTCCGATCAATATCAAGTTCTTCTGCAATTCTTCGGATCGAACCTCAGTATCGAGACGAACGGACAAATTACTAAGGTTGCTGACAAAAGTGCCCAAACAAAGCGCCAAATCAATACCATAATACCCATCACGGCTCCTTGCCATCTCAGGACCGTGCGGGTCGGGAGAACCCACAACAATAATACCGTTGAGCTCGCCGTTCTCGATAATCGGCGATAAAAACTCATCGCTTTGCATCGAAAGACCCGGAATCTTACGCGTCTCGCTAGGCTCCCTTAATGCCATCACGAACGCAGGAGCTGTCGGCGCGTAAAAACTCGCAGACGTTCCATTCACCTCCTCCTTTCTAACAACCGAGATAAGCCCGACTTTCTCAAGATTGCGGATATGATAGTACACCTTCTGCTCGTGCACGCGAAACTTTTTCGCAATACCCATAGGATACATCGGAGTCTTCGCTAGCTCGTGCAGAATCCTTTGGGCAAGAGGGCTAGAAGAGACCCTCAGCTGTTTCTGATTCATCGCCTTCGCCGGAAGGCTCACCACTGATTTGTTCCTGTTATCGACGACAATCATGTTAACCTCTAAAAAATATTTGTTACCACTTCTAAAAATATTTTAGGAACCCTTATATATAATCTTTTCGCATAATTCCACAAAAGGTGAATAACAACAAATGTGCGGAATACTAGGATACCTCGGAAACAAGAACGGCGTGCCACTCGTGCACGAAGGCCTCAAAGCTCTCTCGTACCGAGGGTATGACAGCTGGGGAATAGCCGCTATCCGAGGAAAAGAAACAATCATACAAAAAGAAGTCGGAGACATCAGCAAATGCGCCCCAATGGACGCGCACAGCCCGATAGTCATAGGGCACACAAGATGGGCAACCCACGGAGGAGTCACCGACAACAACGCCCACCCGCACACAAACAACGACGGCACGATAAGCGTCGTACACAACGGCATAATAGAAAACTACCACCTGCTCAAAGAAGCCCTCCTTGAAGAAGGATACACATTCACAAGCGAAACAGACACTGAAGTCATCCCCCACTTAATCGACTTCTACATGAAACGAGGCAAAACATTCAAAGACGCATTCGCACGCACGCTAAAAGACCTCAAAGGAAGCTACGCAATACTCGCCATGCACGCCCTTGAAGGAATACACTTCGCAAGAAACGGAAGCCCGCTAATCCTTGGAATCGGCGACAATGAGATGTTCGTAAGCTCAGACATACCAAGCTTTCTGCCGCACACCAAAAGAATAATCACGCTAGAAGACGGCGATTACGGAAGCCTAACACCGCTTGCCATCACAAACAAAGGAAAACCAGTCAAACGAGAAGAAAGCCTCGCCCACTGGGACCTCGAAGTCGCCAAAAAAGGAACATACGAACACTTCATGCTCAAAGAAATAGAAGAACAACCCCTCACAATCAGAAAAGCGCTCAACCAACCTTGCGAACTCATAGTAAAAGCTACACAACTGATGGACACCTCCACCATCATATTCGTGGGCTGCGGGACGAGCTACAACGCGTGCTCCATCGCGCTCACGCATTTTGTTCACGCAGGAAAACAAGCAATGACCGTGCTCGGCTCAGAATTCGAAAGCGTCCTGCCATACATCAACAACAAAACACTGCTAATCGCAGTATCCCAAAGCGGAGAAACAGCAGACGTAATCGACTCAATAAAGTCAGCGCAAAAAAAAGGAGCGAAAGTAATCAGCATCGTCAATAGTCCGAGCAGCACAATAGCGCGGCTTGCTGATTTGACAATACCAATGAACTGCGGACCTGAACTATGCGTTCTAAGCACCAAAAGCTGCACATCGCAAATCGCAATTTTGATGATGCTCGCGTTCGCCCTGCAAAAAAAAGACATCGGACTACTAAAAGAAGCAGCAGACACAGCGCTTCACGTGATAAAACAGACAAAACCACAAATGCAACAGCTCGCGCGAAAAATAGCAAATGAAAGAAGCATGTTCGTCATCGGAAGAAAATCCCTAGCACACGTAGCACGCGAAGCCGCCCTCAAAATAAAAGAAGTAAGCTACATCCACGCCGAAGGAATGCCCGCAGGAGAACTCAAACACGGAACCATCGCAGTCGTTTGCGATGGACTTCCAGTAATCGTGTTCGCAGACAACCAAACACGCGCGCACACCACATCGAATGCGATGGAAGTAAAAGCGCGCGGGGCATTTGTGATAGGAATCGACAGCAAGCCAAGCCACGCATACGACTACCACATCAGCATCCCTGACATCGAAGAAGCAACACCGCTAATCGCTCTGCTACCCGTCCAATTGCTCTCATACTATCTTGCGCTCGAACGCAAATGCGATCCTGACAAGCCAAGAAACCTAGCCAAAAGCGTGACAGTAAGATGACAACACTCGACGAACTGCTAAAACACTGCGTGTCAGTTGAAGCTGCGCGACGAATAATATGTTTGCAAGTGCAGCGCAAACAAACAGCGAAACCAGAACATTTAGCGCTCGCGAAAGCGAACGCATACGATCTCAACGCAGGCATAGTTGAACACATACCACTCATTAGCAATCCAACAGAACAATGGAGCCTATACGCAAGAGCCGCACTCGAAAACCTATTCGACTTCGAAAACGCAGCAATAATGGCCGCCGGATGCGGAGATTTCAACGCGTACCACGCATACCTGGATTTGCACAAACTAATCGGCGACCCCCACGAAGCGCAATATGACTATCAAAAAACAACACCACAACTGGAGGCAGCACAATGATTAAAGGAGTAATATTCGGACTAGACAGATGCATATACGACGTGGAAACACAAAACATAGACGTGCTCGACCCAGTAATCGAAGCGCTTGAAGACGCGGACATACACCGATTCTTCGACAAATCAGACGTTGAAGACATCAAAGAAGCCCTCTGGACACGACCGTTCGACGAAGTCCTGGCAACATTCAACATACCGCCGCAACTAGCGAACCATTTGAAGAAAGCGCACCAACATTTGCGCGCGGACCACTCAATACAGCCATACTCAGACATAGTAGTCTTGCCGCATTTGAACCAGCGCAAAATCCTTGTGACACGAGGATTCAAAGAATACCAAAACAGCAAAATACAAGCGCTCGGCATCACACCATACTTCGATGAAGTTCACATCGACTCAATCGATGACGGCAACCGAGGAAAAAAAGCAATCTTTCTAGATATTCTGCAAAAACACGGCTGGAAACCAAACGAAGTTCTCGTAATCGGCAACGACGTGCACCGCGCGATAAAAGCCGCCAAAGAAATCGGAATGAAAACAGCGCAAGCACTACGACCAGGAGTTCGCAAAGCAGAAAGCGCAGACTACTTCCTTAGAAGCCTCGAAGATTTGAACGCAGTACTGACAGCGAACGAAACGAAGATTGTCAGACGCAAAATAGCTCCGATAGCGGCGAAAATGCAGGCATAAAACGGAAGACGGCAGGACAACTGCGGGAGGCTTTGGTTTAAACATGGCAATCGACTTTTTTGAGACTCACCATTAAACAATCGCTTTAGCCCCTCATGAACGAAAGTTTTAAAAATAAACACCAGACAACCACTATCAGATGACAACTTTGCAAACTCAAGGAGAATGTCTTGAGAACCGGTTAGAAAACGCCAATAGAATAGTGGCAGCAGGATATTTTGACAGAGCAAAAGCAATATACGCTACAGGAGATAAAAATACCGCACTCCAAGAGCTTAATGAAGCAATAAAATTCGATCCAAATCTAGCTCAGGCATACGTGGGAAGAGGATACATCAACCTTGATCGGTCAAACTATCCTGAAGCAATAACTAATTTCGATCAGGCACTTAAACTTTTAGACAAACTCTTTGAAGAAAAGCCCACTGATGTGTGGCGATACTTGACCGAGTACCCTCGGACCATAGGATTACGCGGCTTCGCAAAGCGCATGATCAACGATTATCAGGGCGCGCTCTTGGATCTAAATCAGGCAGTCCTTCATATTCCAAATAGCCCCGGATTGCATCTGAATCGAGGTATTGCCAAAAGCAAGCTTAACATGGCCCAAGATGCGATTGAAGACTTCGACAAAACATTAGAACTCGACCCACAAT
Organism: Candidatus Woesearchaeota archaeon; assembly: GCA_018302815.1. Taxonomy (GTDB): domain Archaea; phylum Nanobdellota; class Nanobdellia; order Woesearchaeales; family ARS49; genus JAGVZE01. Next base: position 30,358 of record JAGVZE010000009.1, read on the forward strand.
GTGCCCTCGCATACCACCACAGAGCTTTGGAACGCTTGATTCTTAAAAACAGTGATTTTAACGCAGTGCTTCAAGACTATAACCACTTAACCAAGCTAATGCCGCTCGAAGCACGATTCTTCTATGAACGAGGAAAAATAAAAGAACTGCTCCTCAAAGATAAAGCCGCAGCATCCGAAGATTTCAAGGAAGCAATCCGACTTGAACCAACAAATTCAGACTACCGGGAGCAGCATACAAGACTGTCCATGACCTCCTTAAAAAACTCAATACGCGTACGCTTAAACAACAACTTCTTCCGATACTTACCCAAAAAAACCAAGCGGTAACGAATCCGATACGTGCAATGACAAGCATGCTCAACAGCCATACAAACCAAGAAAAATAATTCATATTTATCGGTTTAGCCCCTGCCGCCACAAAAGGGCAAGGTAAACACAAAATTCAGACTACCTGAAATCATCATACAAAACTGAATGTTCCTGAGCAGAAGTCCGCTGAACCCAGACTGGAATAACACCCTATTTCGTCATAACTGAAACAATGCAGATATTCATTGAATCATATTCGAGACCGCAGTTAGATACATGATTGTTTCAATAATTGAACTACTACTTGAACTAAATAGACAAATGCTAAAAACTATCCTGCGTGGCAGATAGGGTAGAAGAGTGCTGCTGCTTTTGCGTAGACGCGTGCGCGTTCGGTATCGTTGATTTTTTCAGCGACTTTTTGCGCGAATTCGAAATCGTGCTCCTCCTCCATCCGTACAAGATCAAGTTCAAAGAGCTCACGAGCCTTGAGATGATTACCAAGAGTGGTTTGGATTTCTGCAGCGTTGCTGTAATAACCAGGGTTTGAATATTTTTGCCCTGCTTTTTCGTAAAATTCTGCTGCGAGCGCAAGATCGCCCGCATTTTCCCAAACTTGCGCAGCAATGGCTGGCTGCTCCAGCACACTCGGGGTTTGGCATAGTCTTTCAAGCGTTTCTTTGGAAAAATACGGAGCCATGATGCGAAGATCGTCTGGACTTCTACGCAAGCTGCGTAATTCGTGTTCGTAGCGCGGGGCGAATGCTTCGCAAAACTCTCGTAACTTTTGCGTGTTCCCGCTTTTTTCCACCAAGATAAATGCGGAAAAGAAACGGCCCGTTTGTTCGCAATACGCGATTGCCTGCTCGATACCTTCTCGCACTGCGATGCGTTCCGGAACAAAATACGCACCATACGCGCTAGACGGCAATACTTTAAGCTGTTCATATGTGGCCTGTGTTCGCACAGAGTTGCCTGATTTGAGCGCTGAGTCGTACGCTTCGAGCGTTCGCCCGTTTCTTTCGTATTCTTCACTTGCGCGTTCATAGAATCTTTTCGCTCGGTCTATTTGCCCGTTTTCTTCTGCGACCCTACCTGCTTCTTCAAATTCTTTGAACTCTTCAAAGACTTGGATTTTTCTTTCAGCATGGTGGATTTCGGATGCGACTGCACGAAGGCTGAAGATGAAGTTGGGATCTGCCCTGTTTAGTTCTTGAAGAGCGCTTTCCAAAAACTCATCTGCGCGTGCAGTATCTGCTTTTTTCTTGAGCAGTTGTGCTGCGTAAAAGAAATTTTTCCCCTGAACGTATAATTGAAGGGCTCTATCCAATTCACCATGATTTTCAGCAATGCGTCCTGCAAAGGAAAAGTTTCCCTGTTCGAGCTGTTCGCGCATTGCTGCGTCATAAAGTTCTGCTGCTTTGCTTGTGAGTTCGTGTTTTCGCGCAACCTCTTCAGCGTTCGAATGCCAACCCACCGATTCATAAACCTGGATTTCTGCCTGAACATCACCCTTAGCTCGTGCAAGTGCTGCATCAACTAGAAAGGACGCGTGGCTTATTCCTGCCTTTGCGAAGTCATACAATGAGCGAGCACGATCAACTTCACCTATTTTTCGGGCAAGAAGGATTGCTTGGGCGCTAATCCGCATTGCGTCGTCATATGAGCATCCACGGAAATTGTCGTCTTGTTCGCAGAAAGTAAATACTCGTTCGATGAGTGCGCGGTCCGCAGGTGTTTCTTCTGATGCAATAAGAATAGCCGCAACTCGACTTTCTTCCGTATGAAGTCTTTGAAGAACACCCTCAAGATCAAATTGAACTGCCATAGCTGCACTGAATAGTAGTGATTTTTAAACCTTTTGGTTGCGCTTCAACCTTTGCGCACACCTGTGCGGCAGGATTAACGAGGAATAACTGAGCTCCACGTTCAACAAATACTTCAACACCCTGATTACATCCGTAAATCATTCGAAGGAAGAAAAGAAGCAGGAGGCTCAATCGATGGACGCTCTATCAGAATAGAATTCATCGAAGAAGAAACTTATATAAACATAATAACCGTGATATAACCCATGAAACTCGAATACGACAAAAGCGTTGATGCGGCATACATCTACTTGAAATATCCCCTCTCAGATGGAGAAGTCAAGAGATCGGTAGAATGCAAGAAAGACATCATCTTCGACTTTGACGACCACGGAAAGCTCATCGGCGTAGAGATTCTGAACGCTAAAAAAGTTCTTGGACGAAAAGTGATTGCGGAAAGCCAAACAGTCTGATTTTCACGCAATAATATCAAATCACGAGAAATAATAAAAGGACAAGATAATTAAACCTTCACGGTAATCTTAGTTCATGCCTGTTTTTGAGCGGAAGGAAATTCGTCTCCTGTGGGCGCTTTTTTCGGGTGAAACAACCCATGCTGAACTAAATAGTGAAATCGGTTTTGACGAAAGATTTAAATACTAGGCAACCCTAGTAGTCATTATGGCTGCGTTAACTAAAGTCACAAGAAATTTTCAAATAACCTTGCCCGAAGAGGTGCGCCAACAGCTCAAGATACGTCTTGGCGACAGCATTGCCATAGAAAGAGCGGATTTTGGGTTTAGACTGCACAGAGTGGAAAAAGGCAAGCTCGAGGACTTCGTAGGCATACTTGATAGTTTCGAAGAAAAAGTCCCAAGCACGGAACTACAAAAGATGTGGCGAAAAGCATTCGAAAAAAGAGGGAAAAATTAAGCGATGATAGGCATCGATACCAATGTTATCCTCAACGTATTGAGAAAGGAGGATCCTACGCTTCACAAAAAAGGTTCATTGGACTTTTTCAGAGCAGTGCAGCGCAAAAAAACTGAACTGGCGATCTCAGTTATCACGCTCACAGAATTGTTCAGAAAGCCGTTCAGGGACAATTCAGCAGAAGAAAAGCAGAAGATTGACTCGTTTTTACACTTAATCAATACAAAAACGATCATGATAAGCCACGATTCGGCGATAGACGCAGCGCGATTGATAGAAGAGCTCGGCATGAATTTTGCTGATGCGCTTATTGCTGCCTCGCTTGATTTTGCCAACATAAAAACATTTGTCACTAGGAACACGGATGATTACAAAAAAACAAATTTAGAAATTTTAACACCAGAAGATTTTATGAAGAAATATTATTAGTACTACGTTTTCTCACAGTTCAATAAGTCCGAATCGGAAGGTTCCGACGTGGTTCACCCCCGCAGTTTCTTCTTTTGACAGTAATGTTTATATACCGCTCATAAAGGGATTTCTACGTGGCAGTTGTGCATAATATCAACAGGGGAAGCATCATAGAAAATAATACTTCCTTGACAGTAATCGATCCAGGGGATGACGCCGGCAATGGCGCCGTCAGTCCCACCTTATCAAAGATCGAAGAAATAGTGAGAACTTCCAATAAGCCATTGAAGTATGCCGTAATAACTCATGGCCATGGAGACCACTGCGCGAACTACTTTGTCTTAAAGCGATTGTATAAAGGTCTGGAACTGATAACACATGAGAACTGCAAAATACCAGCAAAGCATAAACTAAAAAAAAGGACATCCTTCTCTATCAGCGGAACGTCCTATGACTTGATCCCGACACCAGGGCATTGCGAACAAGGAGATGATATCGCCATCTATCTGCCAACTGAACGGTTCTTGTTTGTCGGCGATACTGCCCAGCCCCACGGACAGTCTTATGAGCAGTGCGATTCATTCACCTGCACGCCAGCCTACAGTGACGGTCAAAAGTTCATCGACGGAATAACCCTCTTGCTTTCACTTCCATTCACTTCAATGCAAACCGGCCACGGCTGGCAATTGAACGAATACGGAGCCAGAAAGAGCCTTGAAATAACGAGACAAGTTGTAGAGCGCACAAGGGATCTGAGCCAAAGATTGGCAGCCGAAAATAGGAATCAGCCCAACAGGGTGATTTGCGAATGGGTGTACCGCACGATAGCATATGAACGAGGCTTAGCCGGACACATTGTCGAAGACAGAATAACTAAGCGCGCCCCATTGAGCGATTTCGTCAATAATGACAGGCCAGGCATACTGTATTGGGTCAAGAGATTCAGATAAGCAATATACTATCGCGACAAAAGACAACTTTTTCTGTCAGCATTTTTTTCGCCAGCCTCCAAAGCTCCTGCACTCCAACGATATATTCTGCTCTTGCGGCTTCATTCAATTCAGAAATCATATGCTTTGTGAACCTTCCTGCCGCAGCAGGATCTTTATTGAATACCGCTTTTGCCCAGGCGATATAATCATCGAAGATCGTCTTATTGTTCTTGTATTGATCCGTGAAATAGTTCGTTCCTTGAATGTCCCCTCTTGTGTCGCTCCCATTCGCTTCAAGCAAGAACATCTGCATCACGCCATCACCGATATCGCCGAACGTTATGTCCAAAGCATGAGCGCCATACGGGCTCACCAAATTCATGAATTCCCCTATTATTCTTAGATCCTCCTTTTTCGAGCTCAAATCAGCACTTGAGTGCCAGCTGCCAGTGATATATCCGTTCACTTTCTGCAGACAAGAATCAAATCGCGTCTTTATCTTACCAAGGACAGTCTTTTGATATACTGCTTTGTCTTTGTTCAGTTCCTGCTCTTTTTTAGTTTCAAAATAATGCAGGGCGGTTCCTCCTTTCCCGTAGAACGCGACGGTCTCGTTCGTGCTCCAATATTCCTTCTCTTTCTTCACAAACATCTTGACGCATGACGTCGAAACCCTATCACCCACGACATTAGCCTTATGCGTCGCGATAGCGATGTTCTTCCAGTCGTTGATATCATGGTCATCTTTAGCGTATGCTTGAATCATAAAGTAATCCTTCTTTCCATATCTGATGCGATAATTCTCAAGTTCGTACCATAAGTTCTCAACAACAGCATCAGGGTTTCCCCTCAGACACACCAGCAAATAAGGGCATTCTATTTGCTTGTTGTTTTCGTCAACTAATGCACTACCGCTTGATCGTGCAGTATCTCCGCCTTTAAGTATCGCTTTCTCAGTCTTTGTCTTCACGAAAAACGCATAAATCCGCTTGGCAGTATCGTATGATATTGGCTTGCTTGCAGGAAGCGAGACAAAAGGAGGTATGTATCTTGTCATCACCAGGCCTTTTGAGACTCCGTTGAATTTTTCAGCGGTGAATTCACGTATCTGTTCAAGATACGGCTCTTGAAGCCCGGACAGATATCTTCGGTATTCATTGACTAAAAACGGAAGCACTGAAAAGACCACCTTGTCCAATTCGGAATCATGGCCTATCACGACCTGGCCTTTTTTGGCCAACTCATTGAGCTCGAATTCATCGTATTTGCGTTCAGCATCAAACAATACATGGATAGCAAACTGGCTTGAAAGCACTTTCACAAATTCCTCAGGCAGTTTATTCATATTGCCGATGAATCCTTTCTTGCCCAATAAATAGGGAACAAGGCCGTGCTTATCGCATGCACCTATCCATTCCAAGGTATTATTCAATTTCTGTCCGTGCCTTGTGACGAGCGCCTGTTCAAGAAAAGAATGGAATTGTCCGTCTGTTCCGAATGAGTCTGTAAATATTTTCGCCAGCAACAAGCTCAACTTCTTCTGAAGCGCGACTGCCAACTCGCCTGAAATGAATTTGAATCTCTGATCGCCAAGAAAAGCGCGGTCTTTCCTCATATCACTCAATATGGCCAATATCTCTTTCCAGCCGGCCTCGTGCGTTTTCCAATCATAGTCAAATCCTCTTGATTTAGCTATCCTCTTGAGATTTGAAGTGATGATGCGAACACAATTGATGGATGCATCAGTATCATCGAAAAAATCATCGTCAGGTATCAGGATAAGAACATTGAGCGCCATTCAATCACATTTGTCCCCATGTTTCTTCTGATGCTTTCTCTCATGGTATCTTTGCAGTTCATCAAGGATGCTAGGATATTTGTCAGGGATAGGTATCTTGACCGATAGCTTTTTGACTTGTTTCATCACCAGTTTTATTGCAAGCGAGTATTTATTTATTTTGTTGTACTTATCTTGGAAATACATATCACCTGTGCAAAACATGACCTGCTGATTTTGCCCAGCATAGACACAGCACCACAACTCATGAAACTTGAATACGACAAAAGCGTTGATGCTGCATACCTGGCAGAAATACATTCTATCGATTAGAGCCATTATTAGTCATACTAATAAATCATATTGTTAGATTTCTATATCATACTCACTTCCCACCCGTATGCTCAAAGTACAAACAAAGAAATGATCCGCCAAGCACGAAAGGAGCTTTACAGCAAGCACGGTCTATGAACTGCCTCGACAGCTATCCACTCGCGAAAAGCAGAACAGTCCAACTCTTATGCAATAACAAGTTCAGCTTCCTGCATCTTTTCAAGCTGTTTCTTGATCAATCCATCATATAATGATGCAAGCAACTTGGAAGTTGGATTCTCAAGATTAAGTTTGTAAAGCGTCGCTCTGCCTATTTTCCTTGTCTTGACAATAATCCCTAATTCAACAAGAACCGGCACCAATGTGTTCAACGTACCCCAACTAACACCTGCATTAATCATATCTGTGAGAGTATAGTCAAAATCTCGACCTTCAATCAAGTATTGAAGAAGCCGCATTCTCGGCGTATCACCCACGTGCTCCAAAAATATCGATTCTTCAGTCATATTAAATTGCAAAAGACACAACTATTTAAATCTTTCCTAATTATATATCGATGTACAATAACTAAAGGAAACTATTATTAACAATTCTCAAATCTGCTGTTCCATGACTGAAATCGTGAAAAAGATGATTCTTCAAAAGCTCATCCGCGCCAATATTTGGGGAGGAAAACATACCCCGCTCGATTTCGTCAAAAAAGGCATTCCTGAACATTATCGAAACACGCATCAAGGACAACGCGAAATAGAGAAAACACTAAAAGAACTCGTGAACGACGGCTGGATAATCATCGTCCTCAAGAAAACCGGAAAAGGATCAGATGAACACGTCTCTTTGAACCAAAGAAAAGTACAAGAAATACAACAATTCATGAACCAGATTTGACCCTCAAAATATCGAGCACGAACACTATGAAAAGTGATGCCCATAAGAAGATTTAAAAAAGGCAGAGAACAAAGACAAGCGATGACTAAATACAACTTTTGGGAAGACTGGAAGAAAATAACGCCGCTTGAAGAAAAAGCCATACGTGCAGTTATCAAAGCACGGGATAAAGTCGTTAAAACGCTTCCAAAGGACAAACTCGTAGCCATATACATTAAAGGAAGTTTTACCAGAAGAGAAATGAAAGAAGGTTCTGACGTTGACATGGTTCCCATCGTCACAGAAAACGAAGATGAACCTGCAGTATTTGCCGTCAACGATTCTGACATCGATCCAGTCATGGTCGTTCCACTTTCACTATGGGAATTTGAACACAACAAACTATCCACAAAAAGCACATACAGACCTGACTTGAGAGCTGAACCCGATCTATTCCTAAAAAAACTAAACGCGTATAAACTCATCTACGGAACACCACTCGACCCCGCCCAATATCCAACAAGAGAAGACAGGCAGATAATCAAAGACGAAATCATGAAAATACGCGACGGATACATCCCTGCGTACAAGAAAGGAAAAACAAGCTTTTCATCCTTGCTAAAAGAAGTCTTCTGGCTCGTCGAACTCGTACAGAATATCGAAGGCAAAAAAGTATCCCATTCATTTAAAAACATTTCACAGTCCGTCAAAGACAAAGAACACATAATCCACGCAGCATACCAATTACTGGCAAACCCCAAACACACTAAAGCAGAAGAAGCACAATTCATAGAATCGCTCAATGAATATCTCGCCGAGAGTTCAAGCAACTAAAGCCTTTTAAACACCCCTTTCTTGAAATACCGTATGCAACTCACCATCAACATCCGCAAAAAGCTCGAGGAGAGCGCGAACGGCTACTTCGAGAAAGCCAAAAAGGCCCGCAAGAAAATAGAAGGAGCGCGCATAGTCATAAAGAAATTCAACGGACAACTTGAAGAGCTTGAGCGCAAACAGCAAATCGAAGAAGAGAAAATAACCGAACGAAAAGAAAAAACACCTCTTGAATGGTACGAGAAGTTCAGATGGTTCATAACATCAGAAGGATTCTTGTGCATAGGCGGAAGGGATTCCACAACAAATGAAGTCATAGTCAAGAAGCACGCAGACCCAACTGACGTCATCTTCCACACAGAAATGCCGGGAAGCCCGTTCTTTGTAATCAAAACAAACGGCAAAACGCCAAACGAAACCAGCCTACAAGAAGCAGCTGACGCAACCACACTATTCTCAAGAGCTTGGAAACTCGGCCTTGGAACAGCAGAAGTCTATTGCGTGAAGCCAGAACAAGTAAGCAAAAAAGCTCCCTCCGGCGAATATTTGACCAAAGGAGCGTTCATGATAAGCGGAAAAAGAACATATTTCACAGGCACAGTCAACGCAGCTGTAGGAAAGCTCGATAACGGAAAAATCATGTGCGGGCCCCAAAACGCAATCAAAACCAACTGCAAAGAGTTTTCACTCATAGCCGAAGGAAAGGACAAACCAAGCGATTGCGCCAAGAAAATCGCGAAACACTTAAAAGCAGACGTAGATGACGTCCTAAGAGTGCTTCCCGCAGGAACGTGCAAGATAATATGACCAAGACAACCAACCACCACCTTATGCAGCCAACCGTGCTAATCGGAAAAGGCGGACTCACAGAAAGCATCGTCAAACAAGCAAAAGAACAACTGCGCAGGCGTAAAATAATCAAAGTCAAATTCCTCGCCAGCGCGATAAAAGACGACAAAAAAACGCTCATTGACGAAATTGTCGCCAAAACAGGCGCGAAACTAGTCCACAAGGTCGGATTCATACTGGTATTAGAAAAGGTTAAATAAACAGTAAGACGTAGGACGGTAGTACGGAAGAAAGGTGGTACGGAGGACGGCGGGACGGACTGTACGACGGCCGACTACCAACTTTCGAACCGCCGACTTACGGAGTAAAAAAAGAGATGACAAAAGACAGCGCGAGGCTCGTAGCATACGGATTCTTGAAAAAAGGAGAAAAACCAGTCATAAAAACCAAAGACAAATCCTATCCAATAGAAGGCAAAACCCCTGAGCAAAAACTCGAAAGCATCAAAAAACTGCAAAAAGAACTCGGCGAATCAGAAGTCAACGGCATACTAGAAAAAATCGCAGACCACGACGAAATAGAACCAGTCAAAGACCAAATAATACTAACAGACTATCCTAAAGCTCTCAACAAATACCAAATGAGCCTTGAAAGCTGGCACCAAAGCATCGAAACATACTACTACTGGTCACTAAACTTCTTTGGAGACATAGGATTTCCAGTCATACACAAAATAACAGACATCTTCACCGCCGCAGAACACAGCAGCTTCGCAGGAGTCGCAGGACAAAGAGTAGGACTTGCGCAGGACAAAGCAAGCACGTACCTTGCAACAATCGGCAGAATGGTCAAAGACCTATTCCAACTGGTCAGAGAGCTTCGATGGATAGATGAACGGCTCGAAATATATCGCGGAGCAGTCGGCGTAGACAAAGAAGGCAAAAAACTCGAAAAAGGAGCACGAGTAGGCGATGAAGTCACACTCAAAGGAATGTGGGTCGACCTTGTAGACGGAGTCGTCGGCGGGCAAAGAACAGGCTCAAACCTCTACAACATGGCAGCGCAAGTACAATTCGTAGCACTGCCCGCACTCTTCTTTAACATACACCCGCAAAAACAAGAAGACGTAGACAAAATAGTTGACGACCAAGCACAAGGAATAAACGAAACAGTCAGGAACTCGCTCAAAAGAAAACTATCCGCTTACGTCGCCTGGAAAACAGCGACTTTCGAAGAAATAAAAAACCGCAGAAAATTCACAATCGATTACCTAAGACAGCACTATCACACGATAAGAATGTACACAAGCTGGGTAAAGCCGTACCTCAAAACAATAGAACGAGCGATGGGACAGCAAGATATGCTTGAAAACCCCCGCCTTGTCGCAGCATTCGAAAGCAGCCTAGTTGAAGTAGAAATACTCGCAAGGCAAAGAGCTAAAGGCACAAAAGCCCAAAACGTCTGCGTACTCATGACATTCGAATACCACACAAAACCACAATTGCAATTCCAAGCAGAAGGATACCAAAGAGGACCAATACACGTCGGCACAACAAGAATCACTTGGAGAGGCTATGCTTGGAGCGATGAACAGGTCAAAAACTACATCGCGATGAAAAACAGGCAGGACCTCGACCTTCTGACAAACATCGATTCAAGCCTCAAAGGAGCGATGGACGCACTTGGAAGCGACATCATCACATACCTATCCGAAGCTGAAAGCGGGCCAAAAAAACCAGACGAGAAAAAACCAGAATACACCAGCCTGCTCGACCCATTCACCGCAGTAGGCAAAGGATTCATCGACGCGTTCAAAGCAATCATCCCTGAAATGCCAAAAGGAAAACCAGGAGAAAAAGAAAAGGAAGACGCGCCAAGCGGAACAGCCAAAACAATGTGCTTTGTACACTACAACATTTTCAAGAAAGCGCACGGACTCTTGTCGTGGTGATAACCGTGGAACCAGAACTGCGGCCTGAATTTATTGAAAAGATACGAAAAACAGAGCATCTGAAAGGAATACAGTTTGAATCCATTGAAGAACTCAAGGAAAGATATCTCCATTAATTTATCAATGCAAGTTAGGCTCGATTGCGAATTTGACCATAGTGAATGTGGCAAATATTTATAAACGTCTCAGAGTCATTAACCACTATGAAAACAGTAAAACTCGATCACATTTATGTTTCCGTAACAGATATGGATCGCGCAATAGCGTTTTATGAAGAACTATTCGGAATGAAAATCACCCATCGAGAAAAAAATCAGTGGGCGGATTTTGACCTTGGAAAGGGATGTTACTTTGGACTTATAGACTACAAAATTATCAATGAGAAACGAACCATTGGAAACAACTCGATACCTACTTTCTGGGCCGATGATGTTGATGCAGTCTATGAGAAAATCAAAAAATACGGCGTTAAAATCACTTTTCCACCCCTTGATTTAGCGTTCACAACATACAAATACTATTGTTTCGAATGTGAAGATACCGAGGGTAACTTAATCGAAATTACAAACTATGAACGCGATCACGTTAAATAAATTTTGCCGCCTCATACTAAAAAACAAATGCAAAATTCCTACAATTCCCTGCGCTCTTCCAGAATATAGTGCACTACGGCTATACGGTGGTAGCGTCCAATATATAATGTGCAGTTTCGCTCAATCACACTCCATTAGTCGACGGCCGCCCAGTTGGTATATCATACGCAGGCAAACATCGCATAGTTTGAAGTTACGACTCTCTTCTTCCAGCAAAACTCTGCTTTAGAATAGAATAACTCAAGAAATTCGGCGGTCTTAAATTGTGCCTCAAATTAACTAACTGATACGCCTTGATGCATGAGTCGGCCTTCATCGTTTTTGAATCGTCGCTAAAAACAATATCCAGATTATTCAAACTTGCAACCGCGACAATGAGAAAATCTTTGCAAATCTCCGCATAGGCGCGAATATGCTGATTCTCCCGCTTGGCTTCAGCGTAATATTCCTGCGCAAGAACCTGCGCTTCGGACGAGACAGCCAAATCACGACTCTTGGTAATATGGTCGTACAATTCCAAAAGAGCCAGGCGCGCGTCACGCGGCGCATCCCGCAGTTCCTTACGAATCACCGAGCAACCATAAACTATGAGCGCGCCATTGTCAATTATTCGCGGTTCAATCTGCGCTATCAATGACTCATCCGCAAGAAATCCATAGATATTCGTATCAAAAATCACTCTGTTTTGAGAATTACCGCGTTGTTTCATTGATAAAAAGCCTAATCGCTTTCTTAAACTTCGGATCCTGCTGCAATATAAGAAGCTTTTGAATTATCTTACTATGTTCAAGTTTAGATTTTGAGACTTTAACCATGATACCTCTTTTTTATCAATAATCATCAGATATATAATATTTATGGTTTGGTGACTACTCTTTAGTAAGCACAAACTGAGAAAAAACTAATCACTCGGCACACCCACCCACAACAGTATGTCGTGGTAAGCCTTTTAAAGCCCTAAAAACAGTCTTTTTCTATGGCATTCGAAGCGCTAAAACTGCTCGCGCCCGAGCAAAGGCTCACTGAACTCAAGAAACTCATAGAAAAACTGCTCAAAGACAAGGAAGAAATAGAAAAAGAGCTTAAAATTGCGCGCGAAGCCAAAAAAGAAACTGAAGAACTCGACAAAAAAGCGAAAACGAATCACGAAGAGATTTCTGAAGCGAACCAGATGCTAGTCAATGCCCAAAAAGAAGCCTCTGCTGAAAGGCCATCTCGCAGCGTCGAGGAAAGACTTACAGAACAGAAACGAGACGGACTTGAGCAGCTAGTCGTAGCTGCGCCAGGACCAATTCGGGCAAAAGAAGATACGCCTGAAAAAAACAAGGCATACGAACAGGCAAAAGGCTACGACCAGCCAGAGCATCTATATCAAAAGAATGAACAAAGATATGAACGATTCGAAGAGATGAAACAAAAATCCTACGAAAAACGCCAAGAGGAAGAACGCGAACAAACGCTTGGCAAAGAAGGACTCAAAGAGCAATTGTACGGGCACCAAGAAAGCTACAAACGGTAGACGGCAAGTACGGAAGACGGATTGTCGGTGGACGGCAGGAAGTAGGACGAACGGACGGCAAGACGGAAGATGGCTTGTCGGAAGACGGATGGGCGGTAGGATAGGCGGGACGGAAGACGGCAAATACGGAGGACGGATTGACGGCAGGACGGGAGACTGCAGTTTGGACAAATTCTACAATTTTGCGACAGGAAATACATAAAGGTTTAAATAATCCAGTAGCCTAAAATGTATACTATGGTCGAGTTCAGGACGATGTACTATCAGCCAATGGATAGAAACTATAACCAATCCGTCACAGAAGTACAAAGAGACGTAAAACTCGAAAAGCCAATCATGCCCATCAATCGCCTCGGAGAAACGGTCCCTGAAGCGCTCGGCGGAAGAAACATCCTGCAAACAACTGAAGCCGCAATACGCGGAGGAGCAGGAGTTTTACAACTAGTCCTTGTCCCGCCACAAGACAGCATCGGCGGCACAAGCATCGGAGCGCGAATAGGAACCGAAGTTCGCGAAGCTCTTCGAGAACTCGCGCTCGCAAACAAAGTAGAAATCGCAGGAGTCGAACTGCCAACAGCAGTTCGAGGACTATCAGGATTCGACTTCCAACAAAACGCATTCTCAGAAGACGTTCGGCAAAGAAATTTGCAGCAAGTAAAAGACGCGATCAAATTCGCAGCAGACGTAGGCCGAGGCGGAGGAATAGACCTTCTAAGCTGGGAATTCAGCAGAGGAGTCTCAGACACAGGCGATAAAAACTTCGTCGAACCAATAGAACAACAGGACGTTCGAGTCGTCGACAAAAAATCAGGAAGAACATTTGGCTTTAGAAAAGCGGACACAATATATCTTCCCCTCGACCCTGACAATAACTTCAAAAAAGTGGAATTCGACCCAGAACAAGGAAAAATCGACCTCAAACCAATCAAATGGCAGGACTTTGAGAAATGGGCAAAATCAGAAAACGAAAAAGCCAAAAAAGAAGGCAAAGAACAGATAGCGCCCGAAGTTCGCTATTATCGAGAGCGCCTCGAAGCAGATATGAAACGAGCGCAAGGAACCAAAAGCCAAGCCGAACTTCGAGCACGAGACACAATCGACGGCATCAAAAAAATAAACGAACAAATCAAAGAAGCAAAAAATGAAGAGGATAAGAAAATACTTGAGAAAAACAAACACTTCCTTGAAAACCAACGCGACGAAGCAATCCGCGCAGCAGAAGGACACGCTCAAGAAATCAAAAACATAGAACAAACAAAAGACAACATCACATCCCTTGGCGAATTCGGCCTCAAACAAGCAGCGCTAGGCTACGCAGAAGCAGGAGTTTTCACCTGGCGAGAATTCGAAGCCGCGAAAGAAAAAAACCTGAACCCAAAACCAATGCACATCGGCCCGGAAATAGGATGGCCCGAATTCTACGGCAGCCACCCAGAAGAATTCAAGAACGTCATCGTTGAAAGCCGAGAAAAAATGGTTGAGCTTCTCACTAATCCTGAACTCACCTTACCTTCGGGCGCGAAACGCGAGAACCCGCACTTCCAAAAAGGACTTAGCCCAGAAGAAGCACAAAAACTCGCCAAAGAACACATCAAAGGACTATTCGATACCAGCCACATGGGAATGTGGCTCGCGCATTTCAAGCCGAACGTCGGCGAGAATGAAGACGACCGAATAAAACGATTCAACAAATGGTACGTCGAAGAAGTAGAAAAGCTCGCCAAAGACCCGCGCGACCTCATAGGCGGCATCCAACTTGTGGACAGCCACAGCGCGGCCCACGGACACCTGCCTCCCGGCGAAGGAATCTTTCCAGTCATCAAAACCGCAGAGATATTCGAAAAATCAGGATTCAAAGGAATGGTCGTCTCAGAAGGCCACGAAGAAGAACGATTCGGACAAGGAAGAATACGAATGAAAACGTGGCAGCACGCGAATGCCAACATCGGCCAAGGATACTTCTCAGGACCGCCACTGCAATGGGGACAAGTACAATCAAACTATTTCGGAAGAACGTACAGCCCGCTATTCATGTTCGGAAGCTACTCGCCAAGCAACGACTTCAAACTATGGAGTGAGGTACCCCTCGAATAAATTATTCATCTGGTACCTCTCAAGCTTTTCCCGCTCATCCTCCAAAAGAACTCCACCAGAGCAATACGAAGCGAAAAGACGCAGAGCATCACTCTCATCATTCGCATCAACATAATCGTGCACCTCTGAGAACTCGTCCCCGTAAATAGTCTCGTAATCCACGTAGTCTTCCTGCGACTCGGCATCTTCAAGCTCCTCTAAAATCATAGGAAGGTCTTCGCCATCCTCAACATCGGAATGCTCCTCCACAAGAGCCTCCAAGGTAGAATCATCAGAGAAGTCTTCGACCTCCGCTGTCACCTCTTCTTTGCCACCTATCAAATCCACGTCTTCGTTAGTCTCCCTCCTCAAAACTGAACTTCGCCGGAATACATGAGGAATGTAATGAACTGACCGTACTCAACCTTAAGCTCCTGTATGCTCGCCTGCGCTTTCTCATCAAATCTTGTCATATTCACCTGATTGAAATGCTCAGCAGACTTAGACTCATCTATCGCCTCTTGAACCTCAAGAACCATCTCTTCTTGAGAAGTCTCTGCAACATACTCGACACTATTTTCTTTCGCATCAACGCTCTTGTACTCGTACGCCGCGCGCTCATCATAAACAGTTATCTTGTACTCAGAATGCTCGTACGAATCAGGATCTATATCCTGCTCTATGACAGGCTCCAACGCTTCAAGCTCCCTTGCCCGCGGTTCAGAAGGCTCCTGCTCTTCTTTGAGAGTCATCAAAGCAGTTAGAATCTCATCAATAAAGAAATTGCCTGAAAACTCGCTATCCCTCAGAGCAGAGCTCAGGGGCATTACGCGAGTTTTCTCCTGCTGGACCGGCAATTTCTGTCTTTCAGTTTGGGTCGTGTTTCCGAAGCAAGCTTCAGGGTATTGAACCCAACCTGAAATAACAGAATCTTTGCTCTCTTTCCCTTGAGGCTTCGCCTCAACCAACTCCTCTAATCCCCCGACCATACTATCAAACTCAGATAACCCGATTAATAAGGTTTTGGAAACACTTGATGATGACAAATGAGATTATCGACGATAAAATCCATTCTTTAGCAAACCTTACCATTCATTAGGAGTGCCAAATGTTTAAAAGACGAAGAGCGTCAATTAAAAGCATGCAGTTCAAGATACAAACCAAATCGCACCCGAATATTCCTAAATATCAAACCACTGATTACGACTACGCCAAAAAGTTCGCAGAGCTATTGCATCTGGAACTAAAAGATTTCTTGAAAGCAGCAGTGCTCTTTGGCAGCACGGCACGCGAAGAAAAACCGCTCTACGGCGAAAGAGACATCGATGTTCTAATAATAATAAACGATTTGACCACTGTTCTTACCGATGAAGTCATCCAAAGCTACAGAGTCATAACAGAGAACACCGCGGCGAAAGTAACTCACAGACTGCACATAACCACACTCAAATTAACGACATTCTGGGACTACGTTCGAAGCGGAGACCCTATCGCGATAAACATGCTACGCGACGGAGTGCCGCTATACGACGCAGGATTCTTTGAGCCTGCACAGCAGCTGCTATTCCAAGGACGAGTACGCCCAAGCAGAGAAAGCATCTGGACATATTTCGCAAGAGCCCCTGCAACGCTTAACAACGCAAACTGGCACATATTACAGGCAACCCTTGATTTATACTGGGCCGTAACAGACAGCGCCCACGCAGCCTTAATGCAAGCAGGAGAGATACCGCCAACGCCAGGACATCTCGCAGAATTACTTGACAAAAAATTTGTACGGCACGGCAAACTAAGCAAAAAATACGTAGACCTAATGGACACGTTCTTCAAACTGCAGAAAAAAATAGTCCACAGAGAAATACAACAACTATCAGGCAAAGAATTCGACCACTACAAAAGCGACGCAGAAGACTTTGTGAAGGCTATGCAGGCGATTGTGGAAGAACAGAAATAGGACGGACGATGGAAGACGGTAGGAAGGCGGGACGGCACGAAGGTAGGACGTTGGCGGGACGGATGATACAACATAACATATTACCATACGCAATACATTTAAGGACAAACATCACCCGAAGCATATGACGTCTAAAGAAAAAAGCGCGAAAGAGTTCTGGGAAAAAATTTTAAACCGTAAAGGCTCGCTCACCGATGAAGAAGCGGAAGAAATGCACAGATTCGTCAGAAAGTTGAGAAACGAGAGTAAATTCTGAAACGTTAAAAAATACAAAACAACAATACTCTAATCACGCAGGATTTTGCACAGGCTGTTCATAAGTCTTAAGCAACTGCTCAAGCCCAATCTTTATGCGCTCAACAGACGCGACTACCTGCTCATAACTCATAACAGGATGAACACCCTTCTGCGACTTCGCATCGAAAACTGCAATGCCAATCTCAGAATATAACTTCGTCAAATCAAATGCTCGCACAGACAAATCCACACCAGAAACAAGATGCAGCCTCAAATGGTCATACTCAAAAGACAATTCTGCCTCTTGCTTCACAACACCATTGACATCGCGAGTGTAAAACGCCAAAGAGATGCCGACAGCGTAATAACTGCCTTTGAGGCCTTGAGCAATCTGCGCAAGCTGCACATGATCAGTCAATTTGATAATATCAGAACCTAAAATGCGAGAAACCGACAAAGAACGACGCACGTCAAAATTTTCAATCATTTCTTATCTTCAGCTTTCTTCTCAGGGAAGACGAAAGGCTCCTTGCCTTCCTGTAAAACTTTAAGATTGACCTGAACTGTCTTCTGATGAATTGTGTTGCCACAGACAGTCTTTCGCTGCCTTATGCCCTTCGCCTTCTGCTTAAGGCCAATGCCGCTGATTTCAAGAACACGACGCCTGCCCGGACCCTCAACGTCTTTACGCATAGGAAAACCGCAATAATCAGAACCACCTGTGATTTGGAACTCATAACCCGCAAAGCCTATGGAATCACCCTCGACCTTATCGCCGACCTTTTTACCAAGCAATAAGTCAGATGTAGGTTCGGCCAAGTCCTTTTGGACACACTTGCCGCCCTTGGTTCCGATTACGAGCTTAAAAGTTGCCATACTGAGGGATTTTTGAAGGGTGCTTTATAAATGTTACGGAAATGCGTTTTTAACGGCGGGACGAAGGATGGTGGAAAATAGGACGGCTGTACGGAAAACTGCGGGAAGAAGGAAGGGAGATGCGGATCAATACGCATCATCGCGATGGTCGATCGCACCAAGGAAAACTTTGCCTGCTTGCTCGTCCACTTTAAATAAAAGCCGAAATTTTCGTATGAGACGCGTGGACTGCCAGCCATGAAGCTCTCCTGAGAGCTTGCCACCCACAGAAACCGGATCCTGCTGAAGTTTTCGCATCTTTTTTTCGAGCGCGTTTAGGAGCGCGGCATTTTTCTTATGTTCTTTAAGAGCGTCAAGAAATGACTCAGTCCTCTCTATCTGCCAAATCATTGCATTTCTGCAAGAAGATCCTTCACGTTTCGAACAGGCTTAGTCCTTCCTGCCCTAATATCCTGATCACTTGCGCGCACCTGCTTCATAGTTTCAGGATTATGGAGAATCTCAACAGTCTCAAGAAACCGCGCAAGCTCCTCCTTTGAAACCATGTGCCGCTTAATATCAACAATAGCACCATACACATCCTTCATCGTTATTGTCTGAGCCATATGACTACTCTCGCTAACTGGCTTTAAATACGTTTCGGAAATGTATGCTGCTTCAACTTATCAACTTCAAATCGCCAGTCACTCTATCTATCTTTTCTGCTTTATCCGGACCAATTCCAAGACAAGTCGTCGTGCCAGGCTCAAGATGAGTTCTGCCCGCATCGGTAATCAAAGAGACCACAAGCCCCGCGTCCTGCGCCTTGCGCATATATTTTAGAAGCGTATCAAGATTCGGAACTTTAAGAACAACTTTCTTCATACCTTGGTCCTGCCAAGACTTCAAATCATCCTTATGAGTCTTTAAAACCGCGCCCACAGACGCGTGGCTAACCTGCGCTGCCATCTTGCCCTTGGTGAGCTTCAAATCATCACGAACGATAATCACTTGCTTTAGTTCAGTTGGCATTGTAGTCGGTAAGTTGTAGGACGTTGGAAGTAGGATGTAGGAAGTACTTAATAAAATTGATTAAAAAAGCTAAAGAAAAAAAAGAAAAAGCTCAAAATTTATTTCTACTTCTGACCTTGGTCGAAGGGGAACGTCTTTGCAGACGCCCAACAGACCGGCACGCGAACGCCATTCACCAAGACTGAAGACCAGTCAAAGCGCTCATTACCGGACTTGTTATCAACCAATGTCGTCAAAACATTCTCACGAATCAAATCTTCACTGTTCGGCACCTGCTGCTCAGCTCCAAGGCTGTTCGCGTAACAGTACATATCGCCGCCAAGCTTACCTACTCCTTCAAGCGGAGGCCTTGCCTGAGCTGAACTCGCGCCAGGGAAGTTTCCTTCAACTTCAGCGCCGGTCGATCCCTTGTTAGGAACCGAATAGCAATTGAACATGTCATGAGGAACTCCTATCTTCGGACCTGTCATCAAGTCACGCTCGCAAGCATACAAATCCTCAATGCTCGCAAAACCGCCAGACGTGTAACGACCGCTCACGACAAACGCAGGAGTCCTGCTACCCTTGGTCTGCACTGCAGAAGGGTAATAACCCGGACCTGCAGGATAAACAACCTGAGGCGCTCCAGGACCGCTCGGGGTCGCATAGACCGGAGCGATTCCAGACTCAACATCCGGATTAAACGTCTGATACGTGTTACCTATCGATAAATCGGTAAGCAATGCACCTTCTTTGCTCGCTCGAGTGAACAGCAACACAAGGCCGATCACCGCAATAATGGCAACTACGCCAAGAATCACCAAGCCAATACCTGTTTGTCCTCTTTTCATATCAAAGCCTCCTTTAAAATGATAAAGATATCGAGGAGAAAATGGTATTTAAATGTTTTGTATGGTTTGTATGACGACGGCAGGATGGATGAAGTAGGAAGTAGGACGTTGGATGTATGTAGGACGGAAGACGGATGGACGGCATGACGGTAGGACGGAAAGAAGGCGGGACGCAAGACGACAGGCACGAAGAACAGCAGGAGGCAGGATGTGGGAAGAAGGAAGTTTGACGGCGATTAGTTTCTGACTGGATAAAAATTGTCGAATTTTGCGCAAGCGCTCCGTGCTGGTAGAATTTATCGCTCGCCCCTTGCGGGGCTCGCTAATAGCTCGCTACGCTCGCAATTGGCTCGCCCTTCGGGCTCGCGTTTTATAATGGGCGTACTCGAGCGAAACGGGCGTCGTAGCTGAGACTCCCGTAGCCATTACAACTGCAGTAGCCATGAATATAGTAGGCGCACAACGGCCGCAATTGACTCTGCGCAGGACACACCCATCTTCCTTGCGCATCTTGCCTGTGAACTGTCCAAAACGCCATCGCAACACCACCTTGAACCTGTCCAAAAACAATATTAGAATACCGCCTCAACAAATTCCTATCACCCTCAACCGCCGCAAGCCAACCCTTATGCTTCAAAACCTGATCCGGAGTCAACGACCGATTATACAAATCATCTCTATCCTGAACATCAAGCTCAACAAAACTTGAAAAATCATCATAATTCACAGGCAAAAATGCATCCCTGAACGAAGCAGGAACATTCCTCAACAAATCATCACTCAAAGAAACAATACGAAACTTTGTAGTGTCTTTTTGATACACAATCGCACTACTCGTATCTAACCAATTCGTCCACAAACCAGCCGCGCCCTCATGCTCAAACTGGTCAATACGAGCCTGAACAGTCTCCTTAAACGTCAAAGGACGAGCAACTCCTCCCGCAAAAGGATGCAAACCATCATCACCCGCGCACAAACCACGCAACGCAACCAACGCCTCACCATACCTTGCAGCCAACGCAAAACATCACTCCACACACTACTCGTCCTTGCCAAACGCTCCAAACGACGCAAACGATCATCCATAACTAAACAAACCGCAAAGAAGTAAATAAACATTTCGAGAATGTGAAAAAACTACTTCTTATGCTTAATCTCTTCCTTCAACTGCCCTATGAACGCGTCAACAGCAACAGGACCCAGAACTTTATTATCTCGTGTTCTCACGCTAAGCTGCCCTTGCATCTCTTTCTCGCCGAAAACAAGAATGTAATTGACTTGGTCGAGCTGGGCGTTGCGAACTTTCTTGTTAATAGTCTCCATTGAAGCGTCAAGATGAGCGCGAATGCCCTGCTCTTTAAGCTTGTTCACAAGCTTTTGACCTTCCATCTCGAAACGCTCAGCAACGGTTAGAACACGAACCTGCTCAGGAGAAAGCCAGAGAGGGAACTTGCCAGCGAAATGCTCAATCAAATGCGCCATAAAACGCTCGTGAGATGAAAGCGGAGCTCTGTGGATGACAAACACTTCATTATTCTCTTTGCCTTCCTTGTCAACGTAGAACAAGTTGAAACGCGTCTTAGCCGCGAAATCAAGTTGAACAGTAGAAAGAGTCTCTTCCTTGCCGTAAACGTTCTTGAACTGAACGTCAATCTTAGGACCGTAAAACGCCGCCTCATTTTGCGCCTCAATAAACGCAACGCCGACGTCATTTAGAACTTTTCTAAGAACTTCCTCAGAATACTCCCAGTTATCCGGCTCGTTGATATACTTCTCGCTGTTCTTTGAATCCCATCTTGAAAGACGGAAATGGTACTGCTTGAAACCGAACACATCGAAGTAATTCTTAATCATCTGAAGAACAGCCTTAAGTTCGTCAGCGATTTGCTCCTTCATGCAATAAATGTGAGCGTCATTCTGCTCCAAACCACGAACACGAGAAAGGCCCGCAAGAGTTCCAGATAATTCATTGCGATAAACCATCGCATATTCAGCCAAACGAACAGGCAAATCACGATAACTGCGAGGCTTGTGTCCGAAAATGAGATGATGCAATGGACAATTCATCGACTTAAGATAATACGTCCCGTCATCCATCACCATCTTAGGATACATACTCTCCGCATAATGAGGCAAATGACCGCTTCTTTGGAACAATTCCTCTTTCGCAAGATGAGGCGTTGAGACACGCTCGAACCCTGCCTTATCCTCCGTCTCAATTGCGAACTGCTCAATCGCATTCTTGATAATCTCGCCCTTAGGCAGCCATAAAGGAAGACCTTTTCCAACAAGCTCATGAAGCATGTACAACTCCATCTCTTTGCCAATCTTCTTGTGGTCCCTAGCTTCAGCTTCCTCTTGAATCTTGACGTGCTCTTTAAGCTCCTTATCTGACGGGAAACTAATGCCGTAGATTCTCGTCAGCTGCTTATTCTTCTGATCGCCACGCCAGTAAGCGCCCGCGATTTTTGTGAGTTTGAACGCTTTTATCACACCCGTGCTCGGAACGTGAGGCCCCTCGCACAAGTCAATAAAATCACCATCACGATAAGCTGTCAGATTCCAGCCCTTCTTCTTGAAATCTTCTGCGAGCTCGACCTTGTAAGGATTATCGCCCTCGAACTTTTTAACGTCGGCTAATTCCCACTCGTGACGCTCAAACAAATGATTCGCGTTTACGATATCATTCATCGCCTGCTCGATTTTTGGAAAATCATCAAGCGCAATCTTAAGATCGTCAAAATCATAATAAAAACCCTCCTCAACAGGAGGACCGATAGTCGGTTTTGCTTCAGGATAAAGCTTCTTAATCGCGTGAGCCAAAATGTGCGCAGTGCTGTGACGAAAAACATCCTTACCCTCAACATCCTTGAACGTGAGAATCCTAATTGACGCATCTTTCTCAATTATCCTGCTAAGGTCGCGAACTTCTCCATCAATAACTATTCCGAGCGCTGCCTGCGCAAGTTTAGGACCTATAGCCATCGCAACCTGCAAACCCGTGCTTTTAACCGGAAGCTGAATCTTCTTGCCATCCGGCAACGTAAGCGTTATCATACGTCCAAGACAACAGGGATTGTTTAAAAGGTTTTTGTGTGCTTACGCGAGTAGGACGTAGGAAGTTGGAAGTAGGACGGACGACGACGGCAGGATGGATGGACGGCAGTACAGACGCGAAAAGAATAAAAACCTGCAGATGAAGCGAAATGTATGCTTGATTCACTAAAAAACGCAGCAGAACTACTAGCGTTCCCGTTCATACTAACCGCGGCAACAGGAACTTTGAGCTATGTGTTCTTAGACAAATACGCGAACGGCAAAGGAATGCAGAACGCGGACCTTTTACGAGGAACAGCAGAGTACCTAAAAGAATACGACGGCAAAGCGCAGAACGTCGCCCACCACGGTTTTGAAACAGTAGAACTTGTGCGCAGCAACAACTCGCATTTAGAAGAACTCAGCCGGCTCTCACGCGACCTCGAAGAAAGACTCGCAAGCGGGCAAGCGATGGACACAAAAGAACTAAGCGAAAAAATGTACGCCATCGTGAACAAGCACGATGTTCACGCGGAAGAACTCATAGGCGGAATCGGATTCGGACTACTGGCACTTATCAGCCTTGCAGGAACTGCATACGGCACTCAAAAAGTCATAAAGGATGAAATCATTGCAAGAAAAATCAGAGCACGGCTTTCGCAGAACGAAGTTAGATTCTCACCAGACGAAATCGCAAAAATACGCGAAGAAGAAGAACAACGCAATGATGATAATACTCAACTGAACCAGTAAAAATAACTCACTCTAACTTCAAAGTCTCACGAAGATCAGGCATAAGCTTTGATTCATCAACAGATTCTCTTGTTCCATCAATCAAGTACCGCGCAACTCCTTTACTTCCTTCATTAACGTACAAAACCTGCCGAGTATCTTCATCAAGCATAATATGCGGTTCCGTTACATCCTTGCAGAACAACACAGAACCATCAAGCGCGCGCACATTGAACGTTTTCTTTTCCACTGCCCCCTCATGCACAGTCTCTTTCAAAATTAAATACGGCTCACAGAATGCCAGCACTATCCCTGCATCAATCATTGAACGATCAAAAATCACGTCACCAATAAGTGAATGCACACCAAACTTAGAAGTCGAACTAAACGAACCATACCTATACGGAAATTCAACGCATTTCGAGTGAGACATACTCCTTGTAAAACTAGAAAATACAAGTTCGGAATTCCCAAGCTCAATTTGAGCAGCGCTCCACCTAGCAATCAGTTCACCGCCCCAATACAAACTCGCATAATCACAAAATAAATTAGAACCTAAATACACCCTATGACCCAAGTCAGACTTCAGGTCCCCGCACGTCAAGTCAGAGAAATGAAAATACAAATCCCTTCCAGCCAACTCACCCCTATACAGCCAGCCACCCTCCCTGAAAATGCCCTGAATTATTATCTCCCTGCACTGCTCCTCCCAGTCCTGCCTCTCCAGCGAAGACCTTGATTTCGGCGAAGGAGGAAGCGTTCGCGAGTAATCAGTCACAGACCCTCTTGCAGGAATCTCATCGCGCGAAAAAGATTCACGAATTAGTTGAACGTTATAACCTGCGATCTCACTTAGTTCAGATACAGCACCACCTAATCTTGGAACCGCCAAAGAGATATTATTTTTGCGAGCGTTCATAGCCGGCTCAAGTTCAGCCGCAGTCCAAGCAGCCACAGGAAACAATGAAGCGAAAGCGAATGCGCCAAGACAGCCCACATAGCTCAAACTCCTTTTTCGCTCATCAGTCTTTGTGAACATCTTTGTCGCAAGACTGCGCGAAAGATACATCACTCCATCACACGCTTTCTTCCCAACATACCCAACCGCCAAACCCCCGGCTGCAAGCCAGCCGAGCTTTCCGGCAGAAACATGATAATCACCCGCGTCCAAAAACAACTGCGGCGAGGAAAATGCGATAAATTCGCCTGCACCAGCCGCAAGCGCGCCCATACCATACGAAAGAGCAGTCTTTCCATAGCGCAAGACTTTGCTTTCCAATACATCAGAATCAAATTCTTTTACCGGCTCCTGATTCAACTGCTCGTCACTCATATACTCGATTTTCCTGAAGACCATGTCAAAAACCACTGGTGGTCGCTCGCTGCGCTCGCTCAACACCAGCAGCATGAGTGACCAGTGGTTTTTGAACACACTCGGAAATCCACTCTCTCGTGGTTTGCGAATGAGCAAACCACCAGTCTCAGACTGGTGGATTTCCGATGTTTAAAAAGGTTTCTCAGAAAGACTCGCCGCTGTACGGAAGACGTTTGAACGGCTCCAAACTCACATCATCAGAAAAAACACGCTTCCCATCAGGCGTGAAAAAATGCAGCTCAGGCGTTCCATCCTTATCAGTATCAGCGATGACGCACACCAAACTGACAGAAACAGAACGAACATCTGCTATAGAGCGCCTTGACTGCGATTCCTGCATCACACGCTCAAGCTCTGTTCGAGCGCGATACGATTCCTTCTCCATCTGCCCCGAATAATACGCAGAACTCAAACCAAAACTAAGAACAGAAGCGCCTGCCATCGCAGCAGCTGCAAAAAGATACTTGTTCATAAATCCACAGACAAAACACACGTATAAAGAGTTTATCCACAACTTTTATATACTGAGGCGGACATGACTATACTGGGAGTGGAAAACATATGGTAATACTATACGATAGATTCAACCTGCCCCAAGACATCTTCGAGGTAATTTTTGCCACAAGCCAACAGGAAATCGTCGCGAAAGAACTAATAAAATTCATGGCCTCCAAAAAAGGAGAGATAGACAAAACAACCATGAGCGAGTTCGCCACAAAACTGCACGACGGCAACTACGAATGCATCCTAGAAGAAGCGCCCTACAAAGGAAAACGCGTCAAGCTATCATATAACAAACGACAATTCTACGACAGAATATTGACGCCGATGAAAGCCATGGGACTTATCGACTACGACCTGTACAAGAAAACATACAGAATCAGCGTCAAATTCGCGCAAGACCTTGCGAAAATAGGCGCGATGTGGAAAGAAAAATGCAGACAAATGGGCATCCACGATTCCCAGTAAACTTTAAAAACCCCCATTCTAGGACTCGGATTATGAGCGAAGACAAGTATGCATACGAAAAACCAAGCGCGCTGACATTCCATCTTGAAACAGCACTCAAGCTATACAGAAAATGCCAAGAGATGGAAATACCCGCGCAACTGCGAGAGATAGCGCTGGACCACGACCACATTGAAGCGTTTGAATCGCTAAGGCAGCTCGTCCAAGACGAACTACACAGACCATTTGTTTCGGCATTCTGCTGCAGGTTCCCGCTACGAGAATACAGCACCATCCCCGACATAGAACTTTTGCGATTCGCGCTGCAACTCGAAGACAGACGCTGGTACAGATTCTAGATTGTAAAACGGCTGGACGGCAGGCACGGACGCCCGGAGGACGGCTTGTCGACGGGACGGATTGACGGCAGAATAGAAGTCGGCTTACCGGCAGGAGGGTGGACGGAATGACTATAGATGACGTTAAACACCGCAAGTTTTAAATATGTTTAAACATAAACATACGTTCATGGCAGTCAAGACTATAACCGTGACCACAAAAGCATACGAAGCCGTTAAAGGACTCAAACGCCACGATGAGAGCTTCAGCGAGCTGTTCACCAGAATAGGATACAAACGCGCAACATTCGACACTCTGCGCGGAGCGCTCAAGACGACGCCCAAGGAAGCGGAAGACTGGCACAAGAGACTGCGCGCCATCCGCGAAGAAATGAGCAAAGACATGGAGGAAAAGATAGAACGTGTACGTACTCGACTCAAGCGCACTCATTGAAGGAATAATCGACGGACCGCGCTCTCAACCTATCAGCGACTCGCTCACAGAGGAAGAATTCCTCACCACCAGCGTCTGCGTGCACGAAATCCTCATCGGGGCGCGAAACAGCGCAGAACTATTCGTCCTCAAAGGCATACTCCACGCAGTTCCAACGCTCGACTACACAAAAGACTGCGCCGTCCACAGCGCGCAAATCGAACGTGAACTCAAGCGCGAAGGAAAACTCATCAATAAAATGGACATCCTCATCGCGGCCATCTGCAAAGCAAGCAATGCCACACTCATCACCCTCGACAAAGACTTCGAGAAGATAAAAGGATTGAAAGTGAAAGTTATCAATTGATTATTTCTTGTTTCGTCCGCGAGACTGCACGACCTTCAAACGCTCAAGAACTTCACTTGCATTTGGATTAGAATGACTGTAGCCTTTGATTATAAGATTGAAACATTCCTCATGGACATCATAATGCCTGCTCTTTATGGCGTCGTGCAACACGTGCAAATCAACAGCCTTGTCCTCGACCTTCTTGCTGATGAAACTCAAACCGAAATCAATGACTGAAACAACATCTTCATGCACGAGCAGATTTGATGTCGTAAGATCGCCGTGGACTATGTCGTTCGTGTGAAGTTTTCCCACAATCTTTCCTATCTGCTCGGCGAAATGAACGTGATTGTCAAGAACGTCGCGCAGTTTCTTTCCCTGCACAAAAGACATCTCAACTTCCATCGTCTTGTCATCCATATCCAAAAACTTCGCAGAAGGAATGCCAAGCGCGTTCACCTTCTTTAGAATCGAGGACTCTCTTCGCGTGCGCTGCCTTCGCAATCTCTCATCAAGAACAGCAACACGATAATCTTTCTTCAAACGCTCCTTTACAACAACACCATCATGCTCAACAACAACCGCTTCCGCGCCACGGCCAAGAATGTTCATACTAGAATTAAGCCTGCAAAGGCTGCTCGGACGCCTGATCGAGCGGCTGTTCATCAGCTTGCTGCTCTTCCTTGCGCTTTGGCATCTTGATTTCAGGAAGCTTGTCAGGAGGCAAAGTAATCTTCAAACCAAGCTCTTTGACTTTTTCAACAGGAATCACTTCAAGCATAC
Source organism: Candidatus Woesearchaeota archaeon (assembly GCA_018302815.1). Classification (GTDB taxonomy): domain Archaea; phylum Nanobdellota; class Nanobdellia; order Woesearchaeales; family ARS49; genus JAGVZE01. The sequence continues at coordinate 58,391 of JAGVZE010000009.1, forward strand.
GAATCTCGCACGCACCCACCGGATAAAGCCTGCGAAGCAATTGAGAAAGGCTTGACTGAAGCTTCTTTTGAACAATATCACGAATAAGAGTGTCGATATCAGACTGAGAAATAACCTTTGCTATAAACGCGCGCTCAAGCTTCTGCATAGTCGCAAGAACGCTGCCAGTCGTGTTGCCTCGAGTCACTATGAGAGGCTTAATACGAATAATCTTCTTATCAGCACTTTCGACAATGAAAGAATCCTCTATCTTATTTCGCTTGCGACGCATCATCTTCTTTGCGGCCGCAGGAAGAAGCCTGTAACCAGTAAGCTCGGTCGTAACCATATCATTTTGGACGCCGACAATCTTGAAAGAAACACTGACATTCTGCTTTTGAGGATCGCCAGTCAAAACCATAAGGCTAACAGAAACGCACCTGCCGACAAGGTTGGCAGGTTCCTCGACAAAAGACTCGCCCAAAAGCTGATCGTTGAAAAGCTTAGGCGCAATAATCGCTACCCAACGCTTTTTTTTAATAATGACTGCTTTCGCAGGAGCTTTTACCATAACGCGAACAACACAGCAGGGGGTTTATAAACATTGCGGTCTCAGGCACGGAAGACGGCGGGACGGACGACGGTAGGAAGGCTGGACGGCACGAAGGTAAGACGGAAGACGGATGAACGGCAGACGGAAGACAAATGCCTGCTGAACAAAATGTGTCACAATAGTTAAATGCGCAATTGCCCGAAAACAAATCGTGAGTTTGAAGAAAGCAAAAGAATTCCTCAAAAACGCAACCATCGCAGCAGCGCTTTCACTTGGCATCACATCAACTTCTAAAGCACAAGAAACACCCGCACCCGACGTACACGCCCACGCGAGCGCACACGGATTCGCAGGAGACACACAAGGATTCGGCGCAAGCCTTGACCTTCGAGACAACGACCTTGGAATACGAATAGACTACGCAGGCTCGCGCGAGTATCCCTTGAGAGAAGAATTCGCAAGCGCAGAAATCAACCTCTACGACATTTACGCAGGAGGCGGAGCGCTAGGAGAAAAATGGGGAGCTTACGCGGCATACCGCCCAGATTTTCGACTTGGAAACGACACAATCGCTTTGAACACCACGCTAAACCTGAGCGTTGGATACGGAAATGACAACTATGATACGCAAGCGCTAACTTCCAAACTATACGCCGCAGGACTTGGCGCGCGCCTAGAACTTGACATCAACCCCTGCAGTTTCATCAACACAAAAATCGGAGCGTTCATCGAAGGATTCTCTGCAGTCCCGGACGATATCGCATACCAGCCACGCGACATCAACAACAAAAAACACAGATACGAATATTTATCGACAATACTCTCACTCTCAGAAGCACGCGCGGGAGCTTACGCCGAAATAAACGCGGCGCTCTATCAAGACAAAGACTCAATAACTCTTCTGACTTTGCGCCACATCGCAGAAAACGTACAATGGGACCTGAGCGTTCCAGCACTTCCCAACCTTGAAATAGACTATTTCGAAGACTTTGACATAGAGCCTTACGCAATACGCCACATCACCCGCGCAGAAATCACCCACGAAAGAAGATTCGGCCCGCTGCACTTTCTTGTCGGACTATTCGCCCAGCACACAATGGGCAGCAGAACATTCGAAACACCCCTGCACAGAAACGGATTCTCAACAGGAGCCACTTTGCTCTTGGATTACGGCATCGCCGACCTTAGACTCGAAGGAGAAATCTATTCCGCATCACAACTGCGAGAATACACAAGAAAAGAACCGCGCGCATCAATGCTAGCAGAACTCGGACTATCATTCGGAGGCGAAGAAAACGCCCTTCGCGCATTCACAGGAATCGCAATCAACAGGTCGCGCGACGCATTCACGGGTCTTGCACAGGAAGGAACACTATTCTACGCAGGCCTCGCATACGAATTTGGCGCAAGCAGATGCAGATACGACGCAGTTGACAACGCGAACATTGTACGCAGCACTTCTGAACGACAATTATACGCCGCGTGGCAAGCGCAAAACGCACCGCCTCAATCGAATGAGCCGAACTACGGCGCAATCGTAAGAGAACGCCCAACCACGCCAATCACCATCACGCGCGACGAAGCACAAACCCTCCTTGATGTATTCCGAGGAAAAAAACCATTCAACGACGCAAAAACAGTCATCACGCGCAACTCTGACCTCAACCGAATAATAGATGTAGACGCGCTCGAAAACATCTACAACCTAACAGGAAACTTAGACGAAGGACCAACGAGAGAAGGCATACAAGACAATCTACTAGAATCAGACATGCTCGTAGGATATTCCCAAGAAAACACCACTGTCAACATCTTCAACAACGCCGCAAGAGAAGACCTTGAACACACAGTCGAAGACGGCATCGTCCTTAGCATAACACCAAACAAAAGCGCGAGAGAGTTAATGGCATCACAAAGAAACAGCAGAGCGACACTCGTGCTTGGAAGAGACATCTATACTTTAAGAGCGCCCTCGACAGAAGCGTTCATGCGCCTCTTAGGCTATCGAAGCCTTGTAAGCGACCTCACTGAACCTCGATTCGAGTTCAGACTACGCTGATTAAACGGCAAGACAGAGGTAGGAAGTAGGACGGACGACGGATGAACGTAGGATGGAAGACTGCGGGACGGAAGGATAGCTTATGAACAGCATAACTACTTACTTTCGAACCACCGCGTTACAGACTTACAGCCAATCACAAACCGTCACATTTATAAACCACCCCTTATCCAATCAGACTATGGGACGAATCAAAACACAGCTCATCAAGAGATTGACCAAAGACATAATCAAGATGAGCAAGCCTGAACTCGGACAAGAATTCGAGCAGAACAAGAAAGTAGTCGCAGAACTCATCAGCGGAGCCAGCAAGAAAATACGAAACTCCGTCGCAGGCTACGCAACCCGATTGATGAAAGTCAAAGAAGAATACTAGTTTTCTGCAAACCTTTTTATACGCTCATAGATGAGTTTCTTTTCAAACGGGCCTGTAGTCTAACGGATAGGATACAGGGCTTCGGACAGCGCCCTGCGATGATATGAGCACAAGCGTTGGCTAAGACACCCTGCGGTCTGGGTTCGAATCCCAGCAGGCTCGTAGTAATTTTTCTACTAATACCACAGGAAGGTTTATAAGCAACGCATCGACCCAGACCCGCCATGAGACCATTTATCGACCAAAACAAGCGAGTCACCCAAAACCTCACCAGCCTACAAAAAAACGAAGCCATCAGCCCACAAAACAAGAAAGAGATAGCAGACATGGCTCGCAAGATGTCAAGCGAAGGACTCGCACCCGCAAGCATCGCCAAGTTCATAACGACATTCCACAACGGACTCGACAAGTGCGCACCGCCCAATTTCAACATGGCGAGCGCAACAGTAGATGAACTGCGCGAGTTTATCATCAACATCCAAAAATCAAAGTACAGCATCAAGACACAAGCCGAGATAAAGAAAGCCATCAAGAAATACTACAAGGGCAACGATAAGGAGCACCTTGTCAAATTCTTCAAGACAAGCATTCCGCAAAGCAAGAAGACAGTTCCCAACGAGGGAGATATGTTGACTCTAGAAGAGGTTGAGCGAATGATAACTGCTTGCAAAAATACCCGTGACAAGGCTATCATCTCTCTCCTTGCTGAAAGCGGTATGAGAATAGGCGAGCTTGGCGCGCTTCAAATCAAACACGTCAATTTTGACAATCATGGCGCGGTTATCACAGTTCCTTCTGGAAAGACAGGAGCTAGGCGCATTCGTGTAGTTCAGTGTGAGCGTCACTTGCGTCAATGGTTGATGGACCACCCACACAAAGATAACGATGAGGATTGGTTGTGGATAAACTTGAACGCAAGCCAGAAAAGCGCGCTCTATGATAGAATGGATTACGAGTGTATCCGCATGATGATTGTTAAGAAAGCGATAGACGCGCAAGTTAGAACATACAAAGTACGAACTGTTGAAGATAAGAAGAGTCATAAACTTAGAGATGTTTATCGTACAAAGGTTCACCCGCACTTGTTCAGACATACTGCCGCGACTCGGCTTGCCAAGTTTATGACTGAGCAACAACTCAAGATTTATCTTGGGTGGACTGCGGGTAGTGATATGGCGAGCGTGTACGTTCACTTGTCTGGTAAGGATGTTGATGATACCGTGTTGAAGATGAACGGGTTGCAACCAATGGAAACGCAGGTTGAGAGCGTGCGGTGTCAGGCTTGTGGTAGGATGAATGCGTCTGAGAGTTCTTCTTGTAACACTTGTTTTAGACCTTTGAGTGTTAAAATGGCTTTGGTGAATGAGGAGCGTGAGAAGCACGCTTCGAAAGTTTTGGAAGCTATCATGTCAGGTGAGTTGAGTGTTGAAGAAATCAAGGCGTTCACATCAAAGCAGAAGAAAGCGAAAGTTTTTATCGAGCAACCAACTAACGAGGGGTTAGTATGAAGAAAGAAATGCCTGTTTTGAATTTGAGACTGCTCGGAAAGACTTTCCGAATTTTCACATACGAAACATTGATGCGCAGGAACAAACTCTGAACTTTGTATGGGTAGCTCGCAATAAAACGCTGACATAAGTATATATTTCAAAGCCCTTAACAGTTTGATACATGGTTGTTCCCAGTCTCCAGAATTATTCTATTGAGCGTTTGAATAAAGAAATCGCTCAGAACCAGCAACTTATCAGTGAATTACGAGGTCGTGCTGGTCAAGCTAAACGGATTGAGGGCGCGTCAAAAGGAATTCAACTTCTCCAACTTGAACTTACTTCTCGTCAGATTCAGCAACAGGCGGACGAAGGCATTATTTCTCAAGCTCAAGCTTCGGGTTTGATACAAGCTAGAGCGTCCAGCACACAAGCGAGTACGAAGCAAGCACCACTAAGCCCTTACGAACGCGCATTCGGACCCGCCAGCTTAACACGACAAGCAATATTAGCAAAGCCAACAGCACTGCAACAATTAGGCGGTGCGCCGTCACAAATCCAATTCCAAACCATCCCCCGAGAAGTGACATACAAAGTTGGAGAGCGATTCGGCGAACCAGTCCTAGTCACGCGAAGAGAACAAGCAACGCAAGCACTCCTGCCGTTCGGCAAACTTCAATTCGGCATTCCAGCAAGCCTAGCATTCAGCCAAAAAGCACAGCTTGAAGGCATCCCCACCATCACAGACACCAGAGGTATCACCTTAACCGAACAGGGCGAGTTACGCGCTCGCCCAACAACTCGTTTCGAAAGCCAAACAGAAAAACAACTCCGAGAACAAGTACCGATGGCAAACCGAGCAGTGTTCGAAGCAGACATAACAAAAGAACCTCGCATTCCAGCACGAGTCTTAACAGAAACAGAACAACGCGCACTCTTCGCGCCAGCATTCCAAACCAAAGCGAGCATACTAAGCCCACTACTCCAACGACGAGTGGAAGAACTTTCACAACCAGAAACCCAACGACCATCCCCTTTCATAGAGCCAACACCAGAAGTGGGGTTGAGTTTTGATTTTCAAAGACAAATACTTGCAAGCCTGCCTCGACTTGTTGAGCAAACCGCGCAAGAACAAGGCATCACTCCACTCACCAAGTTCACTCGTAAAACTGATTTTTTCAACGCAAAAGAGTTCGGTGGTGAAATTCGAAGCATCAGCGAAGAAGTAAATAAAGCCGTTGATTTTGAAAAACTCCTCGCGAAAGCAGGCATCAAAACATCAATACCAAGCAAGGCGATAAGTTTTGAAGAGTTCAAACTCGTCCCCCTCGTCAAAAAAATAACTCGACCAGAAGAAACTCGACAAAAGCTTCTCAAAGACATTGAGCAAACAGAAAAACTATCACCTGCTCTTGCTAAGATAGAACGAGCGTTTGCAGATATTGAGTTCGGAGCGAGAGAGTACGCGAGCAGACCCAGCAACATAGCACTGACCGCCCTTACTGGTGGAGCGTTCGGACTTGCAGAAAAAGGCGCGCTGGCTGGACTGACTATTTTCAAAGGCGCAACACAAGCCGAAAAAGCGATAAGTAACATTAACAAAATACTTCTTGGAGCAACAGCAGGACTTGAAGGTTTACGCATAGCGACAAGCAAGAAGCCTTTTGAAGAAGTCGGAGCCTTGCCATTCAAGCTCATCGCGTTTGGCGCAGGAGCACAAGCGACGAAAACACTTCTCACACGACAACCTTCAAGGGTTCAAGTTGGTGAGACTTTAATTTTGGAAAAACAAACCATTCCAACAAGCGAAGGACTGGTTCAAGTCCGAGGAACAGCTATCACTCCTGCTAAAATAACTAGAGTCAGCCCGATAGAAAAAATGTTGACAGACTTACGGTTCAAACTCGAAGTTGGAAAAACAGAAGAGTTCAAAATCGTCCGACAGTTCAAAGGAGAAATCAAAATTGCTCGAGAAGAAAAAGTTGACTTGTATGGAGGTGGCAAAATCGTAAGTGAGAACTTGCGAATAGCAAAAGTCAGCGCGGAAATATTCTCGCAAAACTTGAAAGGCGAACTCGCAAAGTTCGCAGAACAATTAGCTGTTATAACCTCATCAGGTCCGTCGGGAGCGAAGGCGTTAGGACAACTAAGAATTCGACGAGTGCGAAAAGGAAAACTCACGCAGAGCATTTTTGAACAAATCGCGGACATCCAACCATCAGAGATAGGGGGGGTTAGGGTTGTTACTGGAACTGCGAGGCTTCCAGCGATAAAAGGAAAAGTCAGGCGAGAACAGCCTTTCTTTGAAATTGGCGCGGTTGAAAAGTTCAAACCGCCAAGCCGTCAAAAAATTACTGACATTTTCGAAACAAACATTCGAGAACTGGCAGACAATCTTGACGCGAGCCTAAGAACTTTAACATTGAAGGAGACACCGCCGCGCAAGCCGTCCAAAAAAACAGTTGAAGAACTATTATCAATACTCCCTCAAGAAAGAGTTTTTTTCCGTGCGCGAAAAAGAGAAATAACGGCACGACAATTAGAAAAACGTTTCAAAGGAGCCGTTGTTAAACTCCCAAGTAAAGGAGCTTTCAAAGACGCATTAACTAGAGCGTGGGGCAAAAAAGGACAGTTCATTTTAGGACAGCCGAGTCGCATATCGACAGGCATCAGTCCACGCCCTGCGATAGAACCTGAATCGTTGAAAGTGAGCATTGATAGAGCACTCTCGCCGTTCCGAACGTTTCAAGTCCCGAAACAAGCTCTTTCACTAGCGTTCGAAAGAGATGTTAGTTTCACCACGCTCGCGCCAACACAAATTGAAAGAATAGCTCCTTCCAGACTAGCTGAACTTCCCAGACTGCAAACTCGAACGCTTCAAGATGTTGGAACTCAAACTGGTAACGCTATCGCAACAATCGTTCAAGGCTTGGAAAAAACTTTGACAGGAACCAAGCCAATAGAAGGCATCAAAATTAAGACGATAACAGGACCGACAGCGCGACCGATAGAAATAACCACGCCAGTCACAGGCGCAGGAACAGGAACCACTCCAGCCACAACGCCAAAAGAAGGAACAACCCCCAGACCACGAGGCGAGACAGGAACAGGCTTCCAGTTCAGAGAACGACCTTTCGAACCGCCAACACTTCCACTTTTTCCGCCTTTCTTTTTAGGAGGCGGTGGCGGTAGCGAAGAGAGAAGACAACAACAACGCTATCCTAGAGCACCAACTCGTCGCGCTCCTAGTTTGTTGGGCTTGTTTTTAGGCAAAAAAGGAATACCGAAAGGAAAACTCACTGGGCTGGAAATTCGAGGTTTACCAAGAAGCGTTCGGCGCAAACAGTTCGAAATTGAAGGGCGAGACAGGCTTGACTTTGGAATATTAGAACGCAATTTGAAAAAAGCTTTGGGTATCTCAAAAGTTAAAAAAGGAAAGAGAGGTAAGAAAAAACGATGAGTGTTAGCTGGCTGAGCAGAATGCTTGCAGTGGCTGCGAAAGATGAACTTGTCCTAGCGCAAGCTAAGAAAAACAAGCTCACAATTTATGGTGCTAGAGCGATTCAAAAGCGTTTGGGTTTTTTGAGCCGTCCAACTTATGACTATGATGTTTCAGCACGACATCCACAGCGTGAAGCTCGCTTGTTGGAAAAACAGCTTGACAGGATTGCTCAGGGTGACTTGTTTTTTTCGCGTCCGAGCGAGTTTCATAAAGGAACGCACAAAGTTATTTATGCAGGCTGGGACAACAAGCGAGAAACGAAAGATGACGTTGGCATCGCAGATTTTTCTCGCACTGGAAAAATTTGCAGTCAAGCGATAGACGGAGTGAGGTACGCTTGTTTGTCAGCAGTCGAAAAGGACAAGCGCAAAGCGTTATCAAGCAAAGAGTTCGCTTTCAGGCATAAGAAGGACGCTGAAGACCTAGAACGCATCAAAATTTACAAGCGAACGTTTGGGTACAGGAGGCGACGATGAAAGACGTATCAATGGATGATTTGAAAAAAACAAGAGAACTTCTATCAGGCGGAAAAGACAGCGATGATGTGTTAGTCATCCAACTCGCCGTCACAAAACAGGGCGTTGCGGTTCACAGTCTAAGCAAAATATCGAGTGAACAATACGCCAGCGCGCAAAACGTCGCACAACCAGTAGGTGATGAGGACTGGTCTAGCTTTGAAGAAGACACCGATGAGCCAATGCCAGCCGTTCAAAACGTCAAACCACTAAGCAAAGCAAAACTCAAACTACAAACAACAAGCTATATTGGGTGAAAAATTTACTTTGACAAGTGCGCAGGCAGGTATTCTTCCATCAAACTAACTTTTTCAGCTATTTTTCTCGTTTTTCGCCAAAGAAGAAAACGTCTTATCCACAAAGGGTCCGTCCACCACTTCATTTGACAATATTGATTGTTGAACGCGCTGATTTGTTCTTTGAAACGGGAATATTTATGGTGAATTGATACTTCAAACAAGCCAACAGCCAAGTTCCGCTTGTACTCGCGCCTCAAAGACGCAACATCGTGTTTGAGGCGTACTCGTGCCATATTCATAAGAAGAACACCAAAATAAGGCAGTTAAAAACCTTTCGAGAAAAACAGCCCTTACAGTCCTTAATAGTGCTCTAATAGCACTAATAAGAAAACGTTTTTTCTTAACGACCGAAAGACCTAAAAAGAAAGACCCATCGCCAGAGTTTTAACATGGCGAAAAAACAAAACGAGTGCGAAAAACGAAACGGACACCGCTTTGACGGATCCAATGCGGACAGTGAGAGCTATGAAAACATGACACTAGAAGTGACGTGTTTGGATTGCGAAATGCGATGGGTAGCGGAAAGCAACTGGGAACCTGTCAACGAATAAAACCTTGAATACAAATTCAAAGGCAGTTTTTTTTCTTTATTTTCATTTACACCAAAACAAACGTCCCTTTAACATCAGGGTGTGCTGGTTGAGGAGTCCAAAACCACACCCCCCTTTTCCTTCTTGGGACGACCACCTCGCCATTGACCAATGTTGCGTCTTCGCTGAATGCCTGCTTTAGTACGCTCGCTTATCTTGCGCCGTTCCTCGCTCGCCGACCACGCCATGATAGAAAGAATCACGTCACCTATCGGGTTATCATTCCCAGTATCAAGCCAGCTTTCCGTAAGACTCTTAACGCCCACGCCGCGCTCTCTGAGCTTCTGCACGCGCCCAACAGCGACAAACATAGGCTCACGGCTGAACCTGTCGAACTTCCATACCAGAATGGCTTGGAAGCGTAACAACATCGCGTCTTGAAGCATCTGTCTGAACTGTGGACGGTTTGGGTCCGCACCACTTCCCCTATCAACGTACTCGTTCACTATTTGCCATTGCTTGTTAATTACCCATTGCCTTAACGGTTCAAGTTGGTTCTCTGGCTCTTGATACCTGCGGTCTTCTTTGTTTGTCTCATCCAAACTCACGCGAGCATACAAACAAACCTTCATTTCGGGTTACACCTGTTCTTAACGTATCTTTGGCAGGCGTAACGCCACGCTAATAACGCTAATAAGCCTGAAAACATCGCTAATAAGAAAAACAGCGCGACAATCAAGCAGTATCACCGCCCGTCATCCCTGACTTTTCCCGTTCTGATTCTAGGTTACTAACAGTATGAACGCCAACCATTGAGTCTTTGAAACGTGATATTGTACCCTGTACCATGTCTTTTGACACTTTTTCACCAGAAAACTTGCTCAAAGCCAATGCTAACTGAGGTTGAGTCCAGCCTTTCTCACTCAAAACCACCATCAAGCTTCCCAAACGATTCAAAAGCTTCTGAGCAAACTTGTCAGGCTTCTTATCAAGCATCGCCAGCGCGTCAAGCTTACGCCGTTCATACTCTGCGTCATCGAAAGGAAAGAACTTTGTGAACGCATCTCGAAAGTCGGGCTGAATGCGCGACGAATAATCCTTTTTGCCCGCAAGGTACAAGCTTTGCTTTCGAGGATACGAGTAAAACTTGAAGAAACCACGTTGCAAACGTGTCCCTGCTGGTTTGGTGTACACTTCAATCAAACAACGACTACGATACACCGCGAGATACTTGTCAACCTCGAAAAAGTTTGCGATGCAAAACAACAAGATGAGTTGTCGGCTCCTGCAAGTTGTCAAAAGCCAAACGAGCCTTTTGTTTTCCGTGCTCATCGAGCCACGACTTGATGCTGTTGCGTACGCTTCATCAAATAGTATCACGGTGAACGGCGGAGCCTTCAAAACTAATCTTTGCAAGCTTTCAAAGTCATAACATAAACTTTCAAGCGTGAACGTTGGCGTTCTTTTGTATCCTTTGCTGATAGCGATGCTTTCACACAACGTGCCCACTTGACAAGCCAGAGTGCTTTTGCCTTCGCCCTCACGACCGCTGAACAAAAGCACGCCGTCAAACTTATCCGCGACAAGCTCAACAACTGCGTTAAGATTACTGAACAGGTATCCTGAACAGTATACCTCTTGCCCGTTGTGTAATTTTGTTTTCATTTCAGCATCGCAACGCTCGGGTTCTCCAGCTCACTCATCAACAAGCCATGTTTTTGCATCAAGTCCCGCAAGAGTTTTTCAAAACTATCAATGGCTTTGTACGCTTCAAAACCTTTCAGTCCAGTTTCGTGATTGCGCTGGTCGGGGTTACGTAAGCGTAAGACACCATTATAAGCGTTGGTCTTGCGTTGCGCTTCTGTCTCACTATCACTTGCGCGCTGGCGTTCTTCAACGTTCAAGAAGGGGTATAACTCGCGGTGAACGCTTGTGAGCGTTTGATGCCATTCGGGGAACTTTCTCGCAGTCGAACACTGGTTTGACAGCTGTAGGAGCTTGTCAATTCTTTGAAGCGTTGCCTGCGCGCTATTCCAAGAGCTTATACCAAAATCAGCACTCACGAGAAGCTCAAACCTCGGCGAGTTGTTTTTTTATCTTGCGAATTTTGCCCGCGTATTTTGAAGATATTTTTTTCATCTGTCGTCACCTCTTCTTTTCTTTTAGGAGTAAAATATCCATTCACGTCCTTACCGCATCGCTCGCCTCTGGGAAGAATTCTCAAACGAACACCACCACACTCGCACTGAAGCGCAAAAGTTTTCATACAAGAAAAACAACCAGCCCAACGGCTTTCGTAAACAATGATGCTCTTGTGGTAACTCTTCGGCGGAACCTTTCCGCAGTGCCTGTGCTTGTCAACGTAACGGCTTCGCAGAACTGGCTTGTTGCAAAAACGGCACTGCCTAAGAGAAGTTTGATGCACGAGTTCATACTTTGCGCGAGTCATTCAAACACGACCGCGATGTTTTGCGAAAGACGCTTCAAGCTCTTCGGGTGAAAGTTCAGTTGCAGAGTCGAACATCACCATGAAGTCCTGCGGGGTCATCGCCATAAGTCGGTTCCATGTCATGTTGTCTGCGAGTGGTGGTCCAATGATGAACTTGTTTTTCGGCTGGAATTCGGGCTTGCGAAACCATATCTCGCACATCTGACAAACGTTGTGGCGTTTGCAGAATAACCACTGCGTCCCCATGAGACCACAGAAATAACAAAGCTCTTTCGGCTTAACTTCATCGCGTTCAAAAAGACTCATTCTCTTTCTCCATGTGGCGATGTCTTCAGGTGAGAGTTTGAATTTATAGTTTTGCTTATGACAGTGCGAGCCTCGCAAGCTGGTCTCTTCCGAAGTCATGCCAATATCTGCGCCGTGAACGTGCTGCCTTTTGCAGAACGGGCAGTCCACTTGAACGCGGAAGAACCGCGAGCCGTCAAACGCCGTTTCAAGCCCAATGATGCGCGCTATCACTACAAAAACGCTTAATTGTTCGGCTCTTATAAACCGCCCGCAACACGCGCAATTCTCTGGCGGTTCGCCCTTCATACAGTACGGGTTTGCGCAATCTCGCTCGCATGGACAACCACTCATTTTCAAAACACCTCTCTTTTTTGTTTACGAATGAAACGTCGCGCTCTGGTAAGCTCTCTGTGCAACGAAGACAGCGCGGTAGCGTTCTCGGCTTCAAGTTGTACGAACAAGCGGTTTAAACCACTACTGCGCTGTTTAAAACCCGTATTCATAATTTATCCCTCATTGCGATGAACTGAAGTACGCGGTACGGTACTTTGTCTTTTTTCCCGCAAAGACCGCGATGCCACGCCTGCTTGACGGCGTGATAAAGTGCTTCATCGTTACCTTCGTAACGGCTTCGCCCGCCATTATGCGGCGTGCCTGCGTCTTCGCAACCCAAAAAACCACTCTCAACACAAAGATATTGTTGCGCGTTCAATGACACAATGTGTCGCCAACAATGCCCCAAGCCCCCACTAACGCTCCAGTTTTTCCCCGTGTTTTCGCTTCCATGTAAGGGGTGCGGGACTCTGCCACCCTTCAAACCCGCAGAGCACACGTCCCTGATTGTTAATTCATAAAATGCACTTTTACGACCCCCCTTCTGATAAGTTCGCGGAACAGGCGCAGTTCTCTCAAGCTCGATGTTTTCCTGATGTCTTTCGCGGAATACGGGCGGGAGTTCATCGAAGGTGATGTTTGTAGGCATCGTTGCGACCTCAACAGTGTAACGTCCCGCGCTCGCTTTCAGCTCTTCAGGTAATGTGTTGATGTGTTCTTGGCTTCGCGGAACGTAACTGCCAGCGCAGACGACGTACTGCCAAATCGACCTGACTTCCCCTGACCCGCCTGTTGGAATGTTCGGTATCTTCTTACCTTCTGGCTGAAAATAGAATGCGTGAAAACCAACGCGCTTACTCGAACGGCTCGTCAAGGTCGGCTTCAATTTTTCCAACGGTGTTTTCTGGATGTCATCAACGTCAACGATGACCAGCCCGTCAAGGTCAGTCCCCGCTATTCCGATGTTGTATCCCACCTTCAAAAGTTGAACTGCCTGCTGAACTGTCAGCCTCGCTTTTTTCCACGAACCACTCACGCATGGGTCTTTGCCATTCTTCAACAAGCGGAACAAAAACGGTTCGTATGTCGCAGGCATTCCCTGTTTCAGGAGCGTGATGAACTTCAAAAACTCATCAGGACACGTCGCATTCATTCGAGCACCTTCAACTTATGGGGATTAACCTGAACAACCGTGTTTTTGATTAACGCGAGGGATACTGCGCCCTCACCAACCTCTTTCACCACGACATCATACTCTGCGCCCTCACCCAAGTCCAAACGGCGAACGACACCCCCCACAAGTTCAGATAACGCGCAGTCTTCACAATACGGTTTTCCCGACCTTTGGTACGAGCAAGGCGACCCAGCACAGCCAATACAAGGGTGGTGTGTGATGTCAGTCTTTTCAAAACCTGCATTGAACAGAAGTGAGGGAACGCCCTGCTCGACCTGCCCGCCCTGCCCAGTTGGGTTGGGTGGTCTGGGCGGGCAGTGTGATTTTCTATTATCGTCTACTTTTTCATTATTTACTATATTTTTATCATTATTTACTATATTTTTATCATTTCCCTGTGTGTCAAGAGAGTGATTTTCTGCCACCCCACCGTGCCCGCCCTGCCCATTTGTTCGTGGTCGTTCTTTTTCCCCCTGTTCTGACTGTTCGAAAAGCTTAGCTTGGTTATCTTCCGTGTTATCTTCATTTTCTTCTTTTTTCGCGGTTTTCAATTTAATTCCGCGAACATAATGAACACGTTTTTCACTTTTTTCAATCCGTTTTTTTATCGACCGCGTGTACGATGCCTTTGCGTACAATTTTTTGAAAAAATCGTTTTCATCGAAACATTCAATTTCGCGGTCGTCGCAATAATCGCGGTACGCGAAGTAAACATCATCCTTCAATTCTTTTTCATCATCCGCTTTAATCGTGCAGTCCATAACGAAACACAAAACGGGGTCGGTTTTTCGAAGGTATATTTCGCGGGTTTGCGCGACCTCCGCGCCGAACCCTTTGGCGTTCAATAATTCGTTTAATCCGTCCAAAGCGAAGTTCAACATTCCCGACAATTCGTTCGGCGTTGTGATTTTTTCACTTTTTTTGGTATCCGCATTTTTTTCTTCAAATTTTTGTTTGAATAAAATCAAAATTGGTCTGCGCCACATCGCCGTGTCATCCTCGGGTAATTGCGGTAATTCGTTCGCCGAAAACGCGAGTTTCGCGTACACATTCAAATTAACATGCGCGCCGAATTTGTATTCCCCTGTGATTGTGTCCCCGCCCGTAATCGTTTTTATCGTTGACACGGATTGTTTATCTAAATTTTTCCCCGAAATGTCGGGCACGATGTTCGCCAGTTTACCGTGAAGGTTCACGACCGAAAATCGGTCGCGCATATTGTGCGGGCTTATCGTGCTGATGTTTTTTTGCCCGATGAATTTCGTCATTGCGCGAAGCAGTGTTGATTTTCCGTTCGCGCCCTCGCCTTCAAGCATTAAAAAATTGGCGAATCGGTAATCGCGCAGTAAGGTATATCCAAACCATTTTTTTAATACTGCCCTGTCGTTTTGTTGTGTTGTGGGTAGGATTTCTTCGAGGAATTTTTCGAACTCTGGACATTTGGCGTTGGAGTCGTATTTCACGTCAATTTTTTGTAAAAACGGCGTTTCGGGGGTGTGCGGTGTTATTTTTTTGGTGAACACGTTTAATATTCCGTTTTGCACGCAGAAAAGTTCGGGTGGTGCTTCGGGAAATTCGGTTTTGCACGTCATGGAATATATTTTTGATGTGACTTCGTTTTTCATATTTCGCGTGGCGAACGCGCCGAGAATTTGTTGTACCAATAAATTTATTTTTTGTTTTCCGTTGGGCGTGTAATATCCGTTTTCGTAAACGTAAATTGTCGGGCGGTCGGGGTCGCCGATGCTGATGAAATGTTGCGTTGTTAATATCGCGTCTGCGGTTTCCTGCGCGATTTCTGCCGTGCTTTTTTCGCGGTCGCTCGCATCATCGATGCCTTCGGCGCGTAATATTTTCACTGCATCTTTTTTCTGTTTTTTATTTAATTCTTTTTTCTGTGTGGGCTTCTCGTTTTTCGCTTTTTTCGTTTTTTGTGTTGAAGGTTTTGTTGGCTTGACTGCTGTTTTTCGTGGTGATGTCTTTTTGAGCTTAGTTTTCTTAACCACTACCGCACCTGTCCCCGTTGCGGGAGTGTGTTGTTTTGAAGCGTTGTGAGGGCTTCGAGCTTTCTTTGTCGATAGGCTGTCTGCTCACAAGCCCGACTGCAATAAAGCGCGTCTATGCGTTTATTTCGAGAAAGCTGTTCCTTGCAAAAATCACATCGCCTGAACTGTGAGGTTTTCGCAGGTTTTAAAATTTTAGTTTGGTTTGTTGTCATCAATATCCTCGGCTTTTACGCCTTTTGGCGGGTTTTCGAGATTCGCCTCTCACCCGCCACTTTTTTCTCTTAACTTGAAATCAATTCTTTTTTTAGCGTGATAACTCGTTGAGTTTTTTGATTAGGCTTTGAGCAGGTGCGGATAATGTCTGGATTTCTTGTGACGGTATGTTGAGAAGTTCGCGGATTGATTTTTGTAGGTTGTCTTTAATCAAGGGATGGTTGAGCATCACCCGTTGCATTTTTCAACGAAGCTCGACGGATGAACGTGGCGACTGGCATGACTTCGCGTTTCGCCGCATTTCTGAGCGCGCTTAATTCGGCTTCGCTTAAACGTAGGTTCAAAAATTTCGTTCGTGGTTTCATCGTGGACTTTTCGAGTGCGTAACAAGTATTTAATATTTCAGAATTTCAGTGCAGTGCTAACAAGAACTTACCCATGACTATGTATGCGTGATTGTTAGTTATTTTAACCATCCCAGCAGGCTCGTTTCATTTTATCACGCTTCGCGTTTCTCATTTCAGTCACTATGGGATTCGAACGTCCAGACATCTGCGGATGTCTATCCCTTAGAATCGCTCGCTGATGCTCGCACTTCTAAGGAATCCCAGCAGGCTCGTTATAACTTAACTGAGAAGCACGCTTGGAATTATTATTAGAATAATCTGTGGCAAAAGATTAATAACTGTCTTTCGTAGTTCGTCATAAAATGGTCAATTCGAATGAGTTACGTTGGGTCGGTTTAGAACTGGATTGGTGCGGGGAAGGTTTTTCTCCTTATTCAGATGGGCGTTCGCTTTGCTATTCGTCTGGCTTGAAAGGAGGTTATTGTTTGATACATTCGCCGTCGGATGATAATTCGTTCAGAGATTTTGATCGGCTTCAAGATGGATCCATAGTGATTTCCTCATTGCTTGACTTTTATGAAAGAGATTGGCTAGGGGCTGCTGCTTCAGGAGCGATATGGACCGATTACTCTTCAAAAGATGTCCCTATGATGCGGGCAAAGCTTGAAAAGGAACTTATTATGAAAACTCCTGATGGTCGTCATTTTGTTTGGTTAACAGAACCAAAGCCATATGTGTCTGATGTAACGAGCGCATTTTTGCGAAAAGACATCGCCGACTTGCTAACGAGTTCAGAAGGAGATCTTTCAACTGCATTATTCTCTGGAATAAGGGTGTATGGGGAGTTGCACAAAAGAGGACTCATATTGCAAGGTTCAGATAATGATCTTAAACTGAAAAGAGTGCAATGGGAAAAAACTGCGCTTAACTCATATGATGCGCAATTAGGTCATTTTTTGCGAACAGGCGAAGGAAAGGAAGCAATAGACAAATTAACTTACGGTGTTCAGATCTTTTGCGGCGTAGATCAAACAAGACTGCGTCGTCTATTGACTTATGATGGTGCAGCCTTTCAACAGAATCTGGAGCGAATTGCAGTATTGTATTACAAAAATGATGTGAGCGCGCTTCAAAACGACCTTGAGCAGTTGAAGCAGGAATTGAAGGGAACTTCTAAACGAGCTTAAGAGTTATTCTACAAAGCACGGCAGGCTCGTTTTCATTTCTAAAAAGGCACATCTGAACTTTTACCAAAATACCCGCAAACCACGTCACTTGCAGGAATCGGCTCGTACATCGTCTGAAGGCCGTTCAACAACTGATCGAGAATCAATTCTCGGTAGACGAATTCAAAAGCATGAGGATGACTGCAAGCGCCCTTTCGTTTGCCAGTGTATTCCTTATCTTTCGCGTCCTTGATTTTCAGCAAAGCTTTCAATGAACGGTCCCTTCGAAAATGATCGTATCGCGAATACAACTCACGATACCAGTTGGGATTGCAGTTCTCGACCACTCTGATTTTGTGGCCGCTAAAATTCTTCTGAGGAGCTTCAGCAAGAGAAACCTGCAAACGGTGCTCTAACAGATCAGAACGCAAATAATCTGCGTGGCTTTGAAACTCTCTTCGCACACGCCTTGGAAGTTCAATAATAGGACGCTCTGGAACCCACATACTTCCCGCTCGAGAGAAGCGGTTTAAAAACATTATGCCATAATCGACGCAAGAAAGTCCCTTAATTCAGGCGCTTCATCAAAGTCGCGAAGCTGCGCTCCATCAAAATTACGCATCATCCTTAATCGCTCCAAAAAATAACACAATTCACGCGTTGAAAGACCGCCGAAGTGCGAATCTTTTGTTTTAGCAAAAACAGGATCGAGAACGCGAGCGGACACGACAACACTCATCGAACCCCACGACAAAGCGCGCTCCATAAGGCCATCACAGCAAGAAATCAAATCCTCAGTTATGGCTCGCATCGGATAACTGTTCGAACCTTGCCCGAACTTTCTAACGCCAACTAAAAGCACAGACTTGTCCTTAAATTCAGAAGAATACCTCGCATCAGAATCAAAAATAACTACACCCTCGCCCATATCACATCTCGAACGGAGCTGTGATACCGAGCAGGCGCAGCCCGTTCTCTAAAATCTGCCTAGACGCCTCAATCAAAGTAAGCCTTGCGACTTTAAGGTCCTTATTCTCCTCCTGAAGGCACGGACACGAATGGTAGAACTCGTTGAACGCGTGGCCGACCTCGAGCAAATACTGCGCGAGAACGTGCGGCTTGTGAACAGCAAGAGCTTCTTTAACCTTCTGCGGGAAAGCTGAAAGCAATTTTATCACCCTATCTTCTGCCGGATGCTTAAGAACTTCAAACTTCGCGGCTTTCTTCGGACTCACCTTCTGCTCCTTGCCCTTGCGAACAATGCTCGCCGCCCTTGCGTGAGTGTACATCAAATACGGACCAGTATCGCCCTCGAATGAAACAAACCTGTCCAAGTCGAAAACTATGTCCTTAGAACGGTCATTCATCATATCGCCAAAGAAAATCGCGCCAATAGCAACGTCGCACGCTATCTTCTCCTTATCTTTAAGACCAGGATTCTTCTCCTCAATTGTTTTTTTAGCAAGAGCTATCGCTTCGTTCAATACTCCCTCCATCGAAATACCTGTTCCCTTCCGAGTCGACATCTTAGAGCCATCCTGCGAAAGATACAAACCATAAGAAACGTGAACGAACTCTTTATCATAACCAAGCAGTTTCATCAACGCGAACAAATGCTGAAAATGCTGAGACTGCTCGTGTCCAACGACATAAACCAGCTTATTGCACTTCAACGTCTCGATTCTGTCAAGAACAGTCGCGACATCACGGCTTGCGTACGTGGTCGAACCATCGCGCTTTCTAAGCATCATCGGCATCTCTGAACCTTGCATCCTGATGATAAGCGCGCCGTCATCGACAACCGCAAGACCCTTTGCCTGCACACGCTCCAACGCAGCTTCGACCTTGGGCGCGTAGAACGCCTCGCCATTGAAACTATCAAAAGTAATGCCCAGAGTCTTATACACGCCGCGTAATTCATCAAGGCACAAATGCTTGAACTTACTCCACAACTTAAGCGCCATCGCATCACCCTTCTCAAGCTTTGCGAACCACTCGCGCGCTTTTTCTTTTAACTCTGCGCTGTTTTCAGCTTCCTTGTTGAATCTGACATAGAGCTCGACCAAATGCTCAACAGGATGCTCCTTGAAACGCTTCTTATCACCCCAAGTCAAATACGCGTGGATAAGAGTTCCGAACTGCGTTCCCCAATCGCCAAGATAATTCAGGCGCAGAACATTAAAACCTGCGAACTCGTGCAATCTTGCAATCGAATTGCCCAGCATTGTCGTTCTCAAATTGCCAAAATGCAAAGGCTTTCCGATATTCGGAGAAGAGAAATCTATACCCACAATCCTGCCTTCGCCATCCCTTGAACTTGCGAAACGCTTCTTCTGCGTCAAAATATCAAGCATCAAACTCTTCGCGACACCGGCCGTGTCCAAGAAAAAGTTCACATACGGACCTGTCGCAGAAACACGAACGCCCTGCACCTTGATTTTTCCAGCAAGCTCCTGCGCAATCTGCACAGGACTCTTCTTGAACTCTTTTGCAAGCGTGAAACAAGGAAACGCGAAATCGCCAAGCTTATGGTCAGGAGGAACCTCAAGAGAGATCTCGCCCTTCACGTGCTTCTTTAGCTCAGAAATAATCGCTTGCTTGAACATGAACGAAAATGCGGACTGGAAGTTTATAAAACTTTAGCCAATTCTCGAATCAATTGAGATTTTGCGCTAAATTTATATCCGCAAAGATGTTTAACCCGTTCATGAAAAGAGGACAAGTATCGAATCTTAGCTGGCTGTTCCTTGCGCTGATGGCGATACTTGCGATTGCACTGATTTATTTGTTCATAGCTCCCCTTGTTGAGGCAGCGGCGAACGTGATAATACTGTACTTCATCGCTCTGCGACTCTACGGCCAAGTCATCAGACGCGAACAGTGGGAAATGTACGGACTCTCTATGCTCGCAGGACTTTTCGTCATGATTTTGCTCGGAAATATACCACTACTTTGGATGTTCACCGAAGTTCTGCTCGCAGGAACGCTGATAGCTGAACTTTACAAAATGGCGATTTCTTGAACTAATCATCATCACACAGTAGTAAACTTGGAAAAGTTTAAATACGGCCGGACTGCCACGAATCACATGAATGACGGAAAAACATTGGAACTCACACTCAAAGGAACTGTTGCCTGCGAATCAGGAAAACTTCTCATAATCGATCCTTGCTACCTGCGCAACCAGTATCACGATGAAGCAGGCGCCACGTACGAAGCTCATCTAGAACGCAGTCTTGAATTGCAAAGAACAGAACTCGACATAGCCATAGAACAAAGTGCACTAATTGGCGCTATCGATCCAAAAATGAGCGATACAGAACTCATCGCGACACTCAGAAATACTGGCCCAAAAATGGAAGAACTAGAACACAGACTGAATGCAGTAAAGTCGGATATTGAAGTGTTCGGACGCGAACCCCGCCCTAATCCTCCTTACCTCATGCAAGGAAACGGATACGTCATCTTCCAAAACGGCATAGGCGATGGCACATACCCTGTAATTCGAACAGACACGGGCTGGAAAATCGTCTTCAACTATCATTTGAAAAAGGACGGCACCCTTGACGAAAGCAAACTAGAAGGAACGCTCCTGGGCAGCTCAGCAGTGGATTCCGGAAGCCAAATGATCATCGACCCGACAAAAGCAAACATCAAAAAAAATATCGGCACGCACGCATACACCCTCTTGAACCTCAAACCAGGACAATACAAATGCGCGTTCTCTGACGAAAATAAGAGTTTGCTCATAAAAAACTTAACGCAATAATACTCTATTTTTGAACAGAATATGAAACACGATAACTGCACTTTAAATTTTATAGAAAAGTCGTTACCGTCCAGTAATTCCAGAAGCGAAAGCCTTTTATACTAACATACGCGGCAAAGCAGAATGATCAAATGCCAGCGATGCGGAACCAACGTGCGCTCCTACAGCCCCATGAGAAAATGGTGCGTGGAATGCAGACGCCTCGTAAGCCTCGAACAAGCCAAAGCACGCAAATTACAAGCGTGATTCACTCTTCTTAAAGCAAGCCATTCAATAGTTGAAAACATTACTTACCCTCTTGAAATTCTTACGAAATTTTTTCCAGCAACTTTATTATAGACTGCAATCTTGTGTTTCAAATGGAACACGTATTTGACGTTGTTGATGAACGCGGAAAAATCATCCATCTTAACATTGAACGATGGAAACACATAACACAAGAACACCCCGGAATCACCAACCCTCAAGCTCTAATCGATACGCTATTATCACCGCAGATCATCAAAACAAGCAGTTACGACGACCGCGTGCGATGGTATTATCGCAGACATAAACAAAGAAAAGCATACCTGCTTGTCTCGGTTAAATATTTAAACGGACACGGATTCATAATAACCGCTTATTTCGTGAGAAACATAAAATGAAAATGCGCATACACTACGACAAAGAAGCAGACTACTTGGAAGTTCGCTTCGGAAAAGCCACACACTCGTACTTCGAAGAACTAGGCAAAGACATTTTCGAACGCAGAGATGAAAAAACAGGAAAAATAAAAGGCTACGCAGTCTACAACTTCCTCAAACGAAAACAACTCAAAGACATACAGATAGAGATGCCTTGTTCGGAACTCTGAACTAACAATAACTCACCGATCGACAATCGTTTGAAAATATTTCTCATACACCTTCGCTAGCGAATCATGCGAGTTATCAATCATCCACTCTTTTCTAATATATTTCGAGTCCAAACAGTTAAGCTGATGCTTAGCATTGGCTCGAGCTGCTCTCACATCAACGTCGTGGGGTTTTCCTCTGATCCTCTGTCTGGAAAGAAGCGATTTCATACTTGGCCTGAAAACTTTAACAATCACGTTCACTTTGTTCGATAACTTCTCCAGGTAAAACATCAATGGCTTCGGAGGTTTTTCGTAGATGATAAATTCAAAAACCACGTTTTTCCCTTTTGAAACCGATTCCAGTATCTTCTTAAGCGCCAAGGATTGCACAATTTTTTGCTCTTCTCGGGTTCTGCCTTCCGCAGGAGGATGATTTCTCTTTATTTCTGCCCAAAAATCATCTTCAGATATATGTGTCCAACCTTTGTTTTTAGCAATCATCTCAGACGTGCTTGTTTTTCCACTTCCTGCAGGACCAAACAGCAAAAGAACTTTATTCGGTTTCATCATAGAACAATAGTATAGTATTGCATATAAATGACTTTTCTTCGTTATTTGGACAAGCTCAATGATTGCTCAATAGAAAACAACTCAAAGACATACAAATAGAGATGCCTGATGCATAAAGATAATAATTTAAAAAATCACTCACCTGGTGCATTAAACGTGCGTACAAGAGATTATTTTGGAAAGTTAAACTTATCACAAGTAGCTTAATAAATCGACCAAACTTAGTAAAGTGCATATGGAACTTGAAAAATTGAAGAATATTCTGAAAACTAAGAAAGAATTCGCGGATTTGGATGCCTGGAAATTCGATAAAATTCATCTAGGAAGCATTGGAAAACATACGCACATCTTATCAAAAGGCGGAAAATCATATTTTATCAAAGACATAAAAGAGAACGAAGCCAACGCGTTGCAAGTAGTAGGAACTATCAATTTAGAGAGCATAATACGTGTGAGTTATCCTGATTTATTGGAAAAAAAGGTATTGGTGGCAGAGTACGTCCATGGAAAGCCAATCAAAACAAAAAAGCTAAGCGTCCAGTTAATACGGGATTTTACAGAGATGCAAAACAGGCTGAATCACAGGACGTATTGGAAAAGAAACCATCTGAGCGGCAACAAATTCAGTGACAAAGATGATGGTTTCTTCAAAAAAGGATATGCGAGTTATTTCATATCTGGTTACAAAAATATTATCAAACTAAGAACACTGATAGACCATCCAATAATCAACAAATACATTCAATTAGTCCATTATCTTAAAAGAGACAAAACAAGAATAATCAATGACGCGTCTGGCATGCCATTTGCTTGGCAGCACCATGATTTCAGAGAAGATAATATCATCCAAAGCAAGAGGAGACAAATAATAGTCGACTGGGGATCGTCATATGGTTACGGCCCATTCATGTTCGACCTCGCCCCGTTTTTACTTAGAAATAAAAGAACACTGGATAATTACATCAAGAACTCAGATATATGCAAGACGTATAAAAGGCGACAGGTTGAAAGATGGGTATATGTCGCAGCAGCCATACGACTGATGGCCGCACTGAATTATTATTTTGAAAACATTGAAGAAAAAGTCAAAAACAAGGAAAAAACAATAAATTTTCTAGAATATGAGTATGATACTTATAAAATTCTGCTAATAAAAAGCTCCACTTAACCAACTGAGCCAAATACTGTGTACCTTGACAACTCCGGGATTTTTCCGAATAGTTTAAAAACCGTATTTTTGACCGTTCTTTCATGAAAGTCCACGTGAAAAGCTTCGGATGCAGCGCGAACATGGCAGAAGGAGAAATAATCAAAGGCAAATTCTCAGAAGGCTCTTCTCTAACTGAAACAGAACAAGACGCTGATACAATCGTTCTTAACATCTGCACGGTCAAGGGCGATAAAGGCGCGCTTGATGAAGTAAAACGAGTGCGCAAAGAAAACCCGGGCAAAAAAATAGTCATCGCAGGATGCATAACGCCAAGCATCACCGCGCCAATCAAAGCAATCGACCCAACAATACAACTAGTCAACACGCACCACATAAACGAAATCGCAGAACTGAAAACAGACGCGCTTGCCCACGCAAAACCAATCAAGCTAATGCAGCCAAGAGTTCGGACAAACCCCGCAGTAGGAATAGTTCCAATATCCTCAGGCTGCCTTGACGCCTGCGCCTTTTGCAGCACACGATTAGTCAAAGGAACGCTCTTTAGCTTCCCGCCGGATATCATAGTTGATGAAGTCAAAAAATGCGTTGATGACGGCTGCAAAGAAATATGGATAACAGGACAGGACACCTGCTGCTACGGATTCGATCGCAAAACAAACCTTGCCAAACTGCTCGCACAACTCGTTGAAATACCCGGTGACTTTAAGATACGGGTGGGCATGGGAAACCCGCGCCACCTGCCAAAATTCATCGACGAAATGGCTGAAGTCATGAAAAATCCGAAAATCTTCAAATTCCTGCACATACCAATGCAAAGCGGAAACGATGACGTCCTAAAAGCGATGAGGCGAGGGCACACAGTAGAACAATTCAAACAGCTCGTGAACAAGTTCAAACAAACAATACCCGAAATCACAATCAGCACAGACATCATAGTAGGCTATCCGGGAGAAACTACTGAGCAATTCAATGATACTGTGAACCTTGTCAAAGAGCTTGAAATAGACAACATAAACATCTCAAGATTCGCGCCAAGACCAGGAACCCCTGCCGCAACAATGAAGAACCAAGTGCACGGAAACATCTCAAAAGAAAGAAGCACAATCCTCGCGCAAGAATACAAAAAACAGTCGATAGAAAAACACAAAAAATGGCTCGGATGGGAAGGCGACATAATAATCGATGAAAAAGCCAAAGAAAGAATAAAGAAATTGCCTGAAAACTCGCCATCCCCTGCAGCAAGCCGCGGAGTATTACGCGAGTTTTCTCCTGCAGGACCGGCAATTTCTGTCTTTCATTTTGGGAACGTCCAACAGCAGCAATCTGCAGGGTATCGAACCCAAAATGAAATGAGCGGAAGAAACTACGCATACAAAACAGTCATTGTGCGCGAAAACCTGCCCCTTGGAAGCGTCGTGCGTGTTCGAATCATTGAAACACAGGCGTGGTGCTTAATCGGCGAAAGAATATGAATTACCCTTTCTAAACGCGTTCGCCTGCCCTGAAAACTGAACCTTCACCTGCAAACTATCCGAAAGAAAATGGCGGAACTCATTAATCCAGCTCTCGCGATACTTTCCCGAAATTATGCGCACAGTCCAAGACCTATCACTTGTCTTCTCGCAAGTTATCTGCGCCTCGTTTCTTATACGGTCAACCGCGCCTTTGAACAAAGACTCAAATATTCCCGGATTCTCAATCTTCTGAGAAAATTCAACGTCAAGCTCATCTATCAAAGGAGTGTCAGAAACAGCACGCCTCGCGATGCGCACAACACGCATCGAAACGAACTCACGCGCAGCAGCATCCTTCTCCTTTTGAAACTTATCAGGCAAACGCAAACTACCATCAGGATTAAAAGAAAACAAAGCCATATCTTAACCAGGCAAATGCTTAAGCCAG
Organism: Candidatus Woesearchaeota archaeon; assembly: GCA_018302815.1. Lineage (GTDB taxonomy): Archaea > Nanobdellota > Nanobdellia > Woesearchaeales > ARS49 > JAGVZE01. The sequence goes on from JAGVZE010000009.1 coordinate 83,914, forward strand.
CCCTCAACAACATCCTGCGCCTTATGCTCGTACAAACAAAAACAATGGTCAGCAGACTTAACCATAATTTCTTTAGAATAAGGATGAGTGAACTTCTGGCCAAGAATTCGAAGCATCTTTTTCACAGACATCGCCGCGAACTCCTCCTTCTCTCCAAACAAACTCAGCACCGGAACCTTGATTTTAGACACCATCTTCATCGAACCCTCATAATTGAACAAATTACCCTCAATGCTTCCCGGACGATAAATCTCATAATAACGCTTCGCGCAAAAATACGTAGGCTCAACCTCAAAAGGCAAAATCTCCTTACCCTTGCCTGAGCGCACAAGTTTCCTTGCGACCTCAAGATGCGCATTAAACGCGCGCCTGCCAAGCCTTTTCACCTGATAATTCGTATCATCCGCAGGACCAAGAAGAATTATTCCTTTGACATTGCGCGCGTTCTTGCGCGCCTGATAATACGCCACCTTCTGACAGCCAGTGCTGTGGCCTGAAAGAATGAACTTCCTATAACCCCTTGCGCGAAGCACCCTTATAGCCGCGTGAATGTCAAAAACACACTCCTTAAAATTCTCAAAAGACGTTCCGATAGTTCGAGCGATAATGTGATGCCTTAAGCGGTGAAAAGCAGTGATAGAACCCATACCCCTAGTATTTATAGTGAAAAAAGAAATACCGTTCGAAATCGCAGCGCCCATAATGCTATCAACCAAGCTTAGCCCCACAAAATTATCCGTCATTCCGTGGATATGAATGATGCAAGTCTTCGCCCCGGGAGACTCGCACAAAAAACCCTCCAACTGCAAATTATCAAGAGCCTCAAAACTTATCAATTCACCAATCATCCTCGTGTAAGTTACCATCAGGACAAGTACCCCCACGTGTGGAGCCTGTCAGAATCAGTAAACCAGCGAACACCTATATCAGTTCGATAAAACATATTCGGAATCATAATGTTACGAACACGCTGATACACCTGCTTTCTCGCATCATCCATCGTGGGGCCTGAACCTGTCACGACAAGAGCATAACCAGAATAGCCCGCCAAACGCCAATCGCCCTCAACAAGCTTGACATCACCCAAATGCAAACCATCATCAATCTTCTTCCTGAACATTATAGTCGCATCCTCTGAATACTTCTTGAACGCGGCAATATCATAGAACGGGAACGGAGGAACCGCAACGACAACGCACACCTGAAAACCCTTTTTCGTCTTCAAATCAAAAGGCTTCTTATTCGCAAGCGCGTGCAAAAACTCGCCCCACTGAGAGGTCACCCCCTCGATATGCAAACTTATAGTCGGATAACCAAAACGAGTGGTGAACTCCAACGGATGAATGCCCTTATTATTCACAATGCAATTAAGGTCAACGTAGCCCACGTAGCCAGACTCGCGCAGCATCGGCAATACTTTCACGAGCGTTTCATTGAATATACGATTAGACGGAGCCCAATAACAAGAAGTTCCCATCTCTCCAGTAGACGGCCCTATGTCTCCTGGAAACATCCTCTTGTGCTCAAAATTAACATTAATCGGACTGATGAAATCAACACCGTTGAAAAACGCGCCAACCGCCACTTCAACACCGCTCGCGTACTTTTGCAGCTGAAAGCCAGTAATCTTCTTTGACCACGCCTTTTTGTACAACTCAAGAACTTGAAGCACATCCTTGCCGTCTTCCTCCTGACCGACGTACAAAAGCTCCTTCTCACCAGTCTTACTCGTCGGTTTTAGAACGTATCGACCGGGATTTTTCTTCACAAAATCAATAGCCTGATCAAAATCCTCGAAATCCCAATGCGGAAGCACGTTCACGCCGACCTTCTTAAGCTCAGCTTGGCCGAACTCGCGATCCTCCTCAAGCTTATCAGTATACGCGGAGCCCCCGATGACAGCCTTGCCTTCCTTTCGCAATTTATCAGCTGCTTCGCCAAAAAACACATCATCAAAAACTATGACATCCGCCCAATCCTTGAACTGCTTCCAATCATCTATCTTCTCAACAAAACCATCACAGACATCTTTTTGCGCCTTCTCGCCGATAAAATATTTCACATCATGGCCTTCCTGCTTAACCTGCCAAGCAAGGTCTCCTATCAGCGCTTCTTCAGACACGAACAGGAATTTCTTCTTATCAACAGCCTTCTTCTCAACACCGCTTTTTTCCATGAAATAAACAAATGAATGTTCTATATTTAAACATTCTCGTCCAAAACATTTATCAACCTTATCAATCATTACAAAATTAAAAATGACTCCCCTCACGCTGACCATCATTTTTTTCTTAATCTACATCGCAATCCTTTTGGCAATAGGCATCATTTCTGCAAGAAAATCAAGCGAAGAAGATTTCATGCTCGCAAACCGCAGTGTTGCAGGGTTTCAAGTCGCCGCAACAATGAGCGCAAGCTTCTTTGACGGCTCTGTCCTCGCAATCTACCTTGCCTACGTCTATCAATATGGATTTTCAGCAATCTGGCTGTTCATCGGCCTTGCAATCGGCTTTCTCCTCTTAAGAAAATATGCAGGAATAATCAAACACAAAGCAGACGAGCTAAAAGTATATTCGATGCCAGAGTACTTCTTTAAAATATTCGGCAAGAAAAACGGCCTTATGTTCTCACTGCTCCTCGTCCTTCAATTCTTCTTACTCCTAGTCGTCAATTTAGTCATCAGCGGCAAAGTATTATCGGCCATTTTTCCGCTAAAGTACTCTCTTGCCGTTGCCATCGGCGGAGCAATCGTTCTTACCTATCTTTTGCTTGCAGGCTTCAAAGCAGTAGTTCACACTGATTTCTTCCAACTCATCATAATGTTTGTGCTTAGCCTTTCCGTTGGAATTTTTCTTTTAGGTAAAACACACATTCCCGCATCAGAATTCAATCTTGGCACTCTTGGCGCCGGCAACATTGTAGGCTTCCTCCTAATCGCAGGCCTTGGAATAATGGTCGCACCGGATGTATGGCAGCGAATTTTTGCGACAAAAGACGAAAAAAACCTAAAACGAGGCCTGAGCTACGTCACCATCATCCTCCCAGCTCTTGCAACCATCATCAGCATCGTAGGTCTTGCCACAAAACAAGCCTTCCCAAACATACTGCCTGAAGACGCACTCGTCACAGGATTTTCACACCTTCTCCCATTCGGACTCAAAGAATTCGGCATGGTGCTGCTATACGCTGTCGCACTATCATCATCTGATACAGTCACATTTGTGGTTTCATCAATATTTACACGCGACATAAAAAACTACACTAAACGATACAGCGAAGAATCGATGAAAAAACTGACCCGCGTTTCCATGGTCTTTTTTATCGTTCTCGCAGTAATCACCGGCATCATCTATCAAGATATCTTGTCACTGGGATTTTCTCTTGCCAGCCTTAATCTTGCATTATTTCCCGTCGTTTTTGGCTCACTATATTGGAAACTCAAAGAAAATGCAGTGTTCTGGAGCTTAGTGCTCGCCCTTGTCAGCGTCATAATTCTATTCGCAACACAATCGCTCAGCCCAGAAACCGCAATCATATCTTTGCCAGTATCACTCCTATCATTACTTCTATTCCAAAAAATACTTAAAAAATAACTAATCGACAATCAATCAACAGTGTTCCCACACAACTTTTTTAAAGTTCATCACACTAAAACATCATAAAAAGGTGATATCAATGGCAATCAAGACAGATATAGGCGCTTACAAGAAAATCCCTGCGAGCTACTTCCAAAAACTGCAGCTTAGAATCGCGACGATAGTACGCATCGTTAAACACCCAAAGAACAAATCGCTTTATGTTCTAGGGCTGGACTGCGCAGCAGCAGATGAAGACATGCAAGTTGTAGCCAAGCTCGCCGACAGCCACAAAATGGAACATCTAATCGGAAAACAAACAATCGTACTCTGCAACCTCAAACCAACAGAAGTGCAAGGAATTGAAAGCGACGGAGTCCTCCTCACATCATTCAAAGGCAAAAAACCAGTCCTCATCTCACCGCAAACGCCAACGCCATCCGGCGGACGAGTCAGCCTGCTAGGCGCCACTGAAACAGCATTCAAAGGCTAACAATGGGACGATTCGCCTACGACATAAGAGGCGTCTATCCTGACGAAGTCAACGAAGAATTAGCATACCGCGCAGGACGGGCAATAGCGCTCTTTCTAAAAGCAAAAAACGTAATCGTAGGACGCGACTGCAGAACATCAAGCCTCGCCCTCAAAAAATCACTAATCTACGGCCTTGCCGACCAAGGATGCCACGTGACCGACATAGGATACTGCAACACGCCAATGGCGTATTTCGCATCTCAAAAACAGCACGCGCTAATGGTCACAGCATCGCACAACCCCGCCAAATATAATGGAATAAAAATCACGCGCAAAGGAGTAGAACCCATCGGCGAACACAACGGACTTGGGCGAATCGAAAAACTCCTTGACAAATGCCATTATCCTCTACCTAGAACGAAAGGAACTGTAAAACCAGGACACCTGCTAAAAGATTACGTCAAATACGTGCGAGCGTTTGTTCGCGGACGATACAAGCCAATACGCGCGCTAATCGACTGCGGAAACGCAATGGCAGGATACGTCGTTCCTGAACTTCTAAAGGGACTGCCAATCAAATACGAACTACTATACGCAGAACTCGACGGCACTTTTCCAAACCACACGCCTAATCCAGCAATACCAGAAAACACAAAAGACCTTGAGCGGGCCATGCGCAAAGGCAGATACGACATAGGAATCGCGTACGACGGCGACTGCGATAGAGCATACTTCATTGACGAAAAAGGAAACAGAATACGGCCCGAAATCATAGAAATACTATTCGCCAAGGAACTAATGAAAAAAGGTGAAAGCCTAGTCTACACTGTAAACTGCAGCAAAATAGTAAAAGACGCCGCGAGCGAACTTGGATTCAAAGCGCACCCATCGCCGATCGGACACACTGAAATTCCGCGCACGATGAAAAAACACAAATCAGTTGTCGCAGCCGAAATAACAGGCCATTTCTACTTCAAAAAATTCAAATACGCAGACAGCGCGGACATAGCCGCGCTGCTGATGCTCAAAATATTATCGAAAAGCAGCAAAAAGATGAGCGAACTAATCAAGCCGTATCAAAGATACGCCACAAGCGAAGAACTCAACTTCAGAGTCAAAAACAAACAAGCAGTCCTCAAACGAGTAGAACTTGCGCACAAAGAAATGCACACCAAACGCATAGACGGGCTTAGCGTAGACGCAGGCGACTACTGGTTCAACATGAGAATCAGCAAAACAGAAGATTATGTAAGATTGAACGTGGAAGCGCGCACACAACAGAAACTATTAAATGCTGTACAGACACTAACAAAACTCGTTCAATGAATTCACCATACGTAACTGCAAATCTAACAATGCGTGTTCTTGGAGACCATTTGCCCTGCCCATACCTACTATACACGCTGGACGTGACAGAAGGACGATGCGAAGAGAAACTAAAACTCGACGCGTTCAAAACCATAACACAAAGTGCACGCGACAGCATCCTCGATCACAAAAGTGAAAGGTGGAGACCTGTAAAAAATCTCTACCACTCCCTTAAAGACATCCTGCCGCTCTATTTAAGCATGAGCGACCAACCACTTCTACAGCCATTCGCGCAATCACAACTACTCATACCAAAAGACAACCGCGCCCTGCACCCAGTAGATGAACTGCGAACGCTCCAAATGATACTAGATGAACTCTCCTCACGCGACCCGACATATTTCAACGCAAGCACGCAACCGCTCATCCAAAACATAGGCGATAGACCTATCGACCCGCGCGTATACCGCTTCTTAAGAAAAGCATACAGAGAGCTCACCCCTTCGGGTAACATTTATAAACCCACCTCTCAAAACCCAAGCCATGGTGAAGAAGAAAAAGGCGGAAGAAGCTCACACGAGCGAAAACGCCCAGCCTGAAGTCAACATAGGCATGATAGGCCACGTCGACCACGGTAAAACCACACTCGTACAAACCCTCTCCGGCAAGTGGACAGACACCCACAGCGAAGAGATAAAACGAGGAATCACAATCCGCCTAGGATACGCGGATGTCACATTCTACCAATGCCAAACCTGCGAAGGCTCAGACGCGTATGTCGTACAGCCAAAATGCCCAAAATGCGGAAATGACGCGAAACCTTTACGCAGAATCTCGCTCGTAGACGCCCCCGGACACGAAAGCCTCATGGCAACAATGCTATGCGGAGCCAACATAATGGACGGCGCGCTGCTTTTGGTATCGGCGGCAGAAATCTGCCCGCAGCCGCAAACACGAGAACACCTGCAAGCCCTAGAAATAATGGGCATCAAAAACCTCATCATAATACAAAACAAAATAGACCTTGTCAAAGAAGAGCAAGCCAAGAAAAACTACGACGAAATCAAAACGTTCCTCAAAGGCACGCAGTTCGAAAACGCGCCAATCATACCAATGAGCGCCTTGCACTCAATCAACCTCGATGTACTCATCCAGACAATCCAAGAAATCATTCCAACTCCAAAACGAGACCTTGACGCAAACCCGCTAATGTTCATCGCGCGAAGCTTTGACATCAACAAGCCAGGATACACCCCTGACAAACTAGTCGGCGGAGTGCTCGGAGGAGCGCTCAAACAAGGAAAATTCATCGAAGGAGCAGAAATAGAAATAGTCCCAGGCTACGAAGTTCAGGAGAAAAACCAGAAAATCTGGAAGCCTCTTCGCGCAAAAATAGTATCGCTAATGACCGGAGGCCAAAAATCACACGAAGTTGTGCCCGGCGGAAGCATCGCAGTCATGACCTCGCTTGATCCGAGCGTGGTCAAAAGCGACAAGCTAGTAGGCTCAATCGCAGGACTACCCGGCACGCTGCCGCCTCTAAGATACGAACTCAAACTGGAAACACACCTGCTTGAAAGAGTAGTCGGCGCAAAAGACAAACTCGTAGTCGAGCCGGTCAAAATGGCAGAAGTGCTAATGCTCAACGTCAACGCAGCCGCGACAGTAGGAGTAGTAAAAGAGCTTGGCAAAAACACCATCAAAGTCGTTCTAAAAAAACCAGTATGCGCGCAAGCCGGCGCACGCGTCACAATGGGACGCAACCTCGGACAACGATGGCGACTCATCGGCTACGGAATAATCAAGCAGTAAACCTTTTCACCACAAATTCTATCGCAATACGAGTATCCTCATCCTCGGTGAAAGAACAATAACCAAGATACCTTGGAATCTGCTCCTTCAAACCGACAACGAACTGGCCCGAATGGCTCGCGACGCACTCCTTGAAATCCTCCTCACTTCTAGGCCATTCAAACCCCGTCCCAACCATACGACTGAATGAATCGATAAGACAAACATTCCACGCGTAATCAAAGCCGGAAAGCGAAGAAAGCCACTTTGCCATATCTATCTTGATAGTACCCGCAAGATTCACCGCGCAATCCTCTTCCTTTCGAAGATAATGATACTCAAGAGCCTCAACATCAACATTCACGTGGAAAAACGTCGGCTCCTCACGATAAAACGCGACACCAATAAGAAAATCGACAAGCTCCAAAAGATGTGCAGGATTCATCAACGCGGATTTTAACGACGCTCCTGAAACAACCAAATCATTGCCTGTCTGACGAGAAAGATAAGAACATAAAAGCTCACCACCATCTCCAAAATCTTTCAAATGCGTATCAAGCATACGCGCGTTAGAATAGAAAACAACTCCCCCTGAACGCACAAATTCTTCAAGACTCATCGGCAAACGCAAGGAAGCTTCTCGCGCAAGTCATTGCTCATATAATTGCAATAAGCAGACTCCTGAGTAACAGGCTTATGAGAACAATAAGGAATGCCCTTGCCCGCAGCAGCGTACACATCTACGCACTGGACGAACTTTCCATCAACATAAAGCGGCTCGTAGCCCATACCGCAACTCGCGTCCCAGAACCTGCACGTCGCAGGATTAGAACAAATCACGCCCGCTGCAGGAGCTGGAATCTCAAGCGAAGGAGCGGAAGGCCCCTTGAACAACTGGCGCAGCCAAGCCGTGAACTTCTGCCAAAGCGAAACCTTCTCTACAGGCGAAGGAACCTCCAAAATCGGAGCAGGAGGACAGGTGCACGACAATTTCGTTTGCGCATCCATATAATTGCACTTCAAACTACCCCTTGATATAGGCATAGTTCCGCAATAAGGAACACCTTCTGCAGCAGCCTTGTATGGGTCAACACAACCCTGCGCCTGACCATCCGCCATCAACTGATCAGTACCAAGGCCGCAACCTGAAAACACACGGCACTTGCCCGCAATGGCGCAAGTAGGAACTTGACACTTGCAACCATTGCACGACATACCTGTCGGACAATCAGCCGCACTCTCGCACTGCTCACCAGGCTCTATAATCTTGTTGCCACAAGCAGGAGCTTGACACTTGCAGCCATTGCAAACAAGCCCTGCAGCGCAATCGGCAGCTACTTCACACTGCTCGCCAACTTCCAAAATCTTGTTACCGCACGCAGCCTTAGGCTTTGCAACACAAGTCTTGCAGTCATTCGAACACGTTCCGCGCTCGAAAACATTCGGAGTCGCGCACAAACTTGCAGGAGGATCGCAATATTCAGGAGCCACTATCAAGCCATCACCGCACTTTTGAACAGGAGAAGGCACTTGCTGGCCCGGCTTCATCAAAGCCGCGCGCTCGAAAGTTATCCAAACTTCAGCGCCAGCGCCGCCGCTTGAACCGCCCGAATAAGAACCAGGCATTATAAGACGCAAACTGTCGCTGTCGCTCTCAGTATCCCAATCGAACAAAATTCCGTATTGAGTCAAACCCTGCTTTCTGCCATCAACGCTTTCAAGCTCGAAAACAGCGCCCTGAGGCGATGGGACATTCAAATCTATTTCAGCGCCGAAAAGAATGCTGAACTGAGTGTTCTCATCAGCTACCGCCTCATCGAACAAACGCTCAGGAGTAGTAATAGTAATTGTGAAACCCGGACCGAAATCAACTCTTGAGCCGCCCGCGAAAACGAAACGCGCCTCGCCACCGCTTATGCTGTTATCATTAGTCTGGTCCATCGCAAGAGAATCACCCGCTCCGACAACAAACTCGTACGTGCCTTCGCCGACAAGAAGCTGGCCTTCTCCAGTCACTGAATCAAACGTCGCAGTCCTAGAATTGCCCGCGAGGTCCTCGAAATAAAGCTGATTGCCTTCCCTTCTATCATATCGCAGAACGTGCGAAGAACCCGAAATATCATTCTTGCTATTGACTAGGAAATAATCATCAACGTTGATGTTAGGAGCAGCTGAATTCGCAGCCTCGACAAAAACAAAATTCCTGCCACGATTACCATATGAACCCGGAAGCTGAGCCAGCGGAATGTTATAAGTTTGGCCCCTCGTGTTGGTCGCAGTCATAACATACTCGTCATCTCCTCTTGGACTGATGCGAACCTCGTTGCCTGAAATTCCGCTTACAACAACGTTCCCGCCAGAACCGCCTAAGCCCTTGTAACAAATGTCGAAATCAGGAGAGAGCATGCCCAACGGATATTGGAGGAATTCGCGCACACAATGAAGCGGAAGAACCTGAAGATCGCCTCCCTCCTTCGCGTTCGCATTCAAAATGTACTGAAGAGAATAAATAACAAGAAAATCACTGCTCTCGGTCGCCTTTATCTTCACCAGCGCATCGATGCTCTGGCCGTTCACCTTGACACCACTATAATAATTGTCATCCGCGTAATTGCCGTCGGTGAATTCAATGCTTCCAAACCCTCCGAAAAGCTTGAGCGAAACGCGATTGCTGTCAGTGTTCACATTAGAATCGACAATACTATAAGTGTCGCCGAGCAACATTATATCCTCATCCTCAATATCAGGAAGAGAATTATCTTCTATGTTGCTCTGAAGACCTGAACCAAATTCTATCTGGTATTTGAAAACAGCATCTTCGAATTCAAGAAAATCAGTAACATCGCCAAGCTCGTGCTGGCCGAACACCATCCTTGCGCCATTGAACGTGCCAGGGTCTCTGAAACGAAGGCTCTGGACGTAGTCTGTCCTGCCCTCGGCTCCATGAACTGTCCCCGAACGAAGACCTGAAATCTGTGTGCCGGTCAAACTCTCAACCTCATTGCCAAGATACTCACCGACCTCAAGACGCGCAATTACAGTGTCAGATGGTGAACTCGCAGCCTGTCCAACAAAAACTGTCGCGAAAGGAGCTGGCCTATCAAGAAGAGAAACTGAAAGCATAAGCGTCGCGATACCTACCACCGCGACAATTGCCAAAATACTTATCGGAACGTGACGCATAACACCTCTTTACCAGTATAGAGAAGTGTATACTATTTAAATTTTTTCATTTACAAAAAATCGGCAAAACTCCTTGACACTCAAGAGATTTTCTTGCACGCTCGACGAGAACATCATATTGTAAATCAACAACAGGAATATTTTTCACGAACTCCTGAATCTCAAACATCTGCTCGTTCTTTATCTCGGGAAACATCCTGCAAATTTCAGGACGGTCCTCGTAAATAGTGCACTCGTTGTCGCCCTTAAGGAACGGACAAATATCGTGATCGACGAACCAGTCCCAGACCACTGCTTTGTCGTTCACAGCATCATAGATGACTTTTTTTGGAAGAATTGAAATCGAGACGCTGCGCTCTTTGGCTATACGTTCAAGACGCGCTTTCTCCTCGTGGCTAAGAGAGATAGTGTAACGGTTCATCGGATACAAATAAATGACTCGCGTACGCGCATAGACTTTCTGCTTTATGGTCAGTTCGTCAACTACATCCATCCTGAAATTCTCGCGGATCTTGCAGCAGCCGCCACAGCGGTTGCAAGGCTCGCCGTTTTGACAAGGAAATTTGGCCATAGTGTAAATTGAAACTACATATTAAAGAAATAGAACAAAAAAAGGTATTTAAAAAGCTTTGGACTACTCGTCGTCAGAGCTGTCGTCGTCATCAAAGTCGTCGAAATCGTCGTCAGACATATAGGTCACCCCGGCTATTACTCGTGTTCCTACTTCTTTCCAAGGATACGGAAGACTTTTGTTCCGCACGTACCGCAAACGCCCTTAAGAGCTTTCATACCATTCTTCATAATTGTCTCTTTGGCGTCCTTAATTGGCACCTGCTTCTTGCACTTCATACATCTACCTTCCATAACTGCTGCCATAGTCAATCACCCCTCCAAGAGTGTTGGATGTTCTTGAGCCATGAATTGATATAAAGCTTTGCATAAAGTGTAGTAATTTCTTAGTAGCGAAAGAGCCATGAATAACGTGCAAGGAGTCTTAAACGTCCACGAAAACCCTGTGCTTCTCTGCCCCACTGAGTTCTAGCAAAATACGACGCATAACAATCTTTTCAGGGTCAGGCATCAGTTTAACACGAGCTTTTATATCAGCAAAGCTCTCAAACGGCTTTTCTTCACGCTTTTCAATCAATTCCCACATATGTTTCTTGCCTAAGCCCGGCAAAAGCTCCAAACTGTGCATCCGAGTCGTTAACGGCTGACTTTTGTTGAAAAACTCCACGAAACGAGCTTCGTTTTTCTTTATTATATCGTGAAGCACGAAGTCAAGAGTGTTCTTTCCAGTAGCAGTAAGTTTATCGACGGTAAGCCTGCCAACAATGTGATGAATCTGGTCGCGCTTGCCTTCGCCAATATAGACCTCTGCAAGAGGCTGAAGGAACACATCACGCTTAGGCACAAGCTCCAACAGAACCAAATGAGAAACGCCTATAGCCTGAACAAGAGGAGTCTTTTTATGAGAAGGCCTTGAATCTAACGGATCACCGTGCGGCAAGAAGTCTAGAACAATCGCTTTTTCCTCCCGAACTCTCTGCTCGGGTGACTGCATTTGATATCCTTCTTCCATCGTAATTATACTCTTGCATTTTGCTTTAAACAGTGTAGAACGCCTAAGTATATATAATTTTGCACGATAAAGACGCTATTGGCGAGGTTTTCGGCTCTGCTGGGCAACTGAAGCGATATGATCGTAGAGCGCCATGACCGACATAAACGCTATCTCCTCAACTATCTGCGCGCTAGCATCCCGCAAAGAACCAACTGATGGAATACCACCATACAGAAGCTGAACTAATCCTTGCATTTCCTGCACATCATAACCCGGATGGCTCACCGTTAACGAACGTGAACCATGAACACCGTGCTTTAAAAGAACATCCAACTCAGCCTTAGGAACAAGCACGCCATTATCCGCAAGAATTCGCACTGTCAAACGCTCGCCGAACCCAACAGATTTGAGCGAAGGAGAACTTAGCACACGATGATAATCATCCGCCAAGGTCTTACCTTGCAAATACTCTGCAGGAACAAGACCTGTTCTCACATGAACATACACAGGAACACTCTCGCCCTGCGCGAAAACCGGAGCAGGCGTCTCATTCCTCAAAAACTTCAAACACTGCTCGTCACCCATTCGCACATCAGTCAAGACACCCGGCGGAAGCACGCCAAGAACAGTCTCTAAGCCTGACTTTTTCGAACGCGCGCCCTGCGGCAAAACAAGAGAAGCTACAGCACTGATATCGCCTGCTTTCGTTCTAATAAACGCTATGACGTCATCCTCGCTAGGTTGAGTGTATTTATCAATCAATAAAAGATCAGCCATAAGAACAGGCTGGCCCTCTAGAAGAACCTGCTGCTCGCGCGAATAAACAGTGTTCTCGACAACCTCAGTATAGCCTGGAAAATTCATCATAAAACAAACCTGAAAAGAACTCAGATATAAAGCTTACTTGGCATATTGCGCTACAGCATCCGCAATCTTCTTGCAGGACTCCGCAGAAACAGTAACCTGATAACCCTGAAGAACGGTCTTAACATCTTTTGCTGAAACCGGCATCAAGTCGATAATTTTGTGAAAATGAATGTCACGAAGCCTTGGAACCTCGAGCTTGCCAAGAGCTTCGAAAAGATCCTTTGCAGTCTTAGCGTCAAGCGTTCCTAAACTCTCAAAATAGTCAAGAGCTTTCTGAGCCCTAAAACCAAGCTCGCCATCACGCACCTTAATGCGGTTAAGCTCAGCGTGAACCTGAGGAGCGTTCAAAGCAGCCTGAGAAATAACTTTCTGCGCCATTATGCCTTCATCTCCAATTTCTTCATGTGAACAGGATGAACAACAATCATCTTAGTCTTACCGCCGTCCTTAATCTCAAGCTCGTAACAATCTCCTCTGCTGCCCACGATGAAACCCGCTTTGCCGTGGAAACGCTGGTGGTACAAAGCCTTTTGGACCGCAGGCTCAGCTGAAAGAACAGCTCTTTCACCAACAGCGTACGGAGTGAAGTATTTAGTCAAAGAAATCTTACCCTTCGATCTTGGATGCTTCCTGAATAGGCGTCTTGTGCCTGCCCTTGATCCACCCTTTCGCGATGACATACGCAAGAAGTGTTGAGGAGGGGTTTATAAAGGTTACTATTCCAATCAGTATTCTTTGAGATCAAGCACGCGAACTTTCACTCCAACAGGCACGCCCGCCCTAGAAAGCTCAGATACAAGAGCGCCCTTGAACGAAGAAACATCAGAGGGAACGTTGAACGCGGCATAAGGCACTCCCATCACTTCAACAGCAGGAATCTGCGCTCCAAGCAAAAGCTCGACTGCCTCAAGACACTTGTGCTCAAGCGGAGCCACCGATGCGGAAACATCCACAGGAGCTAACATATGCTTATCAACCATGTTGACGACCAGCTCAAGAACTGAAGACTCGACAATCTTCACATGCTTGTCCCGATCAGCAATCACCTGGTCGTAATGCGCCTTGTGCTTTACCGAAACATCATAATCATCCACAAACTTCTGAGCTTCAGCGCGATTGATGAACGGATTCCCTTCAGGAAGCTCTAAAACATTCTTTGCAGCAGCATACTTCTTTGACGCATCGGCATCCAATTCCTTGAAGTCAGAAAGCTTTTTGCCACCAAACACATCAGACGCCAATTCTTCGTCAAGTATACGAATGTACGAAAACGCGTCCTTAGACTCACTTGAAAAACTCGAAGGCACATACACCGGACGGCGGGAAATCTCGTCCTCAAGAGATTGTATAGCGCTCTTGCACTCCTCGTGCGAAACAACAACAGCAGGACTTTCTGAAGCTCTCTCGCCCCTTAAAAACTCATCCAAATCGTGCTCGAGCTGCTCTTTTGCGGCAAGCGCATCCTCCTTCTCCTTTTGAGCGTTCTCCAGCTTTGCCGTGTAACTTTCAACCTGTCCTTTGAAGTAAACAACAGCCCTCTCCAAAAGCTGAAGCTTTCTTTCCGAAGGCATCTTGTCTTCCTCATCTTGCTCGTAGGTATTGGCAAGAACTAGTTCTGCTTTTCGCTGCTCGCGCTCGTTGAATAACTGCAACTGTCTTGCCACAAGAGACTTAAGCGCATCAATTGTGAATTCAGTTGAGCTTACACGTATGAGCTTTGCACCATTATCAAGAACAGCCCTCACTCCCTTAGCAGACAGATGATCATTAAGAGTGTTCTTGAAATTGACTCCCTCCGGAGGCATCCTCGTGATAGAATACTCCACAAAATATTGTGTTTTCTTAGCGCGATACGACTCGAGCGCAGCGCGTAAATCATTGCACTCCTTTTCCATACGCCAACTATACATCTCAGGCATACGAAGCGGTTTGCCGTCAACCTGTGTAGAAGTGAAATGAATCCAGTCTGAATCCACACTTGCTGAAGAATCATATTTTCCGGTGAAAACCACAAAATTGTTCGGGTCTCGACCAGTCACCAAAGCGCCAATGTGCATCGGACTTTCAGGATTGAACAAAAGCCGAGCGCAATCCTGAGCAAGCACGCTTTGACATTTGTCAAGAGTGACCAGCGCCACAGGAACGCTTTTCTCATAGAACTGCGTGAACGCGTACGCGACAAGCTCAATATCCGCTTTGCTAGGACGCCTGTCCTCTCCTGCGAAAACTTTTCCGTTCACTTTATCGATAAAACTTGTGAACCCAGCAGTCCTCACATTAGCAGAAGGCACCCTGCGCCTCATATTCTTGTAAACTTCATCGCGCAGAACCTTAAGAGAAGAAATGTTCGCACGGCAAGCGTGGTCAACAGAACCGGAAATACCGTCAAGAAACACCAAATCTGAAATCTCGGAAAGCTGCATCGGAGACGAATAAACACTTTCGTCATCAAGAACTGTCCTCTTCACACGCCTGAAAAGATCGAGCGCGTCCTGGAATGAAAGCGGATCTTTGCAGCCATCCCTCTTTCCGAAAAGTGAAGATAACGTAGGACTAGTCGGAGCGCAGATAAAGCTCGCATCCACAAATAATGAGCCGTCGATGAACGGACGCAGCGCGCCGGTAGGGTCAGTAACTCCTGCGAACTGCTTATCCATCAACTTAAGCATCGTTTCGAGCCCGATATCAACCATGACCCGACTGGAAAGAAGGCCCTTTATAAATCTTACCTTTTAAACCACTTAGCAGTAATGACTTTTCATTGAAGTTTCCCATCATCATTTTGGAGTTCCGAAGAATTTATAAATATCAAATACGTCCATTCCTACAAGAGTGATGAATAAAATCGAGGTGTTGTGATATGGGCCTATTTACAAAAATAAAAGACAAGTTCTCCTCACCAAAATATGAGGAACTAGAAAAAGAATCCGAATACGTCGAACTTGAAAACGACAGCGAAGTGCAACGCTCAAAAGTTATGGTGCGACCATTCCTGCTTGAAGATTTTGACGACGTGAAGCCAGTACTTGATTCGCTGCGCGAAGGATACACCATCGCGCTCGTGAACATACGACCGCTCAAGGAAAAAGACCTTGTGGAATTGAAACGCGCGATCAACAAGATAAAGAAAACAACCGACGCAGTCGAAGGAGAAATCGCAGGATTCGGCGATGACTTCCTCGTTGTGACCCCCGCGTTCGCAAGCATCTACCGCAACAAACAGACAAAACAAGTCCAATCAGAAGAATCTGTGCATCTAGCGGATTAATTTTTATTTTTTATACCATTTTTCAAAATCTTCTCTTGTAATTTTCAATTCTTTCTTGATGATTCTCGTGAGCAAACCCGGACCTATTTCCTCTTTCGCATGAACCGGAATCACCACAATCTGACCGTCAGGTCGTTTTAGAATATGATGACTGCCCTCCACACGAGCGAGAGTAAAACCTTGCTTCAGAAGAATTTTAACGAACTCGCTCCCCTTCAACCTAGGAAGCTTTGCCACCTTAAACCTCTATCGCGGCAATCTCCACAAATTTATGCTGAGAACTATCTTCCTCAACCACTGCAAGATATCCCGTAATCGCCTCTTTAATACGAACAAGAAGCTCCTTCTTAGTCTTCGCCTGAGTATAGCAACCCGGAAGCTCCACTACCTCCGCCACAAACCATCCGTCCTCATCCTGCTCAATCACAATATTGAATTTTGCCATGCAGTCCTAAATAGAATTTCGTTTTATAAACTCTTCGGTGAAAAATATGGAACTATTCTAACGCGCAAGAACCACTAATGCATCACGCCAAGAAGTCCTATCAAGCTTGAATCGAGCATCGATGTACAAAGTTGTGTAAGGTTCATCCACATCCAACCTCAACACGCGGGTTCGCAGACTACGCGGACACGTAGTCATCAATGAATCCGAAACACCATAGAGATCGCGCACTTTTCGCGCCAACTGCACAGAACAGACGCGTTCAACAATAGGAACACGAACTTCTTCAAGCGGAGACGAGGCAGCTCTTGAAAGACGAACCCCCTCACTTGCGCAGTCCACTCCTTGAGCAAGAGGAGTGTAACCGTTCCTTGCTATCAATTCATCGCACACAGAAATAATATCAAAATGCATCAACTCAAACCTTCCAGAATACCTCACCGCAGAACAAGTATCAATATAGTCAGACTCACACACCCTGTGAGCAGATTCGCACCGTCCACTCGTAAGTGCCTCGAGCGTCTCAGCCAAACTTAACGGCCGATATCTTCCGTTCACGAACGGCTGAGATTCTGAAGCAACCGACTGCAAACCATCAATCATAAAACCATACGAATACTTCTCAAGAGGAAGACGCACAACCTCATACGAAGAAACAACCCGCGCGTCAAAAGGAGCACTCTGCCCCGCACGCTTACGCGCAACACGCAGGCGAATGCCATCATCACGAGCGCCGGACTCGCTGAACCTGCGCTCCAAATCACGAAGACGAGAATCGCTCATTGGGAATCACCTGCTGGTTTCCTAATTATTGTTCCCGCAGGAAAACGGAAGCGAATATTTCGCACATGCTCAAAAGCCACATCATTCTGCCGTCCCGGAGAAACAACCGCGCACGCAATAGAACCCTGGACGGCAAGATCAAAATAATCCACCATAAACGGAAAAGATTCTCCAAAATGCTGCACGCTCAACTCGTCATAAACATTAAAGAATTCTCTCCGAAGAGCGCGATCCTTAACTTGCATTGAATATACATAGTTATCCGGAAATGAGCCCATGAACGCAACCTTCCCACCCAACTCCTCACGCGCATCCCCCCTTAACCTCGCACAAGAGCCAGCAAGAGATAGATGATTATAAACCAGCCCGCACAAAGCGTCCGACCCCGGCACCAATTCTGCTCTTTGAAAACAATCAGCAGTCAACCAATACGACCTGCTCCGGCCAAAAACAGAAACAACAGAATCACGAGCGGACGAATTGTAACCCTCAACAACAGAACGCATCAATTCCTCTAAAGTCAACAACCGTGGAACAAGCTGCGAGCCATTGAAAATGTGCGGATGCACGCACTGCCCTGCAAGCTCGCTTTCAACACGCGCGATAAGAGCGGAAACATTCGGACCGCAATAATCATCAGAGCCCGTCTCAATCAAATCCAACTCCCAACCAGAACCAATAACCGGAACATCATTACCAACACGGACACACTCCCGCGCATAACGCTCGAAGTCCGCTTTAGCACGGCTTTCTTTCCACGCTCTTTCAAGCTCACGAAGACGCTCGTCGCTCATCTGGCACCGCTGAAATCGTGAAGCACCACGACAGGCCTATCTCCTGCCTTGAGAAGGACCAGCTCATCATCTACATCGACTCCGAGCGTCTTTACCTCGCGGCACTTTTTGCCCCATGAATCACAGTACTCGGCAACGACAGGAATGTCTTGAACCTTCAGCTCTCGTTTGATAGCATTGAAATGACTTTTCGCTCCACCTGTAACAACCGCCCTCACACTATCCAATGAAGACTTCCTGCCCAATCTTTCAAGAACCTGAGGAATGTATTCCTTTGGATGCAGATAGGACAAATCATAATGTGAAAGCGCGACAGCATCAGGCGCTATCAAAACCAGACCGTTGCAATCCAAATAACCAGAAGAATACAACGAACCTGACCTCACCGCCAGATGGTCAAGATACACCACACGATCACGCCTGAAATCGCCAAGCTCAGAAAGACGCGCATCCAAATCAGTCGTTACACTTTGCATCTCACTCACCACCCAAACATCCGCCCTAACCAGCTCTTCTTTTTTCCGGGTCCACCCCAGATAGTCGCAGCTTGCGCATCAGACATGACCTCGAATCGCGGCGCGTCACGTACCCCGCGAGAGGCCCCGTCGCCGTAGACGCCGTACCTGCTGCCGAAGCCGCTGACGCTGAACCTGTAGTCGCCGCGGGCAACAGGCCACGCAACACCATCTGACGGCAAGTATACGTGAACCTTTTTGTTGCCTTCACGCATTTCTGTTGGAAGCTGATCAAAACGTCGTCCACAGAGGAACTGGACGAAATAAGGTCTGAACTTGTCAAGTCCAACCCATTGACCAGATGTGATTCCATTAATATCAAAAGAACATTCTCCTGAATAACCGAAATTCTGTTTATCGTACTTAATTCCAGTCCAAACCAGACCAACAGGATCAAGATAGCAAACGAGCAGTTCTCCTTTTCTTTCAAAAGCAAGACTCAACCACTCGCCATGGCCAGTACTCATATCAGCGCTGACCTTCGACAACTCCCCGTTGAGTTTTCCTTCAAGACCATCAATAATCAAGCCAAACGCCTCCTGAGGCCTTGCGTGCCGCTCGAATCCCGCTGCGCGCAGACGTTCAAGACTTTCATCGAACGTCAGAATGTCTTTAGTTTGTTCATTTTGCGCTCGATACGCGCGCGACTCGAAATCGACCCGCTCGTATGAACCAACACTCACCACACTCTCAATGCCATCATCCTTCAAATTCTTCAACGGTTTCTGCGCAGCACCTGTTAACCCCTCAAGATACTCGCTCTTACACAACGCATGATAAGGAACACTCTTTATCAAACCAACGAGGTCATCATCAGTGATTTTCGTCCTGCAAAAACCGCACAAATCAAACCGCGTACCGCCGAATTGGATGTCAGACATTTCTCTCACCCAACGCGTCATTTCGCTCTTTTGCCCACGCGCGATATTTGTTCGCCTCGTCAAAAGCACCTGAGAACTCCTGCTTGGACTTTTCTAGCTGCGCATTCAAATCACGGCTTATGAAATACGCAAAAACGCACTGAACGTATGCGGCAGGAGGAATCGCCAAGCAAAGAAACTTATTCACCATACGCTGCGAAAGTTCGGGTTTTGATGCATCCGCTCCTTTGGCTGCAGACTCAATCCCCCTGCATTCATCAAGCGCAGAATCAAGATACCCTTTTGCAATATCATCCACTGCAGAACATTTCTCCACAGTTATCTCTTCAGAAAGCTTCCCTGCCCGCTCGCATAGTGAATCAAGCTCGCCACGGCACCCAGCCATCGAATTGCCAAGTAAAGCATCACTTACCAAAGAAACCACAAGACCACTCGCATGAAAACGCAAATCACCAAAATAATCCCACAACGCAAAAGTCAACGCACCGGCGAATACATTGCCCAACAGAACGTAATTCGACTGAAAATCGCTCATAGCTCCTCAACAATCTCTTCCTTTAGCTGCGGGTTTCTTCGCTCTTCTGCGGCTTTTTTCGCGAATCTGTGCGCTACGTGCAAAGGCTCAGGAAGCTTGTGCGGAGGAATCACCATCTTAAGAATTATTTTAGCTGCAACGTCCATTGGAATTATGTTGCCGGTCGAGACGTAAAGCGCATTCGCGTGCTCTTTTGTCTTCACCGCTTTTCCAACCTTCTCGCCGTTCATAATTATGAAGCCGTCTTTCTCTTCGCATTCAATTAGGCTTTTGGCGATGCCGATAGTAGGCTTTGCGAGTTCGACGCCCACAAATGTCGCAGGACCGCAATTCATCGGATGAGCGATGCCGTGGCCATTGATGATGATGACATCAGGATCGTATTCCAGATCGTAATAAAGTTGGCAGATTATCGGACCTTCTCGAAATGCTGCGAAACCAGGAACATAATTCATCGGAGCTTTTGCAACGAGAAACTTGCGCTCCTTTACTTCCAAAGTTTTGTAATCAAGAACTGCGGCAGCGCATATGCACTCCTTGCCAAAGAAAATAGTCTCAAAGCCCGCGATGTATTTGATACCCTCTTCCTTGAACTCATCATCCACAACTACTTTGGATGCGACTTCAATCTGCGAATGCTTTAGATTGCCAAAATCAGGTTTTATCATTGAGCCACCCTTTCTTTACGAAGGAATCTCAAAAAGCAGTATATAAAGCTTTCTATTTGTATTTACTGCCAAGTGGCGAAATGTTTAAATGCGGATGCGGAACTCTTCAAGACATGAGCGACGAACGATTCAGAGAGCATCAACGAGCGGTTGATTCAGGAGATATGAACGCGCTGCCAAGCCTCATAACAGAAGCAGTACGCACCAGCACGCCAATCTACAAATACGCAGGAAGAATACTCTACAATCTAAACGACAACGTTGTAAGACGCACCGCGAGTAACGAGGGCAGACAAAGCTATCGCCTCACTCGAAGTTATCCTCATCAACAATCTCATCACACACGTTCCTAGAAGCGATCGTTACCACCTTGTTAAAGCAAGCTGCTTTTGGAGCGAAGTATTCAACAGCACATTCATCATACGAGGACTCCCCCTTCGACAAATAACAAACGGAGAACTACTTGGAACAGCCGACATAACTCCTTACTTTAGCAGAGCGAACGAAGATGCGCAAAAGCATCCGCAAGATAGAACAATACTTGTCTACAACAATAAAACAAACGCCACTCCCTGCCACTTTTTTGGACTCGAGCGCGATGCGGTCATAATTGATGAACTTCACAAAGATGGAAGAATCCACCCACTAATGATGACTGTTGGAAGAAGAACTCAACCTTTCTCACTGACTGCATCACCCCGCCAAAATTACACGGCCATCGCCCTAACCACCAAACACGCCGAACACATACTCGGAAATCCGAACGTATTCGACTTTGAGGGAATATTATGAGCGACGAGAAATTCAGAGAGTATCAACGAGCAGTTGATTCAGGAGACATTGAAGCGCTGCCAAGCCTCATAACAGAAGCAGTACGCACCAGCACGCCAATCTACAAATACGCAGGAAGAATACTCTACAATCTAAACGACAACGTTGTAAGATCACAGACAAAGTCATTCCATCGCTTGAACTCAACCTAATCAACAACGCAGTCGTACGCCCTCCGGGATACGAATACGTCCATGCAGTCAAAGCGAGTTGTTTTTGGAGCAGCGTATTCGACTGCCGTTTTCTAATCAGAGAAACACCTCTTCGCCAAATGGCAAATGGCGCTCGGATCGGCACATTCGATATCAGCCCATACGGCAACCGAGCGAGCGCTGATGCAAATAAACCTGCGCAGGAAAGAGCAGTTCTCGTGCACGGCAAAAAGACCCCAGACACACCCGGACTGTTCTTTGGCCTTGAACATAATGCACTAACAATCTCAGATGTTCGAAAAGACGGCACAGTCCATCCACTCACAATACATTTGGGAGAATCACGCCAGCACTACACCCTATATTCATCCAACAATCGAAATCAGACCGCAATCCCCCTCACAACCAAACACGCCGAACACATACTCGGAAATCCGAATGTCTTTGATTTCGAGGCGATAAAATGAGCGATGCGGAGTTCAGAAAATACGAACGCGCGGTGAACGAAGGAGATATCGATGCCATACCTCAATTAATCACTGCGGCGCTAAGAACAAACACGCCGATTCACAAGTATTTACCAACGATAAATGACAATCTAAACCAAAACGTAATCAGAACGCTCGAAGGAAGCGAACTTATGGATTTGAGAATGTATCGCGTGCATTCCATCCCTGAAGCCGCAGCGATACTCGAACGCTCAGGAAGAGTGTTGCCGTCGCTTGAAATTATCGCGCTCAATCACGAGATAACCGGATTTGCCGGAAAAGAAAACTCAGACATCCTCATGAAAGAGAGCATCGTAAGATTCGACGTTCCATATTTTGTGAGAGCCTCGCACATTTTCAGATTGGCACACGAACAGGGAATACGGGGCACTCATGAAGAACTAATTGAGCGCATGTCAACATATCAAGCTTTAACAGCCGCTCAAATAGAGAGAACACGATGCACAAGGTCCATCTCACAAATTCTCCAAACCGCAACCAGGCACGAACTATCACAGCTATACGAACTATCACAATTATTCTTGATCGACCAATCGATGCGCGTCACCCTTGAAATAATTTATCCTTATCGCCAAGAAGCGCACACCAACCCACACGAGCAACACATATTCGTTCGAAAAATTGCAGAACATATCGAATGCCAGTCCAACCCGTTCATCTTCAACGAGGCCCTCATGATCCCGACCGTCAGCCCAAAAGCTGAACACATTCTTGGCAATCCGAACGTGTTTGAGTTCCCTGAATAATCGGGTTGGATTCGGAACTCTTACGAGTTTTTCTTACGAACGCATATTAAGGAACGCCAGCTTGATTGGTCATGCGATATTATCTGGACACTTCAATTTGGCTCGACTATTATGAAAAAAGAGGAAAGAATGGAGAAGAGGCCGTAAAACTCATACTTAAAATAATGGAAAGACAGAGGGTTGTTTGTTTTTCTGATTATCACACCATAGAGTTAAAGCGTCTAAATTACAATCTTGAGCAAATAGCTGAAATGCTCAAAATTGTAAAACCTCACCTGCTCAGAAGAATACACCTGCAAAGACACCACTTTAGGACCTCACGACAACTTGCGTCTCAACGCTCAATTCCTCCAGGAGACGCCCTGCATGCCTTGCTTGCTAAAGAAAATGACGCCACACTAATATCAAGAGACGCTGATTTTGAAAAACTCAAAGACCTCTGTGAAACAAAGAAACCAGAGAATATTCACTGAAATTGTTTTTCAAGCTCCTCAAACGCTTCCTCGCGCGCCTTATGCAGCTCCTCATCGGTCGTCTTCCTGTTCGACGCGCCGTACATCTTGTACACTCTTTGGCGCGCCTCTTCAAGCTCGAGCTGTTTTAACTTATCGCGCATCGCCTCGCGGATGAATTCAGTCTTTGTAGTATAGTGATGCTTCTTGATTGCCTTCTCAACGCTATGCGCGAACTCCTGCTCTAATTTCAAACTAACAGTTTCCATCGTATTATTTTGTAATACTAAGTAATATTTAAGCTTTACGCCACCAGTACTTAAGTGTCATATTTGACATAAATATGCTAAATAACCCACATTTAGCACCATTTTGGCACAAAATATATAAGTATCAAGACACTATATCCTAGGTATGAACGCCTGCATGGAAGACATCCTGAAGGAAGAATTCACCAAAGAATTCGGCGAAGAAGAACTTGACAGCCAAGCGTACAAGCTCCTCACCCAATCACTTGAAACACCTGAAGACTGCACAATATCAAGCGACTATATGGACAACACGGGACGCGATGTCGTTTCAGGAAACACCGCAGAGTTATGCGCACATCGAGCGCTCCACGAATACCTCGACCACCCTGAAACCAACCGACACGTCGTAATGGAAGACTTAAGATTCTACCTGAAAAAAGCAGGCCAAGCGCAAATCTCGAGCAGATTAACAGAAATACTCAACACGGCATACCACTGCGGAATTAGAAAAAGAAAGACAGAATTCGATACGGTCCTAGAAACACACGACCGCGAAAAAATAAAACAAGAATGCGCAAGACTATACGCGATAGGACCTGAAGAAGTACGAGAATACATCCTAGATCGGATGCTTCCTACTGCTTAAGAAGCTTCTTTGCCTTGACTTCAATTGATTGCTCTCTAAGCGCTATCAACTCATCTAAATGCTGAAGCGGAAGCTCCTTTGACTCCAGATACTTTTCCGCTATCTTGAACTTTGGTTTCAAACTCATATTTTCGACCTCACCGCTTTATCAGAAATAATCGCGCTATTGCCTGTCGGGTCCTCGATAGACATCTTAAGCTTCTCAGAACCCCACAAGACATTCTGTAACTTCTTAAGCATGTTCTTCGCTTTCTTCCTGTCTTCCTCTTCTTCAGCACTATCACGCAAAAGTTCAATCTGCTTCTTGAACTTCAAAATAACGCCCTCTATATTTGAAACAAAACCTTCAGCGTTCACTCCCGGCTCCATAGAACCCACGTGAGGAATCTTGATAATGCCCTCGGAACTTCTAACGACGCGCACAGACAAATCATCCTTGCCGTCAACCTCGAATGTGAACTTGCACGGCTCTTTTTGCTCAGCAGCCTCGACATCCGCCTTATGATAATGACAATTCGAACAATGCATGCTGAAAACGAAAATCTTGCCAAAAAACGGAATCTCGCTTTGAGCCTCAGCCAAAGTCAAATTCTTAGTGTTGCACATAGGACAAGGCTGTCCTGCGAGCGATTCTGACCCCAAATCCTTAACATCATTTGCCATACCCCAAAAAAGGATAAAAAGTTTTAAAAAGCTTGTGTAGGAAGATTAAAAAAGGGAGAATAAACCATCAATCATAGATATTCTTGCGGTGGCCGACCTCAATCACCAAAATCAAAAGGCGTTGATGTTCAAGATCCGCGATAACGCGATAATCTCCCACGCGCAAACGATATGTCTCTTTGCCAACAAGCCTTCTAAGAAAAGCTTGCGGACGCACCCTTATCCTCTCAAGCGCAGCACTTATCCGCAACTGAACAGAACGTTCAAGCTTCTCAAACTGCTTTAACGCAGAATCAGAAAACACCATAGAATACATCAGAGCTTGAGCCTCTTCTTTACCTGCTCAAAAGTGTGAACCTTGCCCAGCTTTATCTCCTCACGTGACTTCTCCATCGATCTTTTTGTCTCCTCGCTCAACTCCTGCGTATCCTCAATCAAATCCCAAATCACATCCTCAAAGCTCTCATTCGAGAAAAGCTTACGCTTCTCGAGCTTTTTATGCAGTTCCTCGGATATCTGTATCGTCGTTGCCATAGCATACTATAGACTGCCATAGTATTTAAACCTTTTCTCCAGTCCAACAATCTTTATAACAAAACAACCGCGCCGCTAACGAATGCAACTCAACTGGGTGAACATTCACAACATACGAAGCTATACAAACGCCCGAATAGAATTCCCAACAGGCATTGTCATGCTATCAGGAGACATCGGCTGCGGAAAAAGCACTATACTGCAAGCGATAGAATTCGCGCTTTTCGGGCTCTTGCGCGCGGAATTATCAGGAAACTCCCTGCTTCGAAACGGCGCTCTCAACGGCAGCGCAGAATTATGCTTTTCAATCGGACCAAACAAATACATCATAAAGCGAACCCTCAAACGCGGCAAAAGCGTCGAACAAGACGCAGGATACCTCATCACTAACGACGTCAAACAAGAAGCCACAGCCACAGAACTAAAAAGCAAAATCCTCGAACTGCTCGGCTACCCTGAAGACCAACTCACCAAAGCCAAAAATTATCTTTATCGATACACAGTCTACACCCCGCAAGAAGAAATGAAACGCATAATCCTTGAAGAAAATGAGCAAAGAGTGTCTCTTCTTCGAAAAGTCTTCGACATAGACAAATACGCGCGCATAAAAACCAACGCCGCGACATACGCCAAAGCCCTTCGCGAAAGAAAACGCGCATTCGAAGCTGCCAGCGCAGACCTTCCCGAAAAAAGAAAACAAGCCGAACAATGCGAACACGAACTCGCCATTTGCGACAAACAACTAAAAGAACTCGCGCCGCAGCTCTCAATATCAAAAGACTTTCTAATAAAAGCCAAACAAGACATTTTGGAACTTGAGAACAAACGCTCGCAGGCGGAAAACACTTTACGCGAATTCCACGTCAAAAAAACACAACTCGCATCCAAAGAACAACAGCAGAACGCAGTGTTATCTGATCTAAAAATCCTAACTGAACAAACAGCGACAATACCTGAACAAACACCCATTGAACAGCCAATCGCGCCCGCACTCCAATCCATCCAAAAAGATATCCTGCTAAAAGAGGCGCAGCTTCGCAGCTCCACGATCAAAACAACGGAATTCACAACGCTAAAAAAACAGGCAAGAGAAAGCTCGCAAAAAATCATCAGCCTCGCGCAATGCCCGACCTGCCTTCAGACAGTCAGCGACGGACACAAACACTCCATCATCTCAAAACAAGAACAAACCATCGAAGAATACGACTCACACATTTTAAACCACAAAAACGCAACACAAGCCGCTGAAAAAGAGCTGAGCGAACTTAAAACCAGGCTTGAGGAATTGCGAAAACAGGAAAGAGACTTCGCAGTCAATTCTGCGCGAGCAAAACACAAAGAGCAGTTGACTGTCAGAAAAACAATGCTCGAAAGCCAACACTCAATCATCTCACAAAGCATCCAAACCTTGCGCCAAGAAACAATACTGCTCGAACAGCAGACAAAACTTAACACTGAACTTACCAACACATATGAAACTGCCAGAAAAACACTTGACGACGCAGGAGCGCTTGAACGCTCCCTTAGCATACAGCACGCGGGACTCTTCCAGAAAAAAGAAACACTTTCAAGAACTTTGATAATCCACAAAATAGACATAGAACGCAAAGAAAAAGCCATAGCGCAGCTCGATACGACAAACAAACGGCACTATTTTGTCACAGACTACTTCACGCCCCTGCTTGACATAATGGAAAAACACGTCATGGCGAGAATCCACCACGAATTCGACGCGCTATTCCAACAATGGTTCGCAATGCTCGTAGAAGACCTGATGACCGCGCGATTGGATGATACGTACACGCCAATAATCTCGCAGAACGGATACGACACCGAAGTTGAAAACCTGAGCGGAGGAGAAAAAACAGCGTGCGCACTCGCATACCGCCTCGCATTGAACAAGACAATCAACTCGCTCATTTCAGGAATAAAAACAAAAGACCTGCTGATACTTGATGAACCAACCGATGGATTCTCAGCAGAACAGCTAGACAAACTGCGCGATGTGCTCTCGCAGCTGAACCTCAATCAAATCATCATCGTAAGCCACGAACAAAAAGTTGAGGGCTTCGCTAACCAAGTCATAAGAATTCGAAAAGAGAATCACCAGAGCATCATCAGCGCTTGAAAACGCAATCGACTTCATCTTTTAACTGCTGGAAAAGCACAGAATGAACAGAGCCTTCGCTGCGCTTGATGAAAATCTTCGCAAGCTCAGTGTAATACCACTGCTGCTCCACTTTGCCCTTGTGGAATTTTAACCAAGTGACTTCTCCGCGATTCTGCAAGTCGATTTTTGTCGAACGGATGTTGTCAAGCTTATCAGCGCAAGCGACAAGCAGAACGTCAACCGGAGCGGTCTTTAGAAACTCAATAGTGTGCTTCTTGCGAACTTCCCACGGCTCGTTGTTGTGGTGAGGCTCTGTGCACCCCTCAACAATAAAAGCCACACGCTCGCCGAACTCTTTTTTAATATCCTCAAGAGTGAACTTGGTGTCTTCAACAACATCATGCAAAAGCGCGGCGATAACAACATCCTCCTCGCACCCAAGCTCTATCAGAGTTCTTGCCGCGCCCAGAGGGTGAACGATATACGGAACTGCAGTTCCCTTGCGATACTGCCCTCTGTGTGCCATTGCCGCGAATTCGACTGCCCTGAACATACGCTCATTGCGCGCAGGCACGTTTTCCTCGTTCATATATTTGGGAGAAATCGAGCGGTATAAAAAAGTACCCAAACGCTTAAATGCGCAAACAGCTAAAATAAAAAAATGATCGAATGGATAGCACTCATCATCCTGCTCTTATTTTGCACCGCAGGACTCGTCTTATGTTTGACAGGAATAGGAGGAACTTTCATGATGTTTTTAGGAGCGCTCCTCTATAACTTACTGCTTTGGAACATGAACATTTCGTTAAACACACTTGCAATACTATTTGTTTTAGCTTTCGCAGGAGAAGTGCTTGAATGGATGCTGACTCTTGTCGGCGTTAAGTCGCAGGGCGTCTCGCGCTACGGACTCATCGGAACAATCGCAGGAGCAGTAGTTGGCGGAATGCTCCTTAGCATATTCCCCATAATAGGAACAATAATAGGCATCTTCCTTGGCTCGCTAATAGGCGCGTTCCTTTTAGAATTATACAACGCACGCGACACAAGAAGAGCATTCAAAGCGGCAAAAGCCGCAGTGCTTGGACGAATGCTCACCTCGGTTTGCAAAACAACAATCGCGCTCATTCAAATATTAATAATTGTAAGAACCATTTAAAGCTGTTTTTTCACATAATCAAGCCAAGAAAGCGCCCTGCGCGCTTCTTGAGACTGGCGCACCGCATCCAAAGACTGCACACAGAACGCAAGCGCCTGATCAAGCGTGTACTGCTGATTATTTACCAAAATCATCTTGCCGCTACCTTTTGAAACACCTGCAAGCGAATCTTTGGCCTTTTTGAAATCGCCCTGGCTTGCATCGAAAAACGCAGAATCAAACAAAACCCGCTCAGAAGAAACATCCGGAACTTTGGTGGAAGGCCTATTTCCCGCAAGAACTTGAAACGCCTGAACCGGATTATTCGCGCGCAGAAATTTCTCGGCAATATCAACTGCAAGCACATAAGAAAGCGAAGTTCCAGCACCCATGTCAGTCATATCGCTCAATGACTCGAGTTGGAAACTATTTTTTAACCCAACAAGCAGCTTGAGCGCAGTATTGACATCGCCTGCAGAGATTACGGCGCGTATTTTCTTGATCTCGCCGGCAACATAATCCATGTTCCTAATAGTATCCTCAAAAGACATATGACTCTTGACAGAAGAACACTATTAAAAGATTCATCAAAACCCAAAAGTAGTCACATCTTCAGCTCATAATTAAAATCTTTCACGCGCGTCTTCCACTCGAAGAGCTTCGCGCGCTCATCGGTCAACGGATACGGCATGTGCAGACATTTGACACCGGTGTATGCCACGCACTTGAAACCGTTCGCGCGCGCGTCCACAAAAAACGCTATGTCCTCACCGCCCGTGCTTGACTTTCCGAATGTGCGGATATCAACTTTCTCAAGAACTTTGCGCGAGATTAGAACGCAGCCAAGCCCTGCCGCGCCAATATCGATAAGCTTAGGCTGAGCTACACCCTCATAAGTATACTGCTGGCAGTCACCACCACCCAAATCCTTGTAAAGAACAGGAGCGATAACTTCTTTGCCCTCGATTTGGAAAACGCTCAAATACGCGCCTGAAGCGACATCAGCTTTTGTCTGAAGCAGGAACTCTATCGCCCTTGCAGGAAGCATTATGTCGCTATCGAGGAAAAGCAAATAATCATAACCCTTTTTGAGAGCATACTGCCGCAAATACTTGCGATTGTTGACTATATTCCCTATGCGTGTTTTGCTTGGCTCAGGAGCCTCAACTGCCTCAAAACCCTTGGAACGAATAAGCGTAGCGTACGCGGACTCACCGTGATTCACGATGAATATGACATCCGCCTTCACAGTCTGCTTCTTTATGCAATCTATCAGCAAGTCAAGACAGTAGCGCTGTTTGCCGTACGTCGGGATACCGATGAGGATTTTTGGCATACGGTACGCTCGATTCAGGGGCTATAAATATATTGTGCTAGATAAATATCTTCAATATAGATAAAAATAACTTCTTCGTCACAATGTTTAAATAACAACATCCCCCACAGAACCCTGAAAAAGAATGGTGAAAATAACGCAGGTGCGCAAGCGCGACGGCAGATTAGAACAGTTCCAACCTGAAAAAATCAAGGCGGCAATAGAGAAAACGTTCCTTGCGCTCAAACGCAAAGACGCAAAATCAGCGGCAAAAGCCACCGAACAAGTCCTAAAAGAAATCGATAAATACTTCACTCACAACGTCATTCCCACAGTCGAAGACATCCAAGACATCGTAGAAGAGACTCTTCTTAAGAATAAATTCGCGGACGCCGCAAAAGCATTCATACTCTATCGCGAAAAACACAAAGAACTACGCGAGTTCAAAACATTCCTTGGAGTGCGCGACGAACTCAAACTCCCAACAAACGCCATCAGAGTCCTTGCCGCGCGATATCTTTTGCGCGACGAAAAAGGCCACATCACAGAAACACCAGCAAGGCTGTTTAGACGAGTAGCCAAGACTGTCGCGCAAGCGGACGCACTCTACACCAAAGGAACACTCAAAAAAACCGAAGACACATTCTACGACATGATGGCAAACCTAGAATTTTTGCCCAACACTCCGACACTAATGAACGCAGGAGCTCCCCTTGGCCAACTAAGCGCGTGCTTCGTCCTTCCAATAGAAGACAGCCTGCCCGACATTTTCAACGCGGTCAAATACACCGCAATAGTCCACCAAAGCGGAGGAGGCACAGGATTTAGCTTCTCATCGCTGCGACCAAAAGGAGACATAGTAAAAACAACAAAAGGAGTCGCATCAGGACCTGTAAGCTTCATGAACGTCTTTGACATCACAACTGAAGTTCTAAAGCAAGGCGGAAAACGAAGAGGCGCAAACATGGGAATCCTTTCCTGCGATCACCCAGACATACTAGAATTCATCACTGCGAAATCCACCGAAGGCAAACTCTCAAACTTCAACCTATCAGTATCCGTTACAGATGCATTCATTGAAGCTGCGCAAAAAAACAAAGAATACGCGCTCATAAACCCGCGAACAAAAGAGAAAACACGCACGATAAACGCCAAACAAATCCTGGATCTGATTGTAGACAACGCTTGGAAAAATGGAGACCCCGGACTTATATTCATAGACGAAATAAACCGCAAAAATCCCACAGCTGCGCTTGGCAAGATACAAAGCACCAACCCCTGCGGAGAACAGCCATTGCACCCGAATGAAAGCTGCAACCTTGGAAGCATCAACCTCACACGAATGCTCAAAAACGGAAAATTTGACTGGGACAAATTCAAAAAAACAATCCACAACGCAGTCCACTTCCTAGACAACGTAATTGACGTCAACAAGTATCCTCTTCCGCAAATCGAAGAAACAACAAAAGCGAACAGGCGCGTAGGACTTGGAGTCATGGGCTTTGCCGAACTGCTCATAAACCTAGGACTGCCATACGATTCTACTTTGGCGCTAAAGCTAGCGGAAAAACTCGCCAAATTCCTAAACGATGAAGCTCGAAAAGCCAGCAACAAATTCGCCGAAGAAAGAGGAAGCTTTCCCAACTTTGAAAGAAGCACGCACAAAGAAACGCTCAAAGCCACACGAAACGCCACAGTCACAACAATCGCCCCGACCGGAACAATATCCATAATCGCAGCAGCCACCTCAGGAATAGAACCGCTATTCGCAGTAACATTCGTTCGCAACGTCCTTTCAGGAGCGCACCTACTAGAAACAAATCCCTCTTTCGAAACTATCGCTCGCAAAAAAGGATTCGCATCCAAAGCGCTAATGCTCAAAATCGCGAAAACCGGAAGCGTACAAGGACTCAAAGAAGTGCCTAAAGACATCCAAAAAATATTCAAGACCGCGCTTGAAATCAAGCCCGAAATCCACGTCAAAATGCAGGCAGCATGGCAAAAATACTGCGACAACGCAGTCAGCAAGACAATAAACCTACCGGAAAACTGCAAACCTGACGATGTCAAAAAAGCATACCTTCTCGCGCACAAACTAAAATGCAAAGGCATCACAGTCTACAGATACGGCAGCAAAAAAGAACAAGTGCTCACCACAGCTGAAGTCGTAATCGCACAAAGCGACTTTGCCGGCGGCAACATCTGCAACGAATGCCTCTTCTAGTTGCCACTCACTCATCCTCAAACAACCTTTTATAGTACACCCGCTTACCAACAACTGGTGGAACAACACCTACGCGCTGCCATCGAGCGAACCGGCTATTGCATAGCGCTAGAAATCACCAGCTCTGTCTCGGATTATCACTTCAAAACACTCGAAGCCCAATGGGGCAAGGAACACATAGAAAAACTAACCCGCGCGAACGTCCATAGCGGACTCATATTCTACCGCGACGCCGCATCTGAAATAACCGAAGGCAAAGTCGACTACCTAGCGCAGCTGCGAGGCTATGAACCTGCCAAAAGCATACAAGCTCTGAACCGCATAACAACGCGCCTGCACGAACGAGACAAAGAAATAGCCGCATTCTTCGCAGACCAAATAATAGACCTTGGAACAAAACTCGAAGAGCTAATATTCAGCGACCCTGCCAGTTGGAACGACCTTAGACACAAAGTCAAACCAGTCATACGCGCAGACAGCCACAAAGACTATTCAAACAAGATAAGCCAGATAAAAGGCGCGCTAGTCGAAGAATACACCAAACTCATATTTGAAGAGCTCTTACCCACCGCGGTCAAAATACACCGATACGAATACACTCACCGCAACAGAGGCAGAAACAAAGGAATAGACATCGACCTAATAATCATAGACAAACCCGAACACATACATCAAGCGCTAAAAAATCCAAGATTCTTCATCGACAGAACACCAGACGGCGACAACAGAAGAACAGGCTCGCAAAGAGTCAGATTTGCCGGGTAACAATAGTGTCCAAATTCAACTTATCCTTATCACCCATCTCGCACGGCAAGACACCAAGATATCTACTCACATAATAAGGCATACGCTCAATAGTAAGCATCATATCACCAGGAATATGCCGAGTACTCGCCTGCAAAACCTCAGCAGGATCCATCTCTGCATGTTCACGGAATAAAACAACCGCTTTTTGGACCCACTCGGACCTCTCACGATGCGAATCATTAGAATAAAACTCCTGAAGAAAAATACCCCTGTAGCTCTTCTCTTCACATTCAGGGTCGCCCATCAACAAAAACCCTTCACCATATTGATTAGTGCCTAAATAAACATCCTTCAAATCAGAAGCGAAAAAACCAAGAATCGAAGATTTCGCAAGCTGGAATCTGCGCGGAAAATAATTCTGCAACGTCGGGTGCGGCGCATCTTCACACGGAACCCACACAGGAGGAAATAAACGCATGAAGTTTTACAAAGGATGACTCGTTTAAAAGTATTGTGACCATCTTTTTAAAAAGAGCTGACACATTTAAGCCCAATAATCAAAACGCGCCCTCGCGATACCCTGAACGCTCGTTACTAATGCCTGCCTCTCGCGATCAGGAACAGCAATATAATTCGCGCCCACTATATCCGCAATCGTGATTCCGAACTTTGAAAGCGCGTCTTTTGCCGATTGAACACGAAGCGTCTTGTCACGAGAGATCGCATACTGCGCATCATGCTCTGTAACTGCTGCAATGACAGAAATATCACGTCCAGAGTATTTATCATTGCTATTGTGCCCCTCATTCACCAAAATCAGCTGGGCATTAAACTCAAGCCAGCGCAAGTAAACATCCAAAGGCTTATGCCTAAACAACCTTGCCTGATGAAACTGATAAATCACACCTTCACGATAATTCCAAAGCTCCATAGGAGCCTTCTTCAAACGCTCCAAAAACAACCGCATTATTCCTCCTCAAGACGCTCCTCTTCCTCATCGCTCTCCTTGTGGACAGACTCATCATGCTCTTCTTTAGCCACATCCTTCTCACGACCCTCTATCTCATTCCACAATTCCTGCACATCCTTCTTATGCTTCTTCTTATGCTCCGAAGGAGCCTCTTCATTAGGAGTTTCCATAATAAGAACAATCCTCTTGATTCTTTATAAATATTATCAAAGAGAAAAAAACATGATGCGATATTTATCGAGAAGCGTCAGCTTGTCGTTCCAATTCGCCCTTCTTGGACAAAGCCAAAGATTTAGCATCAAGCCTGTATGCCGCAAGAATCTCTTCAGCAAGAGCGTCTTCAATCGATTTCTTCTTATTGAAACTCTGCTCATACGCACCCTGAACGAACAAACGCAAAGCGACATCGATACGGCGTTGAGGAGAACAATCAACCGCCTTAGGATACCTCGCGCCACCATACTCGATAGCGACAATCTCCTCACGCGGAGCTGCATTCTCAAGCGCTTTAACAAAAACCTTGATAGGATTCTCCTTTGTCCTATCCTCGATAATCTTAAAAGCAGAAGTCACTATTCCATACGCAGTAGAGCTCTTTCCCGTGATGTGTCCTGAACTTCGAAAATGCTTCTTAGCCTTGTGGCCAGGAACCATGACCTTGTTCAACAAACGCTCAACGATAAAAGTCTTAGACTTGTGGAACTTCCTTCCAGCGTACCTTGCGCCGGTCTTTGGAACAACACGCGGCTCCAAAGAAATATAGCGGACAAGACCCGCATCATCTACCTTGATGCCCTCAACGCTCCACTTGTTAAAAACATTGATCATTTTACTTTCTCGCCTTCTCTATCTTGCCCCTCAAAAGAGCATCGAGACTTTGACCGTTAACTTTGATAACCTGCCACCTGACACCAGGGATATCTCCCTTTGACTTGCCCTGACAGCCGCCGATGCTCTCGATGAAAACCTCATCGTGCTCATCGACCATCTTCTGCGCGCCATCTCTTGGCATAAACGCGGTAACCTGACGTGAATTCTTAACAAGCTGGACACGACAACACTTCCTCATCGCTGAGTTCGGCTGCTTAGCCTCAAGCTGGATTTTTTCAAGAACAATACCACGAGCCTGGGAAGCGCCCTCTAATGGATCCGCTTTTCTCTTCAACTGAAGAGTCCTGCTGACAAAATTAGCATCGAGCCATCTACTGCTGTGACGTCTGCGCTTAAGCGCCTTTCCTGTCCTCAATCCATTTGATTTTCTTCCCATACTAAACGACTCTCAATTCCTTAATCGGAAAATAACGCTTCACAATCGACTCAAAAAACCGAAGATTGGAAGCTCCACGCCCTATCAGCAAGCCTCGGCTTTTTAAATCTTTCGCATCCATAAAATACACATCATCCTCGGCCCGAACCTCCCTAAGCTCTATCGGAGCCACCACATTTTGAATAAATAATGTAAGGTCCAAATTGAACTCGATGACCTTAACACGCCTCTTGAGCATATGCTCCAAATCACGGATATTCCTTCCGCCCTTTCCTATCGCCTTTGCGATTTCGCCTTCATTCACAATGAACACTATCTGCTCTTCATTCGGAATACAATCCTTGACGTGCGCTCCACTCATACGCTCAAAAAGAGCAATAGTCTGCATCGCCTGCGTGTCAAGAACAATCTTCATCATATCACGCTGATAACAGAAACGCCAAAAGGCTTCTTGCAAATGACTCCAATCTCATCGCTTGCCTGCGAAAGCGTGACAAGCTCAACACCTGAAACTTTGCACAAATTCTCGACATCAGACCTTACAACATCATTGCAAGTCGCGACTATGTACACCTTCTGAACGCCGCCCTTTCGCAACGCCTTAACCGTCTCCTCTGCTCCGAACAAAAGTTTCTTCGCAGTAAGAAGCTTCTTAAGCTCCACTGATAAATCGCTTGTTTCAATCTTTGCCATTATTCATTCACCTTCTCAACCGACTTCTCATTCGACTTTTTCGACACCAGCCCCGGAAGACCCGTGCCTACAGGAACAGTCTGGTTCAACATAACATTCTCCACAACGCTATTGAGATAATCAACCTCGCCCTTGAGCGCTGCGTTAATCACGTGCTTGATAGGAGTTTCGAAAGAAGCTCTTGCGAGCACGGACGCTTTCTCGCTCACGACACCATACCTCGTGATTCCCTTTATCTCGCCGCTCACAGTCATAGTGTCTGCCACAAGCATGATGTGGCGGATATCAACGTTAAGACCCTGAGTCTCGATAACCTTGAAAACCTCATCGATAATCGCCTGACGCGCAGCTTCAATGCCGAGCACTTCGGAAATCTCGTGGACATCATTAGTCGTCGTGCGGGTCGTGTCAACAAAATCAAGCTCGAAAAGCTTCTTGAGATTGCTTCCGGCAGTGATGATGATAAACTCATCCTTTCTCTTAACAGGAAGAACCTGCGAGACGCCCTTGATGCCCTTAACGTACAATTCCTTTGATTTTTCTTTCAAACGATAAAGAGCGTTAAGACCCTTTGAATCATCCTTCTCCTTGAGCTTGAACGTGAGCATATCACCCTCATTCTTTATCTGCGCCTCGTTCGCAAGCGCCTTCTCGATCGCCTTCACAACGCTCGATGCGGTCAATTCAAGCTCCTTCATCTTAGGAGCGTTCAACTTCAACTCAATCTTCATATCAATAATATTAAGGCCGTATTCCAAAACAAGCTCATTTAGCTTTGTCTCTTTAATCTGCATCGCAAGCTCTCGAATACCCTCTCCCTTGTTATACGGACTATTAAGAAAAATCTCCATCTGAGGAGTCGAGATAGACTTTCGCCCATCAAGAATCTCGATAATACGAGGAAGACCCATAGTGACGTTCATCTCTGCGACTCCAGCGTAGTGGAACGTGTTCAAAGTCATCTGCGTGCCGGGTTCGCCGATACTTTCAGCGCCGATAAGACCGACAGCCTCACCAGCATCAATTTGCGCGATAACATACTCATCGTAAACCTTCTTCACGACTTTCTTTATCTTGCCGGCAGGACAAATCTCTTCGATCTCCTGCAACAGCTTCAATGGAAGCTTGCCCGAATATTCCTCAAGATCCTTGTGCATTTTTCATTACCTCAATCAGTACTATCAACGATGCGCTTAACGTCAATCTTGCCGCTCTCCGAACGGGAAACATCAATACCATCCTCGCCATACGAGAACTGGATGATCCTTCCGCTCGCGTCACGAACAGTGCCGTCATACTCGACACGCAAGTCCTGCATAGCATTCGCCAAACGTCGGTACAAATAACCAGACTTCGGTGTACGCAAAGCAGTGTCCATAAGAGCGTCCCTTCCAGTAATCGCGTGGAAGAAAAACTCCTTCGGATTGATTCCGTGCTTGAAACCATGAATGATGAATCCTCTGGCTTCAGGCGACAAATCATCCTTCTTGAAACAGCTGAGCGTACGATCTCTATAACCTTTCTCGATACGCTTGCCACGCATAGCCTGCTGGCCGACACAAGCGCTCATCTGAATAAGCGAAGTGATGCTACCCCTTGCTCCCGAGAGAATCATCACAGCAGCCTGGTTCGAATCACGAACGTGACCCTTGATGACCTGACCGCACGCGTTACGCGCCTTGTTCAAACGCTCCAAAATCTTAAGCTCCAAAGTCTCACGCATAGTCCTTCCCGGATACGCATCAAGCTCCTTTCGCTCAAACTGCGCAATCATCTGAGCCACATCCTCTTGCGCCTGCTGGAGCAATTGGTCGATTTGATCACGCGCTTCTTTTGGCAAATCCTCATCACCTATGCCTGTACTAAAGCCGCGGTGCGATAGATACTGGTTGCCAAGCCTGAAAATGTTGTGCAAAGTCTTAATGGTCCTCTCAGCGCCGTAGTGCTGGTGCAAGCTTCGAAGCAAAACTCCCTCGCCCTCTCCACCAATACTCTTAGTGTCGATGACTCCATCTATCAAGACTCCTTTCTTTATGACAACAGGTTCGCCAGTCCTTGAAGCTCCAACAAAATTGAAGTCATCAGGCAGCAAAGCGCTGAACACGTCCTTTCCGGAGATAGTCTTCTTGTTTGGCAAACGGCTAAACTCATAAAGACCCGCTTCTGAAAGCAAACGAACCGCCTGCTCACGAGTGAACTGAGCGTGTTTTGTAAGCAAATAGTTGCCACTAATAGAGTCCTGAATGCAGCCGATAACAGACAAACCATAACGAGGCGAGATAAGCTGGGTTTGAACTTCCATCAAAATCTCAGCTTCAGCTCTTGCTTCCTCAGTCTGAGGAATGTGCAAGTTCATCTCGTCACCGTCGAAGTCAGCGTTGTAAGGGTTACAAACCGCAGGATTCATACGCAAAGTCCTTCCCGGCAAAACCTTGACTTTGTGACACATCATGCTCATCCTGTGCAAAGACGGCTGACGGTTGAAAATAGCAATATCACCATCAAGCAAATGTCGCTCGACGACATAACCTGGCTGCAACTCTTCAAGAGTCGCTTCCTTGGTCTCTTCAGTGATTCTCTTCTTCTTTCCGTCAGGACGGATGACATAATTCGAACCAGGATACGTGCCAGGTCCATTCTTCACGAACCTCTTCAAGTATTCAGCGTTCCAATCATTCACAGTCTCAGGAACTGAAAGCTTCATCGCGATGCTCTTAGGCACGCCGACCTCGTCAAGCGCAAGCATCGGATCAGGCGAAATCACAGTACGCGCGCAGAAATTGGTACGCTTACCCGCCAAGTTGTGACGGATACGACCTTCCTTGCTCTTTATACGCTCAGTTATTGTCTTGAGCGGCTGGCCGCTTCGGTGCCTTGCAGGCGGAAGCTGAGCTATGCTGTTATCAAAGAACGTAGTCACGTGATACTGCAGCAAATCCCACAAGTCCTCGATGATGATTTCAGGCGCACCGGCGTTGATGTTTTCGAACAAACGCTGGTTGATACGCACGATATCACCAAGCTTATGCGTAAGGTCGTCCTCTGAACGCTCACCACTCTCAAGAGTGATAGACGGACGCACAGTGACTGGAGGAATCGGCAAAATAGTAAGAATCATCCACTCAGGACGAGCAGTCTTAGGATTAAGACCGAACAATTCAACATCCTCATCCGGCATTTTTTCCAAACGCGCTCTGATTTCAATAGGAGAGACACGCTTGTCGCCCTCGATGAACGTAGTCGGCTTTTCTATCACAATCTTTGCCTGCTTAGCCTTGCAATGCGGACACTTGCCGCCACTTCTTGCGCTGTCAATAACTGCTTTAACAGCCATACGCCTCGCCTCAGGACCCTCTTCCTTCTCGATTCGGTCAAGGTGAGCCTTAGCTTTCGAAAGCTTCTCAGGCGAAATCATCAAACGAGAACATTCACGGCACACCGACTTTAGCAGCAACTGGATAATGCGCGCGAATTTAACGTGCATAACCGGACGAGCCAGCTCAATGTAACCAAAATGGCCGATGCATTCTTTGAGCTTGCTTCCGCAAGTCTTGCATCTAAGGCCCGGGTCGATAACTCCCAAACGAACGTCCATAAGGCCGCCGTCAACAGGATAACCTTCCTTATCATACAACTCAGGAGTCACAATCTTCGCACTCGCCATCTTCTTAATCATCTTAGGCGAAAGAACGCCGAACACGATGCTCGCGACCTGCTTGTAAACATAATGAGTAACAGCTTCGATACGCTCACGGGAGAACTGAGTCTTGTCTGCCTGAAGCTTCTCTTCCTTGGCATCGACAACAGGAGCCACAGCCACTGCTACCGGCGCTTCCACTTTCACTTCTGCTTTCGCTTCCACTGGTGCTTGTTCTTCCTTTTTCTTGCGTGGCATAGTGTCTCCCCTCAATACTTGCTCTTCAGCTGCAACTTTGGATAGATTCCAAGACTCTTGAACTCATCCAAGATAAGCTTGAAGGCATAGCTGATCTCGATATCGTTGATCTCGACGTTCTCGCCGCACATCGGGCAGTAACGTTTGTCTTTGAGCGTGTCGTAAATCGCGATGACACCGCAACCCTCGCACACAGGAACGATTGTTCTATCAGAATCAAAACGTTCCTTAAGCAAGAGCGAAGCTCCGTGAGCTACGAAGGTATCTTTCTCCATCTCTCCTAGACGCAAACCGCCCTCTTTCGCACGACCCTCTGTAGGCTGGCGAGTGAGCAGCTGGATTGGACCTCTTGCTCTTGAATGGATCTTGTTCGCGACCATGTGCTTTAGCTTGAGATAGTACATCTCGCCAACGTAAATCTTCGCTTCGAAAACTTCGCCAGTAACACCATTGTACATCGTCTCAGTGCCAGCTTCATTGAAGCCAAGAGCGCAAAGCTCTTTACGGATGGCAGCTTCAGGCTCTGCGCTAAACGTAGTGCCATCAATCATCCTTCCGCTGAGCGCGGCAGTCTTTCCGCCGATAAGCTCTATCAAATGGCTGATAGTCATACGCGACGGGATACCGTGAGGCGAGAACAGCAAATCAGGCTTCACTCCCGATGCTGTGAAAGGCATATCGCTCTCAGGAACGATAAGACCCACAACTCCCTTCTGACCGTGACGGGAAACAAACTTGTCACCAATCTCAGGGATTCTCTGGTCACGCAAACGAACCTGGACAAGCTTGTTGCCCTCCTCATTCTCAGTGATTGCGATAAAATCAACAACACCCTCTTCACCGTGGCGCAAGCTAACCGAGCTCTCACGGCGGATGTTCGAAGCCAAACTGTACTCTTCCAAATTCGAGAGGAACCTAGGAGGCGAGGTCTTGCCGATTATGACATCCTCTTCCTTCACGACAGCCTCAGGATGGACGATACCGTCATCTTCAAGCAAACGATAATCGCGCTCGGACTTGTAACCCTTGACATCCTTGTCAGGAGTTCCAATCGTGTCCATAAGACCGCCAGAATAACGAAGCTCTTCAGTCACAGCAGGACGGAAATAAGTGCTTCTTCCAAATCCTCGCTCGATAGAACCCTTGTTGATTATGACCGCGTCCTCCATATTGTAACCCTTATAGCTCAAAATGGCGACAACGATGTTCTGACCGCTAGGGTGAGCCGCGTACTCGGAAAGCTCGTGCATAACAGTTTGAACAAGAGGCATCTGAGGATAGTGGAGCAAGTTGACATCCATATCCATACGCAGCGAAAAGTTCGAAGCGTACATACCAAGGCTCTGCTTCAAGTTCCTGCTTCCAATAATCAAACGAGCGGACTGGATATAGTCGCCGTACGGAATAAGGCTTGTCACAACACCAAGCATTGCAAGCGGAGAAATCTCCAAATGCGTGTGCTCAGGAGTTATCTCCTGATCTGAAAATGCGATAAGCGAATTCTCTTCTTCACCTGCATCAAGGAATTCAACAACACCCTGCGCGATAAGATCGCTCCAGGAAGCTTCGCCCTTTTGAAGCTGTTTCACGTGGCGGTCAGTCAAAAGAGGCATTCCATCACGAACAACGATAAGAGGCCTTCGGCACCTGCCGCGCGAGCTCTCGACCTGCACTTGATTAAGAGCGCCATCGAAATAGACATTGACTTCGCTGCTAAGCGCGCCGGACCTTCTGTCCTGCTTTATTCTGTCAGTGAACTCTTTCGCGTTCTCAACATCGCCTACAAACCTGCCATTCAAATAAACTTCAACCATCATCTCACCGCCTTAAGCCCAGCTGATTTGAGCGATTTAACCACAGCATCCATATCGACATCCTTGCTCACCGTAGCAAGCATACTGAAATTCTTACGAAGACCAATGTTCGTACCTTCCGGCGTTTCCGACGGGCACAAACGGCCCAAATGAGTAGCGTGAAGCTCACGCGCCTCAAAGTTCTCCTGGCTCGCGCTCAGAGGAGATACGACACGCTGAAGGTGCGATAAAGTGTTAAGGAAATTCAAGCGCTGGATGCGCTGGGAAACTCCCTTTCTACCGCCAACCCAGTTGCCGGTCGCCATCGCGCTGTAAATCCTGCTAGTAAGCAGTTTGTC
Organism: Candidatus Woesearchaeota archaeon; assembly: GCA_018302815.1. Lineage (GTDB taxonomy): Archaea > Nanobdellota > Nanobdellia > Woesearchaeales > ARS49 > JAGVZE01. The sequence goes on from JAGVZE010000009.1 coordinate 125,860, forward strand.
GCGGATGATAACCTTGATACTCGGAACCTTTCCACGCTTAACTATGCGCTGGAAGTTGTAAAGCAAATCACCGATAAGCACCTTAAGATTCGTCCTGAACAAGTCAGCTAACAAATCACCGCTCATCTTGATGCGCTTATTCATATAGTGATCCTTGTCGTCAAGCGGAGCTTCGCCAAGCTCGACAGCAATATACTTACGGAGCATCTTGCACAAATTCTGCGCCTTCGTCAAACGGTCATCTTTGTTAAGACCGATGTGCGGAAGCAAGAACTTGTCCAAAAGCTCGATCATACGCTCCAAACGAATCTCCTTTGTCTGAGTGATGCCGATAGCTTTTGCAAGCCTATCCATCGCTTCCTCTGAATTCTTGACATCGACAAACTCGAAGAGGTTAATCATAATCTCATCGAACTGTCTATCCTTGCTCACTCCAAGCATGATCTCCTCGTCCTTCACAAGGCCCAAAGCCTTGATTACAAGAACAAGCGGGACACGCTTGACACGAGTGAAGCTCAAATAGTAAAGACCATCCTTCATTCGCTCGACGGTGTGCGGAATCTTGTAAGAACCCTGCTCGGAAAACAGCTTTCCTACAAACGCGGAAACACCGCCTGATTCCTCATCGACAAGGAAACGGTTCGCGCCAAGGTCCTCTATGTTGACCAATACACGCTCTGTTCCGTTGATGATGAAATAACCGCCAGGCTCGTTAGGGTCCTCGCCCTTCTCGATAAGCTCCTGCCTTCCAAACTTGTTCAAATGGCAGAAATTGCTCTTGAGCATCACAGGAAGGCTTCCAATCTGCGTCGTGAAACTTTCTCTTTGAACGTCATTCACGTGCGCGGAAACCTCGATAAAGACCGGAGCTGCGTAACTAAGTTTTCTCAAACGCGCTTCAGTAGGGAAAATAGGACGCTTGCTTCCATCCGCCTCGGTGATTTCAGGTTTTGTCACCCAAATCTTGTCAAGGCGAATCTTGAAACTCTCAACATTCGGAGGAATTATCGTCGGAATTATATCCCGAGTCTCCTCAACGATATGATTTAGCTCCTTTTCAACAAAATGATTGAAACTCTCGATGTTAGACTTAACCAGACTGTTCTCCTCAAAGAACTTCCTAATGAGTGTTTTTGCTACGCTCACGCTGCCACCCTCCTATAGAATATTGTCTCACCAGCAGTAGGACTCTTGCGCACAACTTTCACAACGTCACCTTCCTTTATGTCCAAAGAAGCAAGCGCTGGGTCGCCCCTGAACATACGCGGCAAGTTTTCCAACTGTATGGAATACTTGTCGAAAAGCTCTTTGAGCTCTTTTTCACTCACTTTGGAATGCTTGGGCACAAGTGCGTGCTCGTTGACGTCAAATTTCGCTACCATGGTGTACCATAACGGGCCGGACGGGACGTTCAACAATGGGCGAAAGCCCACTATTTTTGAACCCGCGACCATCCGCTTTCTCTCTTTCGATAAAAGGCGGATGCTCTTCCGAGCTGAGCTACCGGCCCTTGATCGTGCTCGACTCGCTAAATGATTGCAAAATAGAGATATTAGACGTGAGTGATGGATAGATGAAGAATGTTTTCGGTGTAAACCCCATGTGCGCACTACCCTGTAACGATTACTTCATTGGGAAAAGAGGTTCCTTATAAAGGTTTCGTTTTTATATGGTTTTTACGCCATTTTTAAGAAATTAACGCCCGTAAGCGCCGCCAGAACGGGCAACTGAAGTGCCCATAGGCGCAGGAACGCCCACAACAGAAGAATCACCGCCACGTCCATAGTTTCGTTGGAAGTGCTGCTCGCAGGTGTTCTGGCAGTAATTGCGGTAAACATCGCCTGAAACCTGCAGATATTCGACTTCAGACTGCAAAACTGCGCCAGTCCAATCGGTTTGACTTATCGTGCACTCGCACAGATAGTTTGATAATTGACCAGTAGTCTCTGCTTTAAGTCCAAGGAACGCTATGAGCGCGACTGTGACTACGCCAATCAACACGAACGCAAAGACTGTTTTGTCATGCACACTTAATTAAGGGTAAAAGAGCTATAATAAAGTGAGGTACTACTTCTTGAGCGCCTGCTGATACTTCTTCTGCAAGCGATACTTTGCAAGAAGCGTCTCCAAATTCGCAAGCTGGCCGAAAAACTCAGGCGGGGAGAGTTCGCGAATCGGAGAATTCCTCAGCACTTGCGCAGCGGCAAACAATTGATGATAAGTCACGTGAAGAACCTCTCCCTGAAGAGCTCTTGGTCCGTCCTTTGGACTTTCCTGATAACACCCGCCGTGCACAAAACGCGACTGATTGCGCTCAAGGAACAAACACTCATTCGGAAGACTGGAAAGCTCATCGTGGCAAAGAATACATTTCGCTTTGCTCAAAGAGTCAGCGAACGTATCTAGGAACGCATCGACTTTCACTTTCTGCTCGAGCTCTGAACGAGGCTGAATCGGCTGTGGCGACTGAGCTCTTGGATATTCGTCGCCAGGAGGCATCGCTGCAAGCGCATCGCTCCACGTACTGCTCCACGCGCGAGCAAGAGCATCAATAGAATTACTCCACGCGCTCTTCAAATCGGAAAAAACCCTTGTTGTGGCTCTGTGAAAAATGCCATCCTTTTGTTCGGGCTTTTGAGTGTAGTCGTCAAGAGCGAGGAGGGTTATTTGTCCATCCTGATGTGAGCACTCAATCAAAAAATCAGAATGAAGATTCAAAGAGTTGATGAATACCGCGCCATCCGCCAATCCATCAAACGCAACATAATCTATGAGAGGAATTTTTACGCCGATACCGCCCGTCATTTTCGTTGAAGTTCTCATCCTTTGAATGAAATCCTCAACCGCACTGCTTGGACCAAGCCTTGCCTGGATATACGGAATTCGCAACAAAGTTTCAAGCGAGCCAGACCTTTGCGTTTGACGCACTTGCTCAACATCAAATTCGACCATTGTTTGATAAGGCACCCGCAACTCCAATAATTGTGAAGAAGTCATTTGCGCAAATTGCGCAGGAGAAAGAATCGGAACACCACTTTCATATGCTGCTTTGACCAGATCAGCGCCACTTAGCTGAAGGTTCGCAAACTGTCCTCTTCGAAGCAAAGGGAAACCATGCGTGACATAAACCTTTCTTTGACCCGTAGCATTCTTAACACAGACTTCCTCGGAAATCGCTACAGAAGTATAGACTCCCTTGTTAGCCAGCATCAAAATCTCAGAAGAAGAAGCTAAATGCGTTCCGTAGCGTTTAACTTCATTTGCATCGGAAACTGCTTTGCGAGGTTCGTCCTTAAACACCCAAACACCATAGTTCTGTCCATCAACACTCACCGGAATCTTATCCATTACCATACCTTTCGCGCCAGAACACCACTATTTAAATTTAACCACTATTTGGTGGTTGAACTGTAACTTCATCGTACGCGTAAGATATTTGACTTAAATTATTTTTAAGACGCTACCGGAAACGTACCGCACCGTTCCACTCACAACCCACGAAGGCAACATATTCCTTAATATATCGACATAACTCGAAGAACCTCACCTAGTTCGGGTGGAGGTGGCACGATGGAACAACAACAACCAAAACAGAAGAAAGCAAAGAAGGCACCAGAAATGCCTCAACAAAACCAATGCTGCTAAAGCGGTTTTGATTTTATTTTTTTGATTATTTCTCATAACTTTTTCATGCAGAATAAGTCATTTTCGCGCAGCTCGAACTTTTCCAGCAGTTGATTGTGCGCAGAAAGTCAAATAACTCGCAGTCTAATCCCAAGCACACCATATCTCTCTTCATCAGCCATTGAATAAATCTCTCGACATCTATCTACAGCGCGCTCAACCGTCCAACCCTGAGCATTCCAATCGCTCAAAGAAATATCTGTGAAAAGTTCCTGAAAAGATGAGTATCTCAACAAACCCACAACTTGCGTTTGAACACGCTCATTCAAATCCGGAAGCAATGAAAAAGTAATCACATCGCCCAGATTCAACAGCCGTCTCTTCTCATCGAGCAACCGCACCTCGATAACCTGCTTTCCTTCCTTAATACCATAAAAACCCGCAGAATACAGCCTCATCCGATGATTCATAAATGCAGTCATAAAATATACGCCGGTGCCGGGATTACGCGCCACCGCTCGCTTCACTCGCGCTGGCGAGCTCCTCAACTCGCTTTGCTCGTTGCGGATAAACCCAAGGGTTCAAATCCAGTAACAAAGGCAACGATACAAAACTTCGTTTTTGAAATACGCCGATGTTCGGCTGATTCCGGCAAAGTTTTCTTCATTTGAACGCTCGTGCATGACAATTGCAGTACACTTAGCGACGACGATGCAGTAATAAATTCACGGAACAATCCCGAAAACGGGCGAAAAACTTATTAAGTAATGATACTTATATTACTTATTGAATGAAATAGGAGGACAGCACTATGGTAAACATGACGTTAGCAATCCCAGAAGAAATGAACAAGATCATGAAAAAACATACGGAAATCAGGTGGAGTGAGATAGCACGCAAAGCAATGTGGCAGTATGCTGTACAGATTGAACGAATGGAGCGCATCCTCTCGAAAAGCAAGCTTACAGAAAAAGATGCAGAAGAGATCGGAGAGAAAATAAAAAAAGGGTTACACAAGAGATACTATCAATGAAGCTTGTTCCCGATACGAATATTCTTATTGCCGCCCTCGTCCGATCAGGAGTTTCTCGCGAAATTCTGCTTCATCCCTCCATTGAATTCATTCTCCCTGAATACGCGCTTGAAGAAGTCGAGAAGAACTGGCCGGAAATTTTGAAGAAATCAAGATTGCCCGAAGACGAACTTCGCATAATCTTTGATGATATCAAACAAAAGATAACGATAGTGCCATTTGAGGAAATTACAGAACTCAAGAAAGCTGCTGAGATCATGGACTCGATACACCCCAACGACTCCCCCTTCATCGCGCTTGCATTGTCAGTTAGGAACGACGGAATTTGGAGTCAAGACAAACATTTCGAGCAAAAGAAAGTTGTAAAAGTTTGGAAGACGCAAGATTTAATACACTATCTTGAAATAACTCACGCATGAACCGCAGCTCAAATAACAAAACTCCGCTCAGACTCGTATTCGGAGACTCCCCAACATCCAAAATACTCGATTTTCTCATTGACAACCAAGAATTCGACTACAGCCTAACAAATATCTCAGAAGGAGCAGAAATCGCATGGAGCACTCTGCACGAATTCTGGTCTGACCTTGTGAAATTGGGAATTGTGAGAAAAACAAGAAAGATAGGACGGGCTGAATTGTACAAACTCAACCTGGAAAATCCATTGGTCAAAAAGTTAATCGAGATAGATATCCTTGTTTCAAAACAACTCATTCAACTCGAGATTGAGAAACAGAAGATTGTAGCGTAAAACCGGATGAAACAATAGTGCACTACAGAATCTATTTTATTCTCAGTTTAGGATCGTCTTTAAAACATTTAGGCGCGACCAGGCCTTTGCCCCTTACTTCAAAACATTTAGCTATTTTCTGTACCACTTCATAATATTCATGTTGGTCCTTTACTCTGATCTTTATCAAATAATCATAGTCCCCAGTTATGAAAAATATTTCTTGTATTTCTTCAATCTTTTTAAGGTCTTGAATTGGTTTCTCTAGATCCATTTCTTTACCCAATTTTGCTTGCCCAAAAATGAAAGCTACAAAGTTCTTTTCAACTTTTTCTGGATCAATTAAAACCGTACAGCCAGTAATAATTTTTTCTTTAGACAATTTATTCAACCTTGCTTGCACTGTAGAGGAGGGTAAGTGTAGTTTATGGGCTATTTTAGTTATTCTAGGCACACATAAATCTTCTTCTTGGATTAAATTCAGGATTTTTTTGTCGATTGGTTTTATTTTAAACACATTCTTGCCTCATTCTCGTACACTATACATAAAGTATCTAATTATATATAAACTTTACGAAAATCTGCCAGATAAACTGATAAAAAATGTACAATGTACTTATCATATGAATACTGGAATCATTGGAAAATGTATGAAAATGCCCATATCTAGCAAGATATTCACTAAAGGCGAAGGGGCGTATATTTTTGATAGTGATAACCAAAAATACATAGATATGATGAGCGGTGCTTCTGTAGCCATATTTGGTTATGGGAATAACTGTTTTACTGAAGCTTATTCTAAATCCGCGAATAGTATTCAACATACTTGTTTTTGCTATGCTCCAAATGACTGGGCAATCAAATATGCTGAGAAAATTGCGAAAACTACTCCTGGAAAATTTAGCAAAAAAGTAGTGTATGGGCTGTCCGGAAGCGATGCAATGGACGGCGCAGTTAAGATGGCCAGAGCATATACAAAAAAGGAAGGCATCATTTCTTTTAAGAATAGTTATCATGGATCAACAGGCATATCGATTAACGTTACGTCTTGGAAAGGGATTTCAAAAATCACGAAAAATCACCACCATATTCATTTTCCAAAAAATAAGGAAGAAGAGAAGAGTTCATTAAAAATCATCAGAGGAATTGTTAAAAATAAAGAAGTTGCCGCAATTGTTTCTGAACCCATTCAAGGCGATGCAGGAGTTATAATCCCTACAACAACTTTTATCAAATCTATATGGGAAATTTGTAGACAAAACAACATGGTGACAATTGTGGATGAAGTTCAAACGGGAATGGGACGAACCGGTAAATTTTGGGCGATAGAACACTTTGGAGTTATCCCCGATATCATTGTGGCTGCCAAATCAATTACGGCCGGATACATTCCGATGAGCGCCATTATTGGAAGAGAGCCGATCGTAGATTCAATAGAAAAAGGACAACACGTTTTTACTTATGCGGGTCATCCACCCTCCTGTGCTATTGCGATGGAAGTGATTAATCAAATAGAATCAGGAAGTATTATCGATCATGTCAATGACGTGGGCAGTTATTTCATCTCAAAAATCAAAGAAATAAAATCAAGCATCATTAAAGATGTGAGAGGAAAAGGATTGATGATTGGAATTGAAGTAGATCCAAAAATTGCCAAGATAATTATTGCCCGCTGTTTTGAAAAAGGAATTTACTTCGGAATTTTTGGGACAAAAAATGAAGTAATTAGAATTGAACCTCCATTAATCATAGATAAAAAAATCATCGATAAAACTATATCGATTTTTTCAAAAGTTATTAAAGAAGTAGAAACCAATAAAATACCAGAACACATACTGGACCAAGCAGGAAAGATGGTAAGTATCGGAAACTAGTTTAAAAAAGGCCAGTTCAGTTAGTTAGAGAGGATTCACATTCTTCGATCATCTTTGCTCCGCTCATTCCACGCTTGAATTGCGTAACTATTCGCCAATTGAATTTTAAACATCAAAAAATGGCAAAGATATTGATCTACAATTACCGGTTCAAATCATTTAACACGTGATGTAACTGCACAAAGTGCTAAAAATACGCCGATGTTCGGCTGATTCCGGCAAAATATTGCTTCTATACACCCTAGTGCATGACAATCGCAGTACAAGAAAATCTAATATGAAACAATACCGTTCGAAAAAGTGACGCACATCGACATTATCAAAAAACCTCCCAAATTTCCACTTCTTAAATTGTAAGAAAATGCGAGCGTTGCTAAAGGGAAACATTTTTATAAGATTTGTTATTTTGTTAAAGCATGGTAAGATACGTATGCAAAGGGAGCTGCAAAGGCTCAGTAATTGAAGAAGAATTCAACACCGGAAAGAAAACATGTGCAACAAATGGTTGTGAGAATTTTGGAAATCCATTGGTTCCAGAAGAGACCGCGTCAGAACATCCTATGCCGGAGAAATCTGAAGCGCCTGCAGAACAGCCAGCGCAAGAACCAAAACAATAAAACTTCTTTGCAAGCACAAATTTTTTATTTTTTAATTAACCACACTCTAAGAATTCCCTACCTTTTTGGCAGGTGTAAACCGATTCCGATTTTTGCCAGTCATTCCATGCTTCATTTTTTCCTTGAAATTTTGCGAATCCAGGCTCAAATCCAACTTGGCAACGCAAGATTTATGAGTTTCAAAGCTAAACCACTCCCGGAACAAGCAAGAAAAGCGCAATTCCGGCAAAAACCATGCAGAAACTCAACATTTCCCAACAAACCACATTCCAAAAAACACTCAAAATAGTGTCTTCTATAGACGAGAAAAAGTCCGCCCTTGGAATCAAGGTCCAAAGGCGGGAATACGCCGGGACCGGGATTTGAACCCGGGTTGCAAGCGCGACAGGCTCGCGTGCTAGACCGCTACACTATCCCGGCAATAGGCGAACTGAGCAGAGACTTGATTTATAAATGTTACTGGTCAATACAGCTTCTGCTCACTGCCGTCTTGCGTGCGGTAAAGACTGTATGGGTCGCGCACGAAAACATACCAGTTTGCCTTGCGGTCTTCTGCAGAAGGTTTATCGAATCTGTGCAGGTGAAACTCGCCAAGAACACGCCCCTGCAATTTCCCAATATTATCTCCGTACAAAAGAGAAAGATCCAGATTCGCCATATAATCAGACTGGAACAAATACTGGTCGATTACAGACCTGTTCCTAGTTCGCACACAATCATCTATCAGCGAGCTAGAAACTCCAAGCATATCACTCACCAATGATTTTCTTTCTTGAAGAACATCAAATTCGTTGGGCGCGAACAGAAACTCTTCTGCCAGCTCCTCGTTGATTGTTTTTCCAACATAAAACCGCAAAAACCTGCCCTGCTCATCCTCGTCAAGGCAAAGAATGCCCGCAAGTTCGGTGTACTGCCGCCTCGCATCCTCATCAAACAAATCATCGAGCGCGACTTTTGTGCGAGCATCCAGAAAGGCGCTGCGAATCGCATCGTTTGATGGCATCTGCCCTGACAACCGATAATCGCGCGTCAACGCTCCAGCCGCGCGCACATGATAGTCAAGAAAAGCGTTCCTTTGCGGTCGAATAGACGAGAATGAAATACCTGCAAGCGCCGCCTCAAACATCAAAAGAGCGCACAAACCACGCTTCAAAAAAGACTTAGCCCTGCCCGCCTTAAAAAATGAGGATAACTCTGGTTTTTTCAATGGCACCCGCTTTTTCCTCCAGAACAAAACATATCATATACTTAAAACAAATGAGATTTATAAGCGTCACGACACGTTTATGATTTGCTTTTCTTTAGAAACAGAAAGCATTCCGCAAGCGGCATTTGAATCAATTCCCTTTGTAGTTCGAATTATAGTCTTGAACCCTGCATCGATGAGCGCCTGCTTGAACGCCTCGCACTTCTCTTTCTGCGGACGGCTGAACGCTATGCCAGTCACAGGATTGTACGGAATCAAATTGACCACAACGAATGGAACCTGTTTCAGAAGAATTCCCAACTCCTTTGCATTCTCCGGCGAATCATTCACGCCATCAATCAGGACGTACTCAATCATCAACTCATTCTTCTTACGCAAAGGATAATCCTTGCACGCCGCAAAAACATCAGCAATCGGATACTTCGCGTTCAAAGGAACAATCTTTTGACGCAGTTCATCATTTGGCGCGTGAAGCGAAAGCGCGAGCTTGCACTGAGTGTCTTTCCCTAACGCGCGAATCTTATCAGGAATGCCAACCGTGCTCACAGTTATTTTCTGCCAGCTAAGGCCTCGTTTTCTTAAAATGTTCACCGCGTCAACAACATTCTGATAATTATGAAGCGGCTCGCCCATACCCATAAACACGACATTCGTTATCTTTCCGTGCCCACTCATCAAATCAAACTGGCCGATAATCTCATCACTTGTGAGATTTCTAGTGAAACCCATCTTACCTGTCGCACAAAACGCGCACTTCATCGCGCAGCCAACCTGCGAAGAAAGACACGCGCAAATGGTTCGCTTATGAATTATGAGAACGCTTTCAACAAACCTGCCATCATCTAACTTGACAAGAAACTTACGAGTGCCATCACTTGCTATCGATTCATGAGCTATTTCCATACAAAATACGCTAAAATAAGGGTTTAAAAGGGTTACTTGTCAGTCTCTTCTTTTCGCCAAAGAACCTGCCTATTCAAAATGCCACCCAAAGCCTCACGCATATACACAGGACTCTTCGGATCATACCCATCAGAACGAAGCGGATCGTATTCTAACGCCACCATATCACACAAATACGCCAAATGCTCGCTGCCCTCGCCAACGCCAAACATATCAGTCCAGCCCTGAAGAGCGGCGACCTGCCTATCAATTGAAAGAGCGATACCCGCATTCTTGAAATCATTTAACATCTGAGCGAAACGCTCCTTGAAAAGATCGTGATCAATGAATTCGCCTTCTCCATCCCTATCCATATCATCAAGTTGGTGAACATACTCGTGGACTATGGCGCGCACGCCCAACCGCCTTAACTGCTCAGCGGGAATTATGACCTTTCGTCCAACACCATTCAACGTGCAAAGAGACGCAAGATTAGACCAAACAGTAGTTCCGGCAGCATAACCTCCTGCAGCGGGACCCGCGACCAGAGGAATATCCTTAATCGCCTCATACGCCTGCGGAGTGAAATAGTGACGCAATACTGCGTCCAAATCCCGATTCTCCTCACGCGCGAACTCTTGCGCAGGAAGATACTCTTCGAGGGACGTGACCTCTCTAGTACCCGCGCACCCTGACAATCCAAGAGCGAAAGCCGCCGATGCGAGAAATGAATTGAACCTGTTTTTCACGAAAAAAAGTCCAATCTTGGATATTAATAAAGCTGACGACACATCATTTGACTTCAAGAGACGCCAGCGCCCACATAATACCATACACTCCCTGCGACCAAGCAAGAGCGCCCGTAGAAGCAAGACACTCCTTTGCCTTTTTTTCGAATAATGGATTATTCTCAATCTTAGCAAGCTTATGGAAAAGAAGCGCGGCAACAGAATTCTCAACCACTGGCTTTTTTTGCTCCTTCAAATGCCCAATATCTCCTTGAAGTGTATCAAAATACCCTCCGTCCTTTGCTTCGAACCGTTTCATCCAGCCCAACAACTGATGAGCGCGCTTTTTCCACTTCGCTTCCTTTGTGGATTCATACGCGAACACCACTGGAGCTAGAAGGAAAACAGAGTCACGGAACAACTGGACACCGCCCTTTGAATGGAAAACGCCGTTCTTTGTCGAATGATTCCACAAAGACTCGAGAACCTCGAGCCCAAATGAATGATAACCTGGTCCGATCTGTGCGAGCTCGAACAAAGCGAGCACCATAACCGCATTCGAATCAGTGAAAAACCTCCTATCAATCGAAGGAGGCCCCGCACGAAGCCTTCGTGGAAAAGGAGTTGTGCAATAACCTTCATCAGCGTCTTGACTTGAATAAAACAGTTTTTCCTTCTGGTCGAATAAAAGCGAAAATACAAACGCAAGTGTTTTATTTAGCGCCACAAGATAGTCTTTTCTTCCAAACAACTTGTACCCATAGCAATACGCCACCAAAAGTCGAGCGTTGTCATCAAGCATCTTCTCGAAATGAGGAATCGTCCAGTTCTGAAGCGAAGCGTAACGGAAAAACCCGCCACCCTCTTTATCGAAAAATTCGCTGTTCATCATCGCATGAAGCGAATGATCGAGCATCTTTGCCGCCTTTGAACTGCCCTTGCTCGTCTGCCAAATCAAATATTCAAGGATGTCATGGTGAGGAAATTTAGGCTCAAGACCAAAACCACCATTAACTGGATCGTAAAACGACTCAACAAGAGGCCAAAATTCCGCTGGCTCAACGCGAATCTTGCCAAGCGAAGCAGGCGAATGCGTGATTGGCACGTATTTCTTGAACCGCGCCAGCGCGTCGGTTAGAAAATCAATCATGTGCTGTGCAGAGACGTACGTCGCACCAGAAACAGGCTCGCCATCAAGCGCCAAAATAACAGTCGAAGGCCAGCCGCCCACATTGTAGCGCTCGTTTATATCTGGACGCTCGTCGGTATCGATGCGAATCGGAACAAAATTCGCTTTGATGAACGCGACTATTTTTTTGTCGGAATAAGTGAGCTTATCCATCGTGTGGCACCAATGGCACCATGACGCCCCTATGCACAACAAAACCGGCTTTCTCTCACGCTTTGCTTTTGCGAATGAAGCAGAAGTGAAACCAATCCAGTCCATATCAATCCTTCCACCAGAATTTATCAACTTTCTCTTTGGCCTTCTCGCGCTCCGCCTGATGATTCTTAAGGAACGCGTTCACCTTATCGATAAGAATCTGCTTGAGCTCGCTCGTGAGCATTTTTCCTGACTTGTACTCCTCATGGATTTTCTTTATACGCTCGTCATCATCCTCGAAAAACGCCTGAAGCCACTGATAGCTAACGTCAATCTCAGGATTCGCGCCAAGCTTTCGCTGCTCCTCTGCGGTTTTTTGGCCGCCGCTGAACGCGTGCCTTTTAATTTTATCAGCTACGACTTTTTCAGAATCTATCAAATAAATAGCTGAATTAGGAAGGCTCGCCGACATCTTGCCACCTTCGCCAAGCCCTGAAAGGAACTTCGCGTGCAAAACCGCGGGCTTGTGATAGCCAAGCTTTGGCATTATGTCCCTGCAAACCCTGAAATGAGGATCCTGATCAAGCCCAAGAGGCACAAGACATGGAATCTGCTTACCTGAAAGAGCGCTAGGCAGAAACGCTAATACAGACTGCATAGCAGTGTAGAACGCTATGCCCACATTAGTCTCGCCCGTGAAACCGAACACTGATTTTGCCGTGCTCAAATTCAAATGCTTAGCCACTCTGACTGCCTGCGGATACATAGTCTTAGCATTCTTCGTATCGACAAATATGTGCGTCTTCTTCGGGTCGAATCCAAGCGCAATTATATCCAAAACATTATCCTCAGTCCACTTCTGCGCGTCCTCAAGCTTCATATCAGGCTTCACCAAAAACTTCTCATCATCAGACATCTGAATCCACATCTCTGCGCCGAACCTATCCTGAAGCCACTTGCACAGCATAAACGGAAGAAGATGGCCCAAATGCATAGGACCACTCGGACCTCGACCAGTGTAAATGTAAAACTTATTGCCCTTCTCAAACTCATCTAGAATCCAGTTAAGGTCCCTGTGCGAAACGAAAAACTTGCGCCTAAGCAAAACATGAAGCTGGCCGGTGTGCTTTCTCATCCTCGCAAGAACCTGCTCATTTAGCGCGTCAGCTCCGAATTCCTTCATAAGCTTCTCATAATCAACGCCCATCACCGAGCCCTTGATCTCCCAAGGCGTAATCACCAGTTTATCAGTCATAAGAATAAGATATCTGACGCAGTTTTAAAAAGGTTTGGATAAAGAAATTGCCTAAAACTGAGCTATCTTTGCAGCAAGCTACGGAGTATTCCGCGAGTTTTCTCCTGCGGGACCGGCAATTTCTGTCTTTCACTTTGGGCTCAGCCTCCTAAGTATAGCCTCGATGTATCGAACCCAAAGATGAAATGAACTCAACGCCGCTTAAAACTAATGCTCTTGAAGAACTTCAACATGAAATAGCTTCCACACCACAACAAAACCATGCCGATCAAAAACGAAACATCTTCCAACAAATTCAGATTCTCATCGTAAAAGACAAAAACCCATTCGCCCAGAACATCAAACAACTTCCTTAAAACCAAAAACAGCACAGCCCAAGCAATAAACGCCCAGCCCTTCCTCAAATCTCCCTTGCCGCTCATTTCCTTCAAAGTAAGGAAAATGTACACCGTAGCTATTAAACCTGCGAGCAGCACGAAAGAATCAACAATAAGATACGCCGGGTCAGGATGTGGATGAACCATAACATGACAAATCCAAAAACGACTTATAAAGATTCACTATAACTCACGAGTGAAAAATCTACTCCCATTTATCAATAAAAAGCTGTTCTTTTGGCTGGCCGAGTTTTAGAAGCTGAGCCTCGACTTCAGCAACCATCATAGGCGGACCGCAGACATAAACAGAAAAATCCTTTTTCCACACTTTTGGCAGAAGTGTTTGAACGCGCCCCTGTTTTCCTTGCCACGCAGGATACTTATGGTCCGCAGTGATTGTAGGGATAAGCTCTAAACCTTCGAGCGACTCAAATTCATCGCGATAAATAAAATCAACAGGAGTCTTCATACTGTAAAGAAGAATCACGTTCGCACCGCTTTGAAGCGCATCGTGAATCATAGAACGAAAAGGAGCAATGCCGGTTCCGCCCGCGATGAACAAATAAGTTTTAGACGGACGAAGCCAGAAATTACCATACGGACCGTCAACCCACACCTTCTCACCCACCTTCAAATCCTGCAAGTACGCGCTCAAACCCTTTCCTCGCGCTACGCACAACTCGAGGTGCTTTTCTTTGGGCTTTGAAGCTATTGAGAACGCCCGCCTTATCGGCTTATTGTTCTCGCCCAAATAATCATCGCACCAAACCCCAACCCACTGCCCTGCACGAAAAGGAAACTTCTCAACACCAGCCCAAACCAAACGAACAAGCTTAACTTTGGGAGAAACTTGGATTGACTCTGAGACAATTGATTGGAATTTCATATTACCTGCAAGTCTTGCACTTATTTCTCACGCGCTCCTTAGCTATCGCAAGAGCGGCGTCTCTAGGCAGAAGATTCTCAGCCTTGGCTTTCGCTAGAACCTGCTCGGTGTTCTTTGTTATACGCTCCTCAACCATCTCGAACATCGTCTTCTCATTGCCGCCTATGTACTCCACATAGCTCGAGATGACTCCGCCGGCGTTCGCGACAAAATCAGGAACGATTAGAACGCCCTTCTTCGCAAGCTCTGCTTCGACATCCTCTTTCATCGGAATGTTGCTGCCCTCGACAATAAGCTTCGCTTTGATTTTAGGAACGTCCTCCATCTTAACCAAGTCAGGAATCGCGGCTGTGAAAAGAACATCCACTTCCTGATAAATAAGCTCCTTTGAAGGCAAGACTTTGCAGGCCGGATAAGCCGTGACTGTTCCTTTTTCCTTTTTAGTTTTGTACAAAACATCATTCTTGATGCCTGATTGAAGAAAGCACGTTCCTTTGCTGTCAGACACCGCGACAAGCTTCGCTCCAACATCAGTCATAAACTTGCAAACAAACTCGCCGACATTGCCATACCCTTCGACAGCGAAAGTGACCTTTTTGGGATCCTTGCCCATATGCTTCAAAGCGACAAGAGCAGAATGGAACACGCCAAAACCAGTAGAACCAAGCTCGTGCGGAAGACCACCTAACTTTTTTGGCTTGCCAGTGCAAGCCTGATTGCTGCCATTCGCCTTCGCGAACACAGCCATATCGTGCTCGGCCATACTGATATCGGGACCTGCGACATAATACTTAGGAACAACGCCTTTTAGAAGTTTTGAAAATGCTGCAACCCACTCATCTTTTTGCTTTGGAGTGAGCTTTTTTGGATCGCCCATGATTCCTGACTTCGCGCCGCCAAAAGGAAGACCTGCCATCGCGTTCTTCCAAGTCATCGTCCTTGCCAAACGGAAAACTTCAGTCTTATCAACCGTCGGCGTGAACCTGATACCGCCCTTGCCCGGACCTAGCGCAGTATTATCGATAACAAGAACTCCACGCATACCAAGCTTTGGGTGATACACCTCAACAATTCGCTCAGGGCCAAAATCATCAAACATATCCATAAAATTCACCTCGTTGAATAGAATATTATTCAATACTATATGAGTTTTTCTCCTGTTTCATCATCATAAATATGAATGACTTGAACAGGGCAGACTTCAGCAGCCTCTTTATTTAACGCAAGCGCGTTCTTAAGCTCAGAAGTCATCTGGTTTTCCGCGAGAATAATGTACTGATTGCCGTTCTTATCAACCTTGAAACCAATCAAGTCAGCCTTACCATCCTCCTTCATCTCCCAAAACTCGGGGGCCACAGCCGCGCAAGCAGCCGCTCCAATGCAGTTCTTTCTATCAAAAACCACACGGTAGCGTTTTTCCTTCTTATGCGAATCAGCCATAAGGCGAAAAACAAGAACAGAGTCATATAAAGCTTTCTGCCGTCAAGTTTAAAAACAGCCGCCAGTCTGCGACAGATATGATAGAATTCGCAAAGCCATTCACGCCAATGGGGCTCAAATACTCAGCAGTGGACCTGAACGGACCTGTTGATGAGCAAACAAACGAAGACCTCAAAACAATAATCTCTGAAGCAGGCGCAAGCGTCGCTGTTGAAACAAAAGAAGACGGATACCGCTGCATCGCGCACGTGAATAAAGATGAAGTCACACTATTCACAAGGTCAGGCTCACGATACGATGAACGATGCTTTCCTGACATCGTAAAAACCCTCACAGAGATGAATCTTAGAAAAACCATACTCGACATGGAACTGCGCGGAATCGGCAACCGCTACGAAGGATTCAAAATCGTGCAGGAACGAGCAAACGGACTCATCGGAAGAACCGTCAAAGGCAAAACACTCGACAAACGAATCGCTCTCGCGCAAGAAAAACAGCTGCGCCTCGTCGCATTCGACGTCGTGATGATATCAGGCAAGCCAATTGACGAACTGCCTCTTCTTCACAGAACAGACCTGCTAGATGACATCGTTGCCAAAGGCGGCAAAAACATAACCCGCGCGGAACAGTACATCGTAAATACTCCTGAACAAATCATCGCATTCTACAAAAAAACAGACTCAAACGAAGGAGAAGGCATCGTCATCAAACAACCGGGCCTTAGCTATCTTCCGGGCGATGACACACACTGGATAAAAGTCAAACGATTCGAAAGCTTAGACCTCACGATAGTAGGAATCTATCAAAACGAACAAACCGAAAGCAGGCAGGCGCTAGTCGCGACATACGTTCCAACAGAAGAAAAATACCAGACAATCGGAACAGTCAACCTAGCAAGAAAAAATCCTGCAACCGGAAACACGTTCGCGCAAGATGTTCATCGAAAACTACGAAAAAACATGCGAAGCGTCCCTCCAAAAAATGTCGATTACGGAAACTGCGCGCCAGATTCATACGTAACACCAGAAAAATCAATAGTCCTCGAAATAGGCGCGATGGAAATACAACAAAGCAAAAATGACTACGCCTGCGGACACAACGGAAAAACAGCATACTCACTCAGAATAGGACACGTTCGCTCAATAAGAGAGGACAAAGCGCCATGGCAGTCCACCAGCACCAGCAAAGTAGCAAAACTATATCTCGCAAAGAAGTTAAGCTGAGCGATACGAACAGAAAGCGCAATCCTTTGATGCTCGAGGTTTTGGGTTTTCAAGAACCGTGATAGCTTTCGCAAACAAATCAGGAACGCGTTTCGGATTAACTATCATCTTCACAACCTTGCGTTCAAATCGAACAAGACCGCCTGAACGTACAGCGCGAGGAATCCAAAAACATAAATACGCGTCATTTAGCATATCAAGCTCTTCTTCACCACCTAGAAAAGTATAGATCTCTAACTGACGCCGATATTTATCCACTGTATCCGCCTTCAAATCAAACCCTCTTGTCTTATGATCAAAAATCGCATGCTTTCCATTTGGGAACACCAAAAGATCATCGATTGCGCCCATGAGCGTATTTCCTTTACTATCAGTCCAGCGCATCCCAGTTCTATTGCTCCTCCACTTTCCAAGATTCTTGCCCATGTAAAGCTTCGCACCCAACTGGCTCACTTCTTCAGGAGTTTCACCCCTTTTTCTGCAGGAATCGTAATGCTTTTTCAAGAGCAAATCCATACCAGAAGGAAGCGAGGGAAATGGACCTTGAGGATGCTCGACTTTTTCAATAACTTTCTCATAAAAACACTTCTGACAATCCTCGTACAATTTGAGCGAATTCGAAGACAATGTGAAAGCCATAAACACCCTCGCAGATTGGCACTATATAAAACTTATTCAGAACCAAGCAGTTCATCCATATCGAGTATAGGATGACGCTCATCGAAACATTCATCCAAACCATGCCAGTGAGATATACGAATTTCACCCATCTGCCAGCAGTAGAACGCGTCCTTGCCGTTTATCTCGCAGGGAAAATCAACTATTCCATCCTCAAGGTCGCGCAAAAAAGCGCCCATCAAAGCAATATCCTCGAGTGCCTTGTAAAACTGATAATAATAACGATGGAACTCCTTGTTCACGCCAAGTTCAGGAGTCATGAAATAATGAAAACCATCATCAGTATTAATCTCGACAGACGCGTCGTGCAATTCTACAAGGCAGGCAATGCGCCCCTGCAATCGTTGAGCGCGCTTGACAAGACGGGCAATCTTTGGAATGAGTTTTTCCGCTTTTTCAAGCGTGAACAATCTCATTTCAAATTCTCCAACGCATTGATAAGAAGCCTTACGCCAAAACCGGTCGCTCCGCGCCTGATATATTCGCCGTCATAATCAAGCCAAGAAACACCCGCGATATCAATATGAGCCCACGCAGTCTTCTCAACGAACGCGGCAAGAAACGCGCCGGCAGTTATAGCGCCAGCCTCTTTTCTGATAATTCCAAGATTACGAACGTCAGCTATGTCTGATTTGACCTGCTCATGATATTCCCTGAAAAACGGCAGCTGCCAAAGCTTCTCACCTGTCGATTTGCCCGATAAAAGCAAACTATCTATCAAACTCTGGTCAGTTCCCATAACTCCCGCGCACGGGCTTCCAAGCGCGACAGAAACCGCTCCGGTAAGAGTTGCAAGATCAACCATCAAATCAGGCTTGAACGTTTTTTCAGTATAAGCAAGCGCGTCGGCAAGAATCACTCTTCCTTCCGCATCAGTATTCGCAATCTCAATTGTCTTACCGCTAAAAGTCTTCACAACATCACCCTGCTTGTAAGCATCCATGCCCGGCATATTCTCTGTCGCGGCGAAAACACCCACTAAATTCACGCCAAGCTTTAGCTGAGAAGCCGCCTTCAACGCCGCTATGACTACCGCAGCGCCAGTCATATCATGCTTCATAGTCATCATACCATCATCAGTTTTGATGTTAAGACCGCCGCTATCGAACGTAATGCCTTTGCCAACCAAAGCGACCTTCTTCTTGCCACCGCCATTATACTCCATCACAACCAATCTTGGTTCGTGGACACTGCCCCGATTAACCGCAAGAAGCGCGGTAAGACCAATCTTTTCTATAGACTTTTTATCGTGAACAACGACTTTGATTCCGAGCCGCTCTAGCTCTTTTGCGACATCAGCTAATTCTTTAGGATGCAAACTGCTCGCAGGCTCATTCGCCAAATCACGCACAAGATTTGCGCAATCAGCAAGAATCATCCCCTTTTTCACACTATTCGCGACACCGTCACCTACAAGAGTAACTTTTCTTAGAACTTTTATTTTATCTCTATCAACAGTTCTATACTTTATGAACTGATACGATGCGAGAACAGTACCTTCAGTCACAACCTGCGCGCGCTCATCCTTTGAAGACTTAGGAACATCCACCGTATGAAGAACAGTCGCGAATTCGGAAACGCCACACAAATCGCGCACAATCTTCGCGCTAACACCCGCTGACCTTCTTAAAACATCAAGAGTCAAATCCTTTGATTCACCAAGACCGAAAAGCAAAACGCTCTTTGAAGGAAGCTTTCCTAAAGTCGAAATAAGACGGAACTGACCGAACTCGCCCTCAAACTCCTTTGTCTTCAAAACGTGAGAGATTGAGCCATCGAGTTTTTTATCAACGCTTTCCAGAAAATTCGGAACTGAAGAACCTTTGCACAAGCCAACAACGATA
Source organism: Candidatus Woesearchaeota archaeon (assembly GCA_018302815.1). Lineage (GTDB taxonomy): Archaea > Nanobdellota > Nanobdellia > Woesearchaeales > ARS49 > JAGVZE01. The sequence goes on from JAGVZE010000009.1 coordinate 145,582, forward strand.
AGCTCTGACTTGAACGACTCCAAACTCTCATCAACAACACGGACATCCATCCAAAGAATAATGAATCAGTCATTTATATTCTTTTTGAAACTCTTCTTGAAAGCGGTTCAAATATTCCAATAAGTACAATTAACTTATGAGTAACATCAAAACTTTTCCCACTTTCTCTTGAGCATCATCGCATCGCCCTCTATATTTGGCGATTCCGTTATCACAACGCCCTTGAGTTTGAACTCCTTCCAAGCTTTCAACATATCGCGCCAGTTCATGTCAGACTCTTCAAAATTGAGATGATTTTTTTCGCCCTTTGGACCGTAATTTATACCACAGCACTGAATATGCATGTTATCTAACGCCTCTCTTCCGAGACCCTTCTCGACTTGGCTTAGAATGTCCCTGAACTCATCGAGCGTATTGTTGGTGCCGTTGTACCTTGCGTGTAAATGGCCAAAATCAATGCACGGAAGAACCTGCTCTACTTCCTGTGCGAGCTTTATTGTTTCATTTAAATCGCCCCACTGCGTTTCTTTGCCAGTAGTTTCAGGACGAATCCAAATATCGACACCTTCATCCTTTAAAATTTTGACAACTTCCTTAACGCCCTTGACAACCATCTCGTGAACCTGAGGCTTTGGCCTTCCAAGATAATAACCCATATGCCAAGTCACACTGTATCCGCCGCACTCCCACACTCGCCTTGCTGCCAAAACCATACGATTGATAGAAGCGTGATACTTCGCGGGCTCAATCGCCGCAAGATTGACAAAATATTGGCCATGACAAGTTAAGACAACGCCCAAGTCTTTCGCGAGCTTTTTGACTTGCGGAGCAAGCGTCTCGCTCACGTGAACGCTCTGCACGAACTCAAACTCCATCGCGTCAAGCCCCAGAGCTCTGACTTGTTTTATACCATTCATCGTATCGCGAGGCTGAGTCGACATAGGAATGCCCGGAGAGCCAAAAATAAGAGAGTTCATAAGTAAAAGTGAAAAGACTAAGAATAAAAATGTATCTCAATGCAGAATGAATGAAATCAGTCAGTGCAGATGGTAATTGTAGACGCGCTAAAAATTGTTATAGACCTATTGATAGACCAACTCGTGCCTGAACTATAATATATCTCAAAAAATTCGCCGCCTCCCGCATTTAGCAAGGTGATGGCGCTTGGACCGGTAGTCCCGCCCCTATTAAGCGCGCGAGTTGAAACAGTATCACGCTCGATACCGGATGCTAAAAAAATCTGATTATTGCCCGTGTAAAAATCGAACATTGCAGTAGCCGTACCTATAGAATACGCCTCAACGTAAACCCTGCAATGACCAAAACTGCAACCAGTAGGCGCGGTAAAACCAACAGTACCAGTACCCTGAGCAATAGTAGTATTGGTACACTTACTGCCAGTCCCGCCACCGAGATCATCCGTCTCGCATCCAACTGCTCCTGCGGAATTAACGCTTGAAATAGACGAACCCGCGCCACAAGTACCAGTCACCCTCGACTGAATAGATGTCGTATCAGTATCAGCTGCAACGAGACTTCCATCCACCACACTCGAACTATTAACAGTAAGCTCCTGCGCGCTGTGCCCAAGAACTGCAGGATTCGTTCCTCCAAACGCGTTCACCAAACCAATACTCACAATGATAACTAATACTGAAGAAATCGAATACGCGTGCTGCCTTGTGATTCGAATCAATATTTGACATTACCTCTTATTGTTAATTAAGAAACAAACCCTCTTTAAAAATGTTATCCTCTTCACACACGGGCAGAAATGCCAAACGAATCAACCCCCTCAACACTGTTTTAAATCATTAAAAACAACAGGCTCAACCCTATTCGTAACTAAACCAACATCGACGCCACGCAGACTAATGTGCCGCACTGCCATCAAACTAAGATATTTCGGATGACCAACACTCGCAGGCACCAAAAATGAAACAGCACGAGTCTCATTAAAAACAACAGGCCCATCCAAAACAAAACCATCCGTAAAATTATGTGGAACTGTCTTACTTCCCGAAAGCGCATCGCCAACAAGAATCGCATCAACATTCTCCAACGGCAAAACATCAACGTTTCGAACCTTAAGCCGCATCCAAAACTCATCCTTGCGCTTCTCGTAACACGCCGCCTGCGTGCGCGTCACATTCAAAAACACAGGAGGCACCACCAAATCCTCCGCGTACAACGTCCTCGCCCGACACTGAGACTCCTCACACCACGTGAGCACAAACTCAGGACTCAACCGACAAGACGCGTTCGTTAAATCACACGTTTTCGCCTTCATTTCCGCCTGCTTGAAAAATGCCGCATTCACAGGCAAATTCTCACACGGCCGCTCACAAGAAAACTTCGCAGCCCCACAATCAACGTCGCGTACGCAATAAGACGGCTCAGCGATACAGCGATGACCAGAACTATCATTTACAGAGACTGCACCCTGCGGGCACGCAGTGCACGCTGAAAGAAACAAAAGAAAACACCAAACGACTATTGAACGGAACATAGAACAAGGAAAAATACCAGTCCTATTTAATCATTACATTAAACACACGTGCAGCCGCCAGTGCCGTTAACAGCAGTTGAACAGGTACCAACCTCTCCAAAGGTAGACATTGTTCCTGAACTTTTACATAAAGCTTGACCAGCAACGCCTCCAGCACCGCCAGATTTTATCATAATATCACCTACCGCAGCAATACGTACGAACATAGCAGTAGCTGGATTACTCCATAAACCAGCACCGCCTAGTTCTAAGTCACCAGTGCCGCCTTGGGTACTGATAAGCGGGCTACCGCTACTTATACTAGCCCAACCGATGCCATCATTGTTGGCCGCAAAAACAAGATTGCCACCGCCAACCGAAAAAGTGACGTCACCAGTTATTGTTGCATCAGATATGCCACAATTACCATCAGCACTGCATGCGTTCGCATTGCTCGCAGTAATGCCAGACAACGTGCTCTCATCAATATCAGAACCGGTCAAACTATTATCCAAAACATGAGTACTAGTGATATTATTATCAGCAATACTAGAACCGTTCACCAGCAGCTCCCGAGCACTGTGCCCAAGCACAGTAGGATCAGTACCGCCGAATGCGACAACAAGAACGCTCGCGAAAACAAGCGATAGAGCAAACAAGAATGTGTATAACTGCCGTTTAGTGAAGTTAATCGTTACGTTCATTTTTTACCTCTTTTAAGTGTTCTTACACTCTTCTCTTTTTATACTTTTTGTTTCCTAGTTCCTTCTCAAGCTTTTTCGTTTTTTTCTCAATCTCGTTGAACAATTTGTCATTATTGAGGCGTTTGTTCATCCGCGCGATATTCTTCTTCGCAAATTTCAAAGAATCGCTCTCAACTGCCACTTCACGAGCGGCACGCTTCACATACCCGTCCATCGAGAAATGGTCCTTTTTCTTCAGCTCAGACTCCAAATCATATTTATCTACCTCTATTGACTGCGGTGAAACAATTCTCTCTTGCGTTTCAACAGGCAAAGATTGCTCTCTTGAAACTGGTCCCTGAACGGCAAAGTCTGAAGACTCCTGCGGCAGTTCAGAAGGCGCAGGAAGCATAAGACGCTCAGGCGCAGGAACAGCCGCCTGCGAACGCCTTCGAGCCAACACCAGGTAACCTACCAACGCCAGCACAAGCACTGAAACCAAAACACCAGCGATGAATGATGCTGAAACCACACCACCATCATACGAAGGCTCAAGCGCACGACCTACAAGAGAACCCGAATCCGCTTGCCCACCAGCATAGCTCGCAGGTTCAGATTCTTGCGGCGCGACACGCTCTTCAACCCGCACAGGCTGCCCAACAGAAGACTCACGCCTTGGCTTACCAATCGTAGTAATCTTGAACTTGGCGTGCGCCTTTTGAATATCAACAAGCTCTATTACAACATCATCGACCCCATCTTCAGTCACATCTATAGAACGGCCAAAACCAATGTCAATACTGAACTCCTGAGGAACGCTTCGCACCAAAACCCTCGCGCGAGCACTCAAGACATTCATCACGGTCAAAGTATGTTCCACTCCATCAACCATAAACCTAACCACTTCCAAACGGGACATAAACGGAGTTATGAACGGATTAGTAATCGCAGTTATCGGCGGACCACTCGTAGCAATTTGCATCGCAGCATACTGCCCACCGCCGCCAGAACCGCCACCGCCGCCTGGCGCGAAAGGAGGTACAAGCGCTGAAAGCGCTATCGGACAGTTAAAAGTAATACCATTGAAAATCAAAACACCATTGAAACAGAAATTATTCGAAATAAACGCATTAGTGCACGTGAGCCCATTCTCAGTCGAATTGATGACTGTGCAATTATTATTCACTGAATTTATAACGGTCGAATTGAGAACTGTGCTGTTAATCTTCGTCGAATTAACTAACACTGAATCATTGATTGTCGAATTCACGACAACGCTACCGCTCAAGTTAGAATCCCTAACAAAAGAGAACGAACAACTGCTGTTGATTTCAACTCCATTTATTATCGTGCAGTTGATATTGAATGAATTATTGATCGTTGAATTGATTATCGTGCTATTTATCTTGGTCGAATTGAATATAGTGCTGTTTTCAACTGTAGTATTAATCAGCGTGCTATTAAACACAGTTATCAACATCGCTCCTGAACCAATCACGCCATCCAAACGATAATCAGAACCGTCAACCGACGCAGTAACACCTGAACTCGTCTGCGGCAGCGCTCCCACAAAGTCAACACCACTCGTGCACGTATCATTCACCTGCGAAAGAATATCCGCACTAGGACACACACGCACGCCTAAGTTACGGACAGCACTTGCATCGATGAACAAAGTATGGTTCACGCTTCTACCCGTAACGCCAGATAAATTGAACACAACCGCACTCTCATTGAAATCCAACGTCATAGCATTCGCGTTCACATCGTTAGTATTGAAAAACCCATCAAAAATCAAGAAACGCTTACCATTGCTCGCATTAAGATACAAAATAGACTGAGTAACGTACGAAGTATCACCCTCAACAAGAGAACCATCGATAGAACCACTCGCAGTAAGATTATCCGCAGGAGCCGCATCAGGATGGAAATACTCGGAAGTAAACGCGCCAATCGAACAGCACACAGTGATATTATACGCTGAACCAGAACTGCAGTTCGCAACGTGCGCATTAGTCGTGTTTGAAAGCGTCACAAGACAGGCATTATCTATCGGACATGCTCCAGCCCCAGTCAAATTCACATTGCAGTCCATCGAAGCGTTCGATGCGGAAATAGTGGCGTTTATCGCATAATTAGACAATGATGTCAACTCAGAATGAGCATTCGTGAAATTCGAAAGATGAAGGAACGCCGTACCATTCGCATCAGTTCCTATCGTATTCGCACCGCTCGAATCATTACAACACAACAAATGACCATAACTCGTCTCATTGAAAAGCTGAGCATGAGCATTCGAACCATTCGAAATAGCAAAAATCTTAGACATACCTACCGGACACGAAGACGCATTCACATAAGAACACGTCAAATCCCCACTAGGAGGAAGCACAATCGCCCCAGTAATCATCGGATTGGAAACCACCCAATACAAACCGAAAAAAAAGAACAGCCCAATAGCAAGAACACCTAACGTTCGCTCAATGTTAAAAGTAACTTGCATTGTACACTCTTTTGACTTTAGTCTTGTCCTTATAAATATAAAAAGGTATCTATCGACAATTCATATGCAGAGGGCTAAAGCTTGCGTTCGCACACAGTGAACAGATTGAATAAATCAATAAAAAAAGTAACCAATAATACTCTTGGCAATCAACAAACAGAATACGCGTTATCTAACCTGGACATGGATTAAATCTGTTGTTTTCCCCGAATTACAACGCGTGCGAGCAATACCTGCAATGGCATCGCCGCCCTGCTCAGAACTTAAAAGAGGACGCAGCCTTCCTGAAGCAGTCGTTACCAGCCTATCACCCGGAACCAACGCAGAACCATCACTTCGCAAACAATCCACCTTAGTGAATTCGTGAACTCCCTCAAGGGCTACAGGAAACCAGCCATCGCAATCAGAAAGTCTCCAATCACCCGCATTTCCACCAATTCGAATAGTGTTCTTTTCAGCACTACCGCAGCCAAGATTCAAAATCTGCTCTGCGTGCTCGGTGGCAACTCCAACAACACTCAAAGAAGAATCCACCTCGCACTTCTCAAGATTTCCGGAAGACGAATCCACACAAATAGAATCACCCTCTTCTACACCTGAAACTTCCATCATCTCAGCAAGCGTCGAACAACCAGTACAACCAGGAACGTTGAGAGGAAAATCAAAGACGAACTCTGTTGCCGACATGAAAATATGGCGTGTTGTACTGCCGCCAGAAATACGTTGGAACGTTAGAGTTGGACCCCCAAGACCACCCGTATCGCTTGTAATCGTCAAACTAACACCACTAGATCCAGTATTACCGACAGCCACATCGCCTGAAGTCGACACCGTTCCAGTAACACTTAAACTACCGCAGCTACCTCCACTACAAAAATCACTATCAGTATCAGTATCCGCTTCACAAGACCCAACAGTCCCATCCGCATTAATACTCGCAATACTAGAACCAGCACCACATGTGCCAAGTCACGCGCCTTTGAACTTGAGTTTGATCAATATCACTCGCATTGACACTCCCATCAACAATACTCGAACCATTCACGATAAGTTCCGCAGCACTATGACCAAGAACAACAGGATTCGAACCACCAAACGCGTTCACCAAACCAATGCTAAGGAGAATCACAACTAACGAAGAAAAAACATACGCGTGCAGACGTTTAACTTCAATCTCAAATCTCATTAAGCCTCTTTATTGAATAATCAGTCTCATTACAGATATATAAACATTACCACTCGAAAAACATAATAACAGGCAAACAATAGAAAGATTGTGAATATAAAACCACTGATCATCACCTCATCAATAATTCTATCCGGCTGCGGAGCCTTCACCAACAACTTACACGAAGCAGTCCCCCGAACAGTCTACCGCTCGGCGCAAACAGACACTGAAGACTTAGAAGAAATAATTTCTGAAAACAAAATAAGATCCGTCCTTAACCTGCGAAGCCAAAACAGCGAAGAATACGCCGATGAAAGAAAAACCTGTGAGCGGCTAAGAGTTGACTATTATCATTTGAGATTGTCAGCAAGAAGAGCTCCCACCAGAACGGAAATGCTTGAACTATTAGATATATTCGACAAAGCAAGAACGCCGCTGCACATACACTGCTTTGGAGGCGCGGACAGAACAGGACTTGCCATCACGGCGTATCGACTCAACAAAGGACAACCTTTTGAACAAGCAATAGAAGCGCTGGATTTTATCCCATACGGCCACATCGAAAACGAAATCGATGACTTCTTCGAAGCATACCAGCCATACCAACGCAGGATGCCGTTCAGGGAATGGGTTGAACGGCTACCAAGTAACTAACCAACGCGCCAACTCAGTCACAGAGTCTCAAATAGACTATCTATCCGAAGCTCTTGCCGCAACCGCAGCCATGCTTCGCGTTCGGATTGTTGACTTTAAAGCCGGACTGATTAAGGTCGTCCAAATAATCTATTTCTGAACCCTTTAGCAAATCCATACTCTCCTTATCGATGAACAACTTCACGCCCTTATCCTCCACAACAATATCGTCACTCTGCGGCGCTTTCTCAAAATTCATCTGATAAACAAAACCGCTGCAGCCGCCAGGCATAACCTGAACGCGAAGGCCATAACCTTCCTGCTTCGACTTCAACAAAAGCGCTTTAACTTTCTGCGCAGCATTGTCAGTAAAGCCGACGCTTTGAGGCAAATCCTTCTTCTGCTCTAAACTCTGCGCTATGAACTGATTCATCTCAATTACCATCTTAGCCACCTGCTCTTCAGACATGCCATGACCCAAACTGCCAGCCTCTATCGTGTCAAACACGTTCGCATGGCACCCAACGCAGTGCAGTCCATTCTCTAACATGATGACTGCGACATCAGGATACTCTTTAAGCACATCCCCAATAATCATGTCTTTGTTCACATATTCATTCACTTGTTTAGTTTTCATCTTGAACCTCCAGCTTCTTACCCAAAAATTGGTAGACCCCCAGTTTTAAAACTTTCAATCCGAGAAGCGCGCACTTTAGCCGCACGCACGAAATCGGAATAGAAATCAAATTCAGCACGTCATCTTTCGTGAATCTTGAAACTTCATCCAACGTCTTTCCAAGAGCATGCTCAGTTAACATCGAAGAAGACGCAATGCAAATAGCGCAGCCCTTGCCGGTGAACCTAATATTTCCTATCCGATCGTCCTTTACCAACACCTGCATCGTAACCTCATCACCGCACGACGTGTTCACATCATGAGAGATCATATCCGGATGCGGCAAAGTCCCAAAATTACGCGGATGACGATAATAATCCAAAATGAACTCCTGATACATGTCAAAAACCATCGTCACTTACCTCCAATAGCTATGGTTTTCGAACATTTCGGAATTCCACCAGAATCGCAAGTCAATTCAACTGTTCCTATCACCAAGAATTGGACTTCCGAAATACCATCTACGCTCATAAACCGAACACCACCTTGGCTTTCCTAAGAGCTTCCATCGCGCGGTCAATATCGCTCCTTGTAGTGTACACGCCAAAACTCATCCTAGCGCACGCAGGAATTTTAAGCTCTCCCATCAACGGCTGAGCGCAGTGATGGCCGCTTCTAACGCAAACACCCGATTCATCAAGAACAGAAGACACATCGTGCGCGTGCATATCGCCAAAATTAAAACTAATAACTCCAACACGATCACGCGGACCGTAAATAGCCACGCAACCGAGCGAATCCAGCCCTTCAAGAGCATAATCCATAATGTCTTTCTCATGAGACGCTATCGCATCGAAGCCAAGCGCGTCAAGATAGTCCATCGCCGCAGCAAGACCTACCGCGCCAGAAACATTCGGCGTTCCAGCCTCAAACTTCCAAGGCGCATCATTCCACGTTGAATGCGAAAGCGCAACTTCCTTTATCATATCGCCGCCGCCGAGCACGGGCTCCATCGCTTCAAGAAGAGAACGCTTCGCGTACAAAACACCAATGTGCGGACCGTAAAGCTTGTGCCCTGAGAAAACAAGAAAATCAACGCCCAACTCCCCCACATCCAAACGCACATGCGGCACGCTCTGAGACGCATCAAGCAAAACAGGAACACCCTCACGATGCGCAAGAGCGATAAGCTCTTTAGCAGGATTAACCGCGCCAAGAACATTACTCACGTGCGTGAACGCGAAAAGCTTCGGCTTCTTTCTAAGCGATAAACGCGCAGCATCCATATCAAGCAAGCCATCTTTTGAAACAGGAACGAACTCGAGCGATGCGCCAGCGCTTTTGGCGAGCATCTGCCAAGGAACGATATTGCTGTGATGCTCCATCACAGTCACAAGAATAACATCTCCTTTCGAGATGTTCGCTCTGCCCCAGCTTTGCGCGACAAGATTTATCGCTTCTGTCGCGTTGCGAACAAAAACAATCTCGCCGGATGAAGCGTTGATAAATTTAGCAACCCTTTTTCGCGCGCCCTCATACAGGTCAGTTGCTTCCTGCGCAAGAGCGTAAACACCACGATGCACGTTCGCATTATGCTCAACATAGCACTCAGTCATTGACTCAAGAACGGCCTTTGGCTTTTGCGCGGTCGCAGCAGTATCAAGATAAACCAAACCTTTCTCGAAGAAAGGAAAATCCTTTCGCACATCAAGCGGATTGAACCTTGAAACCAGCCTCATTTTGAAGCCCCCGGAACATTCAAAAATCCCTGCACCATGAGCGCCATCGCATCATCGCGCGAAACGCCCCTTGATGCAAGATAAAACAACGAACGCTCATCAAGAGGAACAATCGCCGTTGAATGAGTAGCCTGAACGTCATCAGCCTCTATCTCAAGCGAAGGAACAGCATCTATCTGAGCTGATTTGCCAAGAAGCAAAAAGCGCTGAGAAACACTGCTCTTGCTTTTCTGAGCGGCAATCGGAATCACGACAGTCGCGTGCGCCAAACTGCATTCACCATCGCGAAGAACCCCTCTTGAACGAACCTTTGACACTGTGCAGTTTGCTTCGTGTATAATCCTGAGTTTGCTTTGAACGCCGCCTGAACACAAAACTTCATCCACTTCGATAGACGCGCCTTCGCCAACAAGACGAATCACCTGCTCATTTAAAACAGGTTTATCGTGAATCAAAATAAGCGACTTGCGTTCATTCGCACCCACAATTATATCGCCCATCACAACGCACCTTCCATCTCCAAAGAGATGAGCTTATTGAGCTCGACAGAATATTCCATCGGAAGCTCCTTTGTGAACTCTGCGATAAATCCAAGAACAATAAGAGACAACGCCTCGCTTTTGCTAAGGCCCCTTGACGTCAAATAAAACAACTGCTCCTCGCCAACCCTTCCAACCGACGCCTCGTGCGCGACAGTAGCGGAAGGTTCTTCAACTTTCATCGAGGGATATGTGTCTGAACGAGACTTTGAATCAAGCAAAAGCGCATCGCATCGAACGCTTGTAACAACGTTCTTAACTCCAGATGGAATCCTGACAAGCCCTCTGTATGTCGAGCGGCCGCCTGATTTGGATACTGATTTTGAAATGACTCTTGAAGTCGTGTTCGAAGCAAGATGGATAATTTTTGCGCCGGCATCCTGATGCTGGTTCGCGCCTGCGTAAGCTACGCTCAAAATATCAGCACGCGCGCCCTCGCCCTTTAGCACAACGCAAGGATATTTCATCGTAAGAGCGCTGCCCAAATTGCCATCGACCCACTCGACAACCGCGTTCTTATACGCGAAAGCGCGCTTGGTCACAAGATTGTAAACATTACTGCTCCAATTCTGAATCGTCGTGTATCTTACCTTAGCGCCCTCGAGCGCGATGACTTCAACTACCGCCGAGTGCAAACTGTCAGTAGAATAAACAGGAGCAGTGCAACCTTCGATATAGTGCACCTCTGAATCCTTGTCCGCGATAATCAGCGTGCGCTCGAACTGGCCGATGTTCTTCGCATTAATCCTAAAATACGCCTGAAGCGGAACCTTAACCTTGACACCCGCAGGAATATAGACAAAACTTCCTCCGCTCCAAACAGCAGTGTTCAGCGCTGCGAACTTATTGTCGCCCGGCGGAACCACTGTGCCGAAAAACTTTTTGAATAACTCAGGATGCTCTTTTAGAGCAGTATCGGTATCTGTGAAAATGACTCCCTGCTTTGCCAAGTCCTCTCTTAATTTATGATAGACCGTCTGGCTCTCATACTGAGCGCCAACACCGCCCAAAAACTTCTGCTCAGCAGCTGGAATTCCAAGCCTATCAAATGTTTTCTTAATATCAGCAGGAACTTCATCCCACGAATGCGCAGTCTTCTCAGAAGGATTCAGAAAATAAGTATACTTATTGAAATCTATCTTAGACAAGTCACCGCCCCAAGTCGGCATAGGCTTTTTGCCGAATATATCCAAAGCTTTCAAACGAAAATCGCGCATCCAAGCAGGCTCATTCTTCACAGCAGAAATCTGCGAAACAATCGAGCCATTCAGACCTTTAGCTGTCTTGAACACGAAACTCTCAGGGTCGTTGAACCCATATTTCTCCTCGTAACCCTCGTTCAAAACTTTAAGGCCGCTCATTTTACCAAAGCTCCATAACCGTGTTTTTCTATTTCACTCGCAAGCTCCTTTGAACCGCTCATGACAATCTTTCCTTGTGAAAGCACATGAACAAAGTCCGGCTTTAGAACACCAAGAATCCTAGGATAATGAGTTATCACTAGAGCGCTGAAATCGCTCGAGCGCAAATCATTAACAGCTGACGCGAGAAGATTCAAGCTGTCGATATCAAGACCTGAATCAAGCTCGTCGAGAATCGCGAGTTTGGGCTTTAAAAGCAAAAGCTGCAGAACCTCCAAACGCTTTTTCTCACCACCAGAGAAACCGACATTTATATCACGCTCTAGCGCGAACTCCACATTAAGCTTTGAAGCCACATCAGACACCCTCTTCTTAAAATCAACAAATGAAAGCTTCGGATCCTGCGATTTAAGCGCGTGGAAAAGAAGCTTTGAAACAGAGACGCCCTGAACTTCAATTGGGTTTTGGAACGACAAAAACAAACCAAGCTTCGCGCGCTCGCTAGCGTTCAAAGAAAGAATGCTCTTTCCATCGACAAGAATATCGCCCTGCTCAACTTTGTAGCTCGGATGACCAGCAAGAACGCTTGAGAGCGTGCTCTTGCCGCTGCCATTTGGACCCATAAGAGCGTGGACTTCTCCCGGACTTATGACTAACGAAACCCCTGACAATATTCTCTTTCCTTCAAATGACACGTGCAAGTCAATTAATTCCAGCTTCATTCTCCACCCTCGTCGAATTTAGGATCGCGCTTTGGAGTCCCTTCATAATATCCATCAAGGATATCCTCAATTTCTTTGAACTTGTCCTTGGTCTTTTTCATGATCAAAACAAACCGTACACCCTTTCGGAGCTGTTCCGAGCTTCTCGTGAAGCTGGCAAATAACGCGAGTATGCCTTGTGACCCTCAATAGATGCTGAATCTCCCTAGTGAAGCTAAGCTCTGAATCAAGCTTCTTTATCGAGGAGCTTATCTCTTCAGTTATGCTCGGCGGAAACTCAACGATAGCCGCGCGTTTTGACGATATATACTGACTCACCGCAGCGTCTGTCACGCCCAGCAATTTAGCTATATCTTTCTGCGTTCTTCCTGCTTTCTTAAGACGAAGAGCGAACTCGCGCCTAAGCGCCGGAATCACGTAAAATACCTCTAGTTCCTGTGGCTGCAAAACACGGTTAACCATAGTTAATAATCGCGGGGACCCATTTATAAAGCTTACGGTTTCTTACGAAGAAATCAATATATAGCAGGTCGCTCTTTACACCATTGTGGCAACAAAAGAGGAAACATACGAAGTCATTCTTGCGGATTTAAGGCTAATCTGGACAAGCGTCAAAAGCGCAGCGGTTTCCTGGAAAAAAATGCCGTCGCAAAGGCTCTCAACAGTCGGACTGCCAATATGCACGACGATAAACCAAACAATAAGCCACGCAGACGCCCTGCAGAAAAACACAGACCCGCAAACGCGCGTTCTACTCGAATACATCAAAGAGAGACTCGCAATCCTCAAACAGGAACTTATAAAATCTGAAAAAATAAAGTCAATAAGCAACGCCACCGATCTTTTGAACACCTGCAAGACAACATTACAGTCGATAACCACCCTTGTCATCGCCAAAACAGAGACCGCAAAAACACTATATTCTGAACTCGCAGCGACTTTGCCCGATAAGTCATGGTAAAGTCTGACTTCTCAGGCATTCGAATGAATTTTCGGGCAAATGTGTCACAATATTTAAATATCGGATAAAGTAGGATAAAGTCAGTATGTCAATGAACGAAAGTCCTACATCAGATTTGCCAATCGTCACGCATAGAACCCTCGTTGCAAGTGGTGGTTCCATCATGGTAACGATTCCTCAAGAATGGCTCAAGCAAAATGATTTGAAAGCAGGCGATAAAGTAATTCTTGTAGCCAATGGACACTTAACCGTTCACAAAGACAATCAAGAACTTATCAATAAAATCAAACAATCATTAACAGTTATGACACCATCGCAGTAGCACATCCTCCTCGGATGTGCGAACGTGGAACCTTGGCGTGTGAGGACGCGACCAGTGTTTCATTACCGACCTACTTTGTATGTAGGTAGGTGCGGTGGTTTATATTTCTTGTGTTATATTCGCCGTACTTTCCTGAATTAAAGCAAAAGATGGAGAAATTCCAAGCTCGTTCATTTCGTGGATAACTACGACGATGTTATGGCAGATGACCTTGCACAGAACCTCGTTCACTTGTGCTGTCCAGTTCTTGCTTCGTACTCTATCGCCGAACTTTGACTTGATCATGTGAACGGTGGTTTCGGCGTTACTTCGTTTGTGATAGTGTTGCATAAACTCCTCGTTTTTAAGCATAAAGTAGTGGTAGAGTTTTTTCCACAGCATCCCGTTTCCATTCGGTTGTGAATTGCTCTTGAATGGAATATATGGGCTTGCTCCTACGTCATTGATGGTTTGAAGGTTCTCTTTTCCAAGATATGCCTTATCTGCGCTGACTTCTTTCATATCGAAGTGTTCGGCAGTCGTTTTGACGAGTTCGGGGAGTTCTGGACTGTCGTTATCGAACTCGGTTGTTATTTTCACACTGCTTACGATGTTGCTTTTCGTGCCAGTCATAAAGTGGCATTTAACCCATCGGCGAGTGCTAAGTTCTCTTCCGTGCTTGAAGCTGAACCATCGTTGGAAGTTTGTTGTGGCAAATCCTGTGCTGTCAATCGCAAAATCTTTTTCTACGGTTCGTAACGGTAAACTGGTCAATACCACCATATCGGCGAGCAATGAAGTAATCTCTTTCTTTCCAAAATAATCGAACATTGAGTTGTAAGGAACTTTTTTCTCAACGTAGTTTTTCTGTTCCGCATTTGACAAATCACTTGCGAATCTGCGCCCAGAAAAACCCGAATAGACTTTGAATATCATTGAGTAGATCGTATCGCTTAATGGGTTGGTTGGTCTTCCGAAAGAATAAGCTGGATTTCGGATGTTCGCCGTTATTCCTGCTAAGAGTTTCATAAACTGGTCTTTCTCAACTTGTTGGCTCAAGTTGTAACTCTTCCAATCTTGACTATACGTCTTCCTGACCGTCTGAGTGATGGTTACGTTTCCGTTAGTGTCCACTTCTTTGGTAACGATGAGTTCTACTGCCCAAACGTGCTTACACTTGGACTTTCGGGTTTCGTAGTCTGGACAGGTGCAACTTGCTTCAAAACCGTTGCTAATGACCGTGTATGCTCCTTGTCCTGTTTGTGATGGCACTTGCCAACCTTTCGTTGTCTTGGTAATCTTGCTGTTTTTTGCGATGTCATATCCTTTCTGTTTTCTTGTTGTCATTTGTTCTTGGTTCATTTTTCCACTCCACTTGTTACTTACTTAAGTAATACTTATGAAAGTATAACTCATATATAAACCCTCTCATTTCTTACCCAACTAAGTAAGTTTTAATTAGGTGATGCTTATAAAGTAACCTTTATCAACTATGTTTCTATAAACGATGTTTAGTAAGGTTTAAATAGCCGAAATCATTATCTATTGAACAAATGGCTAAAATCAAAATCACCGTAGAAGGCTACCGTTGTGAACGATGCAAACACGAATGGATACCACGAACTAAAATAATAGAAGAACCAATCATCTGCCCAAACTGCAAAACACCCTACTGGAACATACCAAAAAAGGAAAAGAAAAAATGAAAAAGAATTACTCACTGGACACTGGACAAACCAAGATAGAGCAAATTAAAAGCCACATTTTTATCATTGTACATCAAAAAAGAGGTACAAATGGCGAATGAACGGATTACTGAAGATTTCTTCAGAGATGCTATAAAAAAAGATCAATTATACAGAGAAGGGAAAATTATTCTTGAAGAACAATCTTCTAAAAATACTAAAATAGACAAATTATTGAAAAACGCTTCTAAAGGTGGAATTGGCGGAGGTCGTCCTGAATTTATAATTCAATTCAAAGAAGATCCCGATTTCATTATTGTTGTTGAATGTAAACCAAAAATTCAATTTCATCAATCAAAAGAAGGGAATAAGTATAAAGAATATGCAGTGGATGGAGTTCTATTATATTCATCATTTTTATCAAAAGAATACGACGTACTTTCCATTGCAATAAGTGGTGAACAAAAAAATAATTTACGAATATCACATTTTTTACAACTAAGAGGGACTAATGACGGAAGCAAGTTATTTGAAGAGGATAAATTACTATCTCTGATTGATTATTTGACGGGATATAAAACCGATGAAAAAAAGTTCAATCAAGACTATCAAGAATTGTTAACCTATTCAAAAACACTTAATGACAAATTACACTCAATAAAAATTCCAGAATCTCAAAGGAGTCTCTTAATAAGCGGAATTCTTATTGCCGTAACAGATAAAGCATTTAAAAATGCATATAAATTTCAAAAGCCAAAGGAATTATCTGAGAATTTAGTTAATACAATCAAAAACAAATTAACAGATGTCCAAAATGAACATATAGAAGAAATTATTACCTCATACAGCTTCATTAAAACACATACCATAATTTCCAAAGAAGAAAATAAATTAAGAGAAATAATTACGGAAATAGATCAGAGAATAAATAATTTTTTGAGAACGTACAAGTATTATGATATTTTAGGACAATTTTATGTGGAATTTTTAAGATATGCTAATAACGATAAAGGACTGGGAATTGTTTTAACTCCTCCGCACATTACTGAACTCTTTTGTGAAATAGCTAATGTTAACAAAGACAGCGTAGTTTTAGATAATTGTGCAGGAACTGGTGGCTTCTTAATTTCCGCCATGAGGAAAATGATTAAAGATTCTAAAGGCGATAGTAAGAAAGAAGATACTATTAAACATAAACAAATTATCGGGATTGAATTTCAGCACGAAATTTTTGCTTTAATTTGTTCTAATATGTTCATTCATGGCGATGGAAGAAGTAATTTGATAAAAGGTTCTTGTTTTGATCCTAAAATCATAGATCAGGTTAAAAAGTTTAAACCAAACGTTGGTTTCTTAAATCCACCATATAAGTCTACGAAAACTGACCCAGAAGAATTAGAATTCGTGTTGAATAATCTGTCTGTACTTCAAAAAGGATCTTTATGTGTGGCAATTATTCCAATGAGTTGTGCTTTAGTTCAAAGTGGAATTGGACTTGTATTAAAAGAAAAGCTACTCAGAGAACATACGTTAGAAGCTGTTTTCTCTATGCCGACTGAGTTGTTTCATAATTCTAACGTAGGAGTTAATACTTGCATAATGGTTTTCAAATCCAAAGAAAAACATCCTTCAAATTATAAAACGTACTTTGGATATTGGAAAGATGATGGTTTCATAAAAAGAAGACAGGGAAGAGAAGATTATCACAATAAATGGGCAGAGATAAAAAAATATTGGTTAACAAATTATCAAAATAAAGAAGAAATAATAGGTCACAGTATTAAAAAATCGGTTTCTGCGGGGTTTGAATGGTGTGTTGAAGCATATATGGATACTGATTACTCTGACTTAACAAAAGATCACTTTGAAAAGACGCTAAGAGAAAACGTAATATATTCTTTGAGAAGCGGTTTAATAAAAAACGTTTCGGAAAAACCAAAGACTACCATCGCCTCACTTGATTTGCATATAAAAAACTGGAAAAATTTCAAAATAATAGATCTGTTTGACATTAAAAAAGGTGAAAGATTAGTGAAAGAACAACGAATAGAAGGAAATATTCCACTAATTACTGCAACTTCCGAAAATAATGGTGTTGTAGATTATATCTCGCTTGATGAATTTAAAAATAGCAAGAAGATTTTCAAAGATAAACTAACAATAGATATGTTTTTTAACGTCTTTTATCACCGCTATGAATATTTCAGTGATGACAATGTTCATACATTAATACCGAAGGATATGGTTCTCAATAAATATGTTTGTATATTCTTGGTTACAATTCTAAAAAAACTTCAGTATAAATACGATTTTGGCAGACAAGTAAGATTACAAAGATTGGACTTCGATCAAATAGCGCTACCAGTAGATAAAAAAGGAAATCCTGATTGGCAGTTAATGGAAAATTACGTTAAATCACTATCCTATTCCTCAAATTTATAGTAGCTTTTCGGGCAGTTTTGGTACTATTCGGGCATCCCTTAGTTCTCAGAGACTATTCGGGCAAAGCCACTCGCAGCGTAAGATATTTAAGCTGACCTTTAAAAAGCCCGATTATGACCCCTGGATTTAAGGAATTCGACGATCAACTCGAAACTGAAGGACAGGAAATAAACTCTGAATTTAAACGCTATGCCGCTGCAAGCTACCTTCTGGAAACAAGCCTAAAACTCGTACATGGATCAGTCATCATAGAAAAAATAGCCATTGTGCCTGATCACGAGCACAGCAGAAACAAAGCAACAATACCATACTTCATCGGAAAACTAACGTTCACAAAAAACCAGCCAGATGATCCAATAAGCCAAAACGAGCTCTTTTGCCCGCGCGCAGAACTAAGATTAGTCACAAACAATCTTGCCAGCATCATCCGAACATTAGAGACTGAGAACAAACACATACTGATACCAACAGATGAAACAACACTCGTCATCAACGGAACAAACTACTTCCACAAGCTAACCGACCCATTCGGACCAATCGCTCCAGAACTCAAAACATACAGGAGCGCAGATGCGCAATCACGCGTTTGGCTAGAATCTCTCGACAAGTAATTATTCCTTCTTCCAATAATCAGAGACGTTCTTATACAAAAGCCAGTCAGACGTTATCTTAAACTGCCTGCCCTCTACAACCATAACATCAAAGAACGCATCCCTAAAATCAATTGCCTGAGAACCCTCTCGCTCAATCTTTATGGGAACCTTGTAACGCTTATCAATACGCAAGATGACACGCTTCCCATCGACCATATAATGGATTGACGGCTGAACGGACTTTGAATTCCCCCCGATACTGACCGTCTGCACGTTCTCCTCGACAAGAATCGGAGCTCTCGAAGAGAAATCCTTTAGGAACTCAAGCGGGCCATGGGGCTCCCACTCGTTAAACTGAACTTCGAAAGCGACATTCACAAACTCTTTGCAATTGCTTCGCTCATACTCAAACGAGCCGCTAAGCAAATCCGCCTCACGCTCAATACTGCAATACGCAAAAGCAGTCCTATTCGCGACGTCCAAATACACATCAGTTATCGGCGTTCCATTCTGAAGCTTTGAAAGCTTAGAAAACATATGCCTTGCATAAGCACCATCGCTTAAAACCATCCTATCCTCTAGCAAAAAAGCGTGAGCCTTGAACTTCGACCGCGCATCCTCAAGCAAAAGCTCAGCAATCTGCTTCTCCTTAACAGGAGCAGCAGTCGTATTCTCAACAACAACCCGTGAAACCTGCTTTTGAGGACACTGCGCCAACGACTCCACAGTAGAATTATCCCAGCACTGAACAAGGACCTTCTCGACAACCTTCTCTTCAGCAGCAGGCTGCGGCGCTGCGACGCACGCGATTAGGAACAATAGCAACATCACTCTTTTCATAAAAAAAACAAACAACAGGTTGCATAAAAAGATATCTATTACGCCCTAAACAGAATTGATATCTCGACTATAAGAAGCGGGAAAGATAAGAAAAGAGCAAGAGGCGCCAGAACGAAAGACACAAGAGAAATACCTATCAACACGCTCAATATACCAGCAGAACGAGCGCCCCGTATCTTCAAATTAAAGAACGCCACACCCACAAGAATATTCAAAACAGCATACAAAACTGTGAAAAGAACTATCATCACCACTGATGACGCTCCAGCTAACTGGACAAGAAAATCAAGCGACGCCACAAGCACCCCTGCAACTGAAGAACCTACAAGAAGAAAATTCCTCTTCTCAAAACCAAGCAACGCAAAACCGAACGTGAAAAGAAGACTCACTATAAACGTAACAGCTGTGAAAACCACATCAGCCATACCAATCAACGGAAACAACTCTGCAAAACCACTAAGCAAATATTGAGAAATTGCAACTGCGAGAAGAGGGAGTTTTAAAATAAGCAAAATTATACCCGCAACTGCGAACGGCCAATAACGCATAAACAGACTAATGTTTTTGAGATTAAAAAGGTTTGGAAAGGCGAGCCGAAGATAAACCATCGGTTCAAATCCGAAGTAAAGAAAAGTAGGCAGGGCGTTAGAGCGACGCCCTGCCAGGATCCCCTTATCAGTTCGGTTCTTTTAAGTTTTTCGTTTGAAATCTTGGCGTGCATTACATTTGCACTACAAGAAAAAAATTTCCTAAAATGGAAAATTTCTGGACTTACTTTCTTTAACTTGCAATACCCAGTATATACAAGAGGTGAAGCGCATGGGACTCTATAAGTACCGCTTTAACGTCTTTGAACGGATCAAATCCGTAAAAGATATTTTACAACCCGTCTGCCCAGATAAAGATAGCTTCACAGTACGCGGACTTGTCATGCGCTGCGTCAAATATCGAGCCCGACTCATCAATAAGCTCAACCAAGATGAAAGCAGAGCATATGAACTCCTTCTCAAAAACAAGCTCAATCCGAAAACCGTCTACACGTGGCTCCTTTTGGAAGATTCACCCCCTGAATTACGACAAAAACTGGAGCAGAACAAAATCAGCATCATCGACGCACGACACGAGTACGTCCGGTGGAAAAGACAATCGGGCACAAATTCAGCACAAGAACTCATGGAAGAAATGCGAACCGTTATTGGGAGGTTAAAATGGAAAAGTCACGAAAGTTTGCACAACTTGCAATAAACAACCAAAACCTGAGTAAAACGCAGGATAAGAAGCGACGTAGAAAAAAATATCCGAACGTCTTTTTCAAAAAAGAGATCACACAACTCTTCAAGGCCATAGAAAACGTAAGAACAATGGTTGCCACCTTCCTCACTTTCTTTTGCGCTCTTCGCATATCTGAAGCATGTAAACTCCAATGGACAGATGTCGATCTCCAAGACTGCCGACTCAAAGTAGTCGATGGCAAGAACCACAAGGACGGATTCATACCAATCTCACCACTCGCCATCCCCATACTCAAAAAATGGCGCGCAATGAACCCCAACGAACAATACGTTTTACCCACAGACAAGTTCAAAACAGGATACTACCAACCAACCTCCCTACTCAAAGACTACAAAAAAGCCCTCACCAAAGCAGGACTCGAAATACCCACTGAGAAAAACGCAGCAGGACTACAACAACACCAATACAAATTCCACACCCTCAGACATAGCCGCTGCACCCACCTCCTCAACAACGGCGTTCCCGTTCAAAAAGTCCAAAAATTCATGCGCCACGACGACCTCGAAACAACAATGACCTACACGTGGATATTAGATGGAGAAATGAACAAAATGGTACAAGATGCCGACATCGACAACTACGAAGAACCCACACCTGCCCTTTCAAATAAAGCAACTCCAATCTCAAGACTAAACCCGCTCGAAATCGCACAAAAACGCCTCGTTACCGGAGAAATCAGCGTTCGAGAATACAAAAAGCTAACTCGAGCGCTCTCTCAAGTCTCCACCTAATACGTTTTCTCCCACCATAAGAAAAAAGTTTCATTTTTCGGAAAAATTTTCCTAAACTGGAAAATTTCTGGACTTACATTAATTTACTTCACCGACTACTAATACCTCATGAGAAAAGTCGAAGCCAGGTCCTCAAATATGCCAACAAAATATGCTGCTTCGAATTTCACCGCTCATCATTTTCAACCATAACTAAGGAGTGATGCCCCCATGAAACACCAACATAGCGACAGCTCTGTAAAACAGAAAAGACACGGACGCAAGAAAACCATCTTTCCAGATAACTGGCAGTATTCCAAACACGCCAACAAAAGACGATACTGCGAAGGGTGCGGCAACAGACTGCGAAAACACGAACCGGACCCCTGCGACGACTGTCAACGTGAAAGAGAATATGGCGCAGACATGGAGGTAACACGATGAAACTTATCGAAATGTATTTTTGGAACGCCTTGTATTGGGCACTTTACCTGCCGAGCAGCCTGATTATCCATTTGATAACAGGCCAGGGCGACATACTGGGAATCCTCATCGTCGGCCTGCTTTTGACAGGGATTTTCACTTTGATTCTCTTATTCCAAGAAGGCGTTCTTTGGGATGATTTAGAGCCCGCCACGATCTTGACTGAAGAAGAATGCCAAGAAGAACTCGCAAAACTCACGGGCAAGCCAGCCAAACGTGAGGAGAAACCGTCTGATGAACAATCACCGGCTGAAACCGTTGAGGAACTGCCTGTTGACGCGCCAATTGAAAACTTGGAGGTGAACACCAATGCCGAAGAAGGAAAAACCCGACCCGACCATACCGACTCCGCCCCCGACGGGGTCGAGCCAGAGCCGAAACTGCGTACCGATGTTCGTCTTGATGAGCTTTATGCTCCTGACGACAGTGTTGTCGGTTAGCGCTGCAAGCGCGATGCCGCCAAGCACGACTACTGATACGGCAGCGTTTGACCAGATATTGCAGCCCGTGTGGAAAGTGTACAATTTCGTAAAGTACATCGCCACCGCCATCGCTGCGATATTCATGGTCTTTGCCGGCATCAAGTTCATGACCAGCGGCAACGACATGATGCAACGCGAGAACGCCAAAAGCATGATCGGCTACGTCGTCATCGGCTTGATCGTGATATGGGCGGCTCCATTCGTGGTGCAACTATTCGCATCATAACAACGCTTTTTTTCTTTATTTTTTTCGCACAAATAGCAACCGCATTCCCCTGCGACCGGTTCGGATGGTTCACGAGTTGCGACGTAGTGATGTGGAGCAATATGCCCGAGGATGAAAAAATGCAAACAATCGCAAGCATGATCGACGATGTTCACTCTTGGAACACTGATTTTGAGGTAGACGGGCTGCCAGAAGGAACTCGAACGGTTGACGACGGTCTCGTCAGAAACGCATGGATTCGCGTAATGGCAGTCATGCCAAGCATCTATGAGGGTGGCAATGTGCTCAGTCCGGGTTTTGGCGAAGTGATTGCAAAGAGCAATTTTGAAATCAAAAAACCGTACGGCAAGGAAGGGCGTGATTGTGATACGGATTACGATCTCTCGTACAATTCAAAGATTGTTCATCACTTGAATGGCGTTGAAATAGGGACTGGAGAAATTGCGCAATTCAACACGAATGATAGCCTGCTTGATTTCAGAGCCGACTTGGTTATTGACATCGCTCTCAATGTTGACCATTATCGCTGGAAGCGTATTAACGGAACGCGCAAATGCATCTTTTACAGGATAGAGCAAAGAAACGAGCAAACCATAGTTAGCGGTGAATTTCAAGCCGTCAGTTACCAGCCCAACATCACGTATTCATTCAACGTTCAAAATCAATACTATGGAATCACGCAAATTCAATTCAACGCATCAAATTACTCGTGGTTCCGCTTGCAATTCAATGACGATGATTTCTATGAAGAAAGAACTACAGAATTTGAACCTTTCTTCAATTTGGAACCCTACTACATTCTGAATTTCAAGCCCAAAATACACAAGACCATTCAATTTCAAGGAGTAAGATTTCAAAACGATACATTTCAAGTGACTGACCTTCGTAATTGTAAGATTTTGCTTGGTGACTATTTCAGAACGTACACGCTTCCTTGTCCTTTGCAATACAAACCCCTCGGGTTGCAAGTCTTTACGGACAAGACCATTTACGAACCAGGAGAGATAATTCACGTTACTGTTCTTCCGAAGATTCCTGTGCTACTTTCGTATGGAAATGAGACAGTTCTGGTTCAAGGTTCTGCTGAGCTTCGAGCCAAGTTTGGCGAGCATTTGATCGTTGCACGAGTGAATGGCATTGAGGCGGTCAAAGCAATTTATGTAACAAATTCGTCTAATTGGAACACTTTTTGGGGCATTTTAGGATTTCTGCTCGTTTGCTTCGTGTTTTACAAAGTGACTGTTCGACTGGTTGGAGGTGCGTATGACTTGTGGAATTCTTAATCTGCCAGAATGTATCGTGGACCAGCTCACTGGTTTCATTCAAAATATTGTGAACGCTCCCTTGGTTCCTTTTCTTGACATCATTCGTCGTTTGCTCACGCAGCCAGCGAATGTGAGCGCGTTTGGAAGCTTATGGGCAGTGATTATCTACATTTTGAGCACTTTTTACGGGCTTTTCATCATGGCTGCGGGTTTTAATTTCATCATTTCGGGTTACAATGCTGAGAAGCGTGAGCGTGCGAAGGAATGGTTGCAGAATGTGATTTTGATGGTTTTCTTCGTCCAAGCAAGCTTTCTTCTTTACAGCCTTGTGGCCGAAATCGCGGCAGGCATTACTTCGGGAATTATCAATATGATTGATCCAAACTTCTTCCTGATAACGATAGATAATACTTTGAATGTGGGTTTGGAAATTGTGCTTGGCGTGTTTTATCTTCTCACCTTACTCATCACGATTATCGCGCTTTCGGTGAACTATTTTCTCGCCAGCATTGGCGTTGTGTTCATTCCTTTCGGCATATTCTTCTATTTTATTCCACCATTGCGCGACATTGGTAAGTTTATCATCAGCAAATTAGCGTTCGTTCTGTTCATTCCTTTCTTTGCAAGCCTCGTCCTGCTTGGTGTCAGTCAATTATTGACCCTGAGCTTCTTCGAATACCTGAAAATTGTCTTTATGATTAGTGCCTTCATGACGATTAATCTACTGATAATAATTCTCGCTATCTTGGCGGTCTTTAGATCTGTTATGGGAGTGCTACGCTCTGATGTGGGACGAAGCGCCCTGTTCCTCAAAGGACATCTCTTAGCGGGTGTTGCTGCTCAAAAGCCCGATCCGTACAATGATAGGGAGTATTGGAAAAAGTTTCGCAAGGACTACTATCCACGAGGTGGCCGATGAGCTACGAAATCCCCCAGTCACTCCAGTATCAGGAGAAGATTATTTTCAACCTGACGTTAGAGCAGTTGATTTATGCCGCCCTTTTTGGTTTTCCTGCAATTTTGATGTATGCAAAACTGCCATTTTCAATCTATACTCGTGTTACTTTGGCATTCGTTCCTGTGAGTTTGGGTTTGATGTTTATGTATCTTGATTTGTGGCACAAAATCAGAGATTTCTGGGCCTACTTGAAGTTCCGGCGGGCAACGATGTTTGACAAAGCAATGAAGAAATATCTCAAATTGAACGCGGTTGAGAATTCTTGTTACGAAGTTCAGACCAAAAATGGCACTAAAAGAGTGGCTGTTTTGCGAGTTGAACCTTTGAATTTCAAAATTAAGACAAAAGACGAGCGGGACAGCATTATTTTCGCGTTTCAGAAATTCTTGAACGCGTTGGACTTCCCAGTACAGTTTTTGATGTACACTGATGAGTTGAATTTGAACGATTACCTGAAACAGCTTGATTTGAAAGTTGACAAGACGGGAAACAAGACCTATAAGGAACTTCTTGATGCGCACAAGAAGTATGTGGACTTGATTATGCGTGAGAAATCAGATGCAAACCGGAGATTTTTGATTTCCATTATCGAGAACGAAATGGGATTGGACGCGCAAGTCAAAATCGTTGAAGAATTGCTGGCAACAATGAATTTGAAATGCGTGCGACTTGGAGGACGGCAACTCATCGGAGTCCTCATCAGACTGTTCAACAATCCGCGGGGAAGAACAGAAATCTTGAAGAAAGAAAAGACGATCTACACCATTACCGCACCAGAAGAAATTGTCAACAAGCCTGATTACATCAAAGTCAACGAGTATTACAACAGAATCATTGTCGCAGTCGGGTATCCTCGTGTTGTTGAAGAGGGCTTTCTTGACAAAATGGTTACCGCGGCAGGCAATTTTGATTTAAGCATTCATATCGAGCCATTTCCAATAGAAAACACTCTCGTGATGCTCAATAAAGAGGTTCAGAAACAGCGTGCGGACTTGTTTGCTGCTGAATTGAAGCATAGCTTCCAGCCAAGTCTTGAAATTCAATATAGAGACACCCAAGCGGTGCTTAATAGCATTCAGAAAGGTGAAGAAAAACTATTCAACGTCAGTCTATACATCAACGTGAAGGCAAAAGACCTCAAAGAGCTTGACATTCTCACCAAAACCATCCAATCGCGATTGAATAGTATGCTGATTATTCCAAAAGTGCCAAAGTATCGCATGGCGCAAGCGTTCAGATCAATCATTCCTTTCGGCATTAACGAATTGGGAATACGGAGAAACATCACCACGCACCCCCTATCAGCTTTCTTTCCGTTCACCAGCCCATTCCTCATGCTCGAAAAAGGAGGCGTCTTCTTAGGCATCAACAAAAACAGACTACCCATCATCAAGGACATCTTCAACCTCTCAAACGCAAACGGCGCCATTCTCGCAACAAGCGGTGGCGGCAAAAGCTACACTGCCAAACTCATCATTTCACGCTACCTCATAAATGGCACAAAAATCATCGTGATAGATCCACAGGACGAATACACAAAACTCACCGAAAAATACGGCGGAAGCGTAATCAACATTAGCAGAGATAGCAACACAATCATCAATCCTCTCGATTTGTTGAATCATACATATCCCGAGAAGCGTCTTGCACTTTTGGACTTTTTCACCATGATTTTCGGAGACTTCAACGAATTACAAAAAGCAATCGTAGACAAAGCCATAAGCCAAACTTATGCCAACGCCGGAATAACGGAAAAAAATTACTTCAACAAAATCCCGCCCACATTGAAAGACCTATATGAAGAACTGGAGCAGATGAACCAAAAAGCAACAGGATTTGAAAAAGCAGCCTACACCACACTCCTGAGCCGGTTGAGCATGTACGTAACTGGCGTTTTCGCATTTCTCAACCAACAAACAAAAATAAACATCACAAACCAATTCGTCACATTCAATCTCGGCAGCATGCCAAAACAAATCAAGCCCATCATGATGTTCCTCATCCTCGAATACGTCTACACCAAAATGAAACAAGACAAAGAACGAAAATTGCTCGTCATTGATGAAGCGTGGAGTTTACTCTCGCGCGCCGAAGATGAAGGGTACATTTTTGAGATTGTCAAAACGTGCAGAAAATTCAATCTGGGATTGTTGCTCATCACTCAGGATGTTGCTGATTTGGTCAATAGCAAGGCAGGAAGAGCCGTACTCGCAAACAGCTCATACACAATCCTCTTACGCCAAAAACCAGCCGTCATTGACAGCGTCGAGAACATCTTTCACTTGAGTTTTGCCGAGCGCGAACATCTCCTAAGCGCAAACGTAGGAGAGGGTTTGATCATGATGGAAAACGACCACCAAGAAATCAAAATAGTCGCCAGTAAAGAAGAACACGCACTCATCACGACCAAACCAGATGAACTCTTATTCCCCGAAACCGACCACACCGCCGACCTCTCCCTTGATGGTAAGAAGCTCGTCAAAGAATTGTACCCACTCAAAGACGTTTACCGCTTGAGCGGCTTGCACCTCGTTCAAAAGGAATTCTTGGACAACCTGCGCGACCCCAAGTATTCAGAAGAACTCCTCATACACCCCTACGAGAGCAGGCAAGCCCGCTTCAAAATCCGCCAACGCGGCAACGAAGGAGCAGACCACATCAGCCTTTCATGGTGGATACTTGAAGAACTCCTCAACCTCACCCCCACAGCCATCCGCATATACAGTAAGACCAATGAGGTCAACCCCGACCTCACATTCACCAACGCCTCTAGCAAGGTCATTGCTATCGAGGTAGAGACTGGCTCTAACTACCGCTTCAATAAAGACTATCTCCTGCGTAAGATAGCTGCTCTGGAACGCCTTTACCCTCACAGGTGGTGTTTGTTCCTCTCTACCAACGTCTATGACCGCAGATACCGCACCATTCTTCCACCCCACGTTCCCATCTATCTGCGTAAGCATCTTAGGTGGTTCCTCAAGGAGCACTTCCCCTCTGGCAGACCCCCTCCCCTTAATACAACAACCGTAGGCCATACTCAAAATATCGACGAGAAGTCAAAACCAGTATACCCTGCGCCCAACACAGTATACCCTAACCAAAATCAAGCCGTGCAAGGTGTGCAACCATGAAATGCCCCTCAAACAAGCACGAAATCACACTCTGGCTCAATTGCGAACAATTCGCACTATTACAGCAAGCAGCACAATACGTTGGTTGCGGAAATGATCTCGAACGATACATCATCGGCATACTTGCTGACAATTGTTGAACGGAGGTGCAAACAAAATGGCGTACTATCTGGAATGCGCGGTGTGCGGAGAATGGGCAAAACGGCTCGAACCCGGAGAATACCACTGCGGCCGACCAATGACGGCCATACAAGAATGCGAAGTCTGAAACGGAGGTGGAAGAATGAGATGCCAACAATGCGGAATTGGATTGGATAGTTTTGATGCAGAAGAAGCGTGCTACAATTGCGGTCGCAAATCAGCGGAGGCATAAACCATGAGAAAAACCAAACAAACGACGGAAGAACCACAACGAGAAGAAGAGCCCAACATGAATGAAGAACTTTGGAAGGAACAAAATGAAGAAAACAGGGAGGAATAATATGGAAGAAGCAAAAACACAAACGGTCGCGGGTCAAACCGCGACTTTTTCTTTTTCAAAGCACGGCAAGCGTTTGAAAGAAAACCTCGTTCGCGTGCAAACACTCAGTAGCGGACAAAAACACGTTACCATTCCCGCACCCTTAGCAAAAGCGGCAAATATCGAGCGTCGAGACGTGGTTGAATGGCGCATTTGCAAAAGCACCGGCAAACTCGAACTAACCGTAATCAAGAACTACACGCCACCAACCCAAGAGATAACACCGGAGGTTAAAACCCATGAAAGCAGCCTTGTACATTCGAGTGAGCACGGACAAACAAGCCAGTGAAGGTAGCAGCCTAGAAGTCCAAGAAGAAAAACTCCGCAAGTATTGTAGTTTCCAAAACTGGGACATCTTCCAACTCTACGCTGATAGAGGAATTTCCGGCAAGGATACGGAACGGTTGCAGTTTCAGACGCTGATGAAAGACGCGAGGGAAAAAAGGTTTGAAGTAGTCGTGGTCGCGAAACTTGACCGGTTCGGAAGAAGCCTTCGAGATCTCATCAACACTATCTGGGACTTAAACGCAATAGGAATTCAATTCACCAGCATTAACGACAACATCAACACAACAACACCAAACGGCAAACTCCTATTCCACATCCTCGGAGCCTTTGCCGAATTTGAACGAGAAATCATACGAGAACGAATGATGGCAGGAATCGCCAAATCACGAGAACTCGGACGCATCATAGGACGGGTCCCAATGGGCTACAAAGTTGTTAACAAAAAAGTATGCTTCGACCCTGAAAAAGCCCCACGCGTAAAGGGAATCTTCAACGCATACGCCGCAGGAGAAACCATCTGGAAAATCTCCAACCAGCTACAAATGAAGCCCTCTACCGTCTCGTACATTCTCAAGAACCAATTTTATGCAGAACCACGCAAAAACGGCACCCACGAGGCTCTGGTTGGCAAAGACTTGTTTGACGCTATCCAACCCGCGTTACAGACGACAAGACGACCATACCAACCCATCACACCTTTGGTGACCAACCTGAATAGTACTGTAAACGCTTCTCCTTGCGTATAGACGGTTGTTTCTTCTTTTTCTTACCTTTCTCGTCCTCAGACCTCAAACGCTCCAGAACTGCTAAAACTGTGTTATGCTCCTCCGAAGGCTCTTTTTCAACCATGCCAAAATAAAGCATAAAACGTCTATTTAAACCAATCGTCGGAAGAGCAAAACCAACACCATCCCACAACGCGAAGCTACTCTTCAGAATTTGCTCAGAATATTTCCAGGAGGGCAAAGTGCTTTATCTTCTTCCGTAACTGGTAAGCGCTTCTGTAAATTTTGGCATTCCTGGGTATTGTTGATCTCTCGTCCTTGAACAACACACGTGTTTTTTTCCGGGAGATATTCGAAAGGTGCGCAGCTTATGCCCCCTACAGAGCAACTGTTAATGTGTAGACTGGCTGATGCGAAGAAGGTTGTCACAAAGAGCACGATAAAGATCATGATTGAAATTATCGCAAAGCTAACTTTGTTCTTTGGTTTTATGAAGTGTCTAATAACTAAAATAGCTAAAACAGGCAGAACAAGTGCTATGACTGACGTGAGTAATAGCCATAGTGGACCTGGGCCGAGACAAACAGTCATATCAGAACATATTGATAGTGGCTATATTAGTGTTATCATATGGTTAGGTATGTTTCTAATCATTCAACAACCCCTGGCTTTTCGAACGATTGAGAAGTCAGTTCTTTCTTTGCAGTTGAGTCACGGTAGGTTTTTAAATGGCCCTCATCCACCCCGCAATATGAATAAAATTCATATCTTTAAGACAGAAGAAGACTACTTACCTGTGCAAATGGAACATTTCAGCAGTAATACTTCTATGCTTAATGAGAGGGATAGACGAGAGCGGTCGAAGCTACAAGACTACTTGAAAAAAAGATACCCCTTGGCACATGATGAAGTTAATGGAATGAGGACGTTGCTGGGAATCCCAGAAGATGAACGACGGGCGCTCCATGCGGGCCTTGCGGAAGGATTGGAATTTCGCTGTCTGGTTCGTTTAGACGCTTTAAATGAGCAGTATTATTTTCAAACCGAGATTGACACTCCTGAAGGAAATACGTTTGATTTTGCGAGAACATTAAATGAACTTGTGGCGAAAGTGCGCATAAATTTAGCTACACTGAGCAGTTCAGACTCTCCATATCCAGGAGCTACAATAACTCCTGTCTTCTATACTATCGAGACAGCGCAGGACGAAACGAAAGAATGTGGAGTAAATCTGGGCGTATTGAACGGATTGTTAAAAGAATTAATCCCGCTTCCGTCTCATCTACTGTCCGTGTTCGCAAAAAGCTTGGCGATGGACGCGACCGATTTCATTAGTTCAAGAAGAGGACTATCACGAGAAGAAAGAGAATCATTTGAAAGACTATTCTATTCACTTTGAACTTTAAAGATTTGAACCAGTCGACTGACTTAGGGTTTTGGTCTGGTTTTCTTAGTATGATAAGAATATAAGCGCGGATATCGATTGCAACATAGGGCGGTTACAATCACGACTTTCCACTAATCTGAATCGTACGGAGTTTTTAAATAGTGAACTCCACACTTCCGAGTGATGGTTCTGAAAAGAGTGAGGGTTTGGCAGGTCATCCTGGGTGTGTTTATTGTTATCGTCTTACTTGGCAGCTCTTTGGCTTATTTATTAGGGAAGCCCGCGATAGGTCGAGCGTTGGAGCAACCTGTTCAGAACGCGATTTGGTTTCAACCAGATAAAGTGCACGTTCTTTATGATGGATTGAAAGGCAGCGCAACTATTGGTTTTTCTGGAGCTGATGGAAACTTGCCAGTTATCCAATTATGGGTTTCTGACACGAGCATTGTTGCTTGCGCGTACTCAGGTCAGATAGGTTCTGCGACGGTGGATTGGATAGTGAAAAACACTCAGTTTCAGATTTATTCAGCGCAAGACTGCACCCCTGCGACTAAATCAAATTTGCTTGCGAAGGCGGATTTGGAAATAGTTTTTGATGAGGTGAGTACGTTTTCTCAAGTGACCACGCTTGAGCATAGCATGGAAGAAATCGGCGGTTCGAATTACCCATTCTATGATATGGGCAGGTATCTCGACAGTCCAACAAAGGAATACTTCGGCGATCTTCGCCCGATAATTGGCACGTACCATTTGAATCCTTTGGTAGTATACTCGCAATTGCAAAAAATGTATGACGCGGGCCAACGGAGTATATCGTTTGTTATTTGGTTCTCCCCCTTGGGCAATGCTGGCAAGGATGGCGTGTTTGGGCATGTTGTTGATTCAACCGGAGGAGCGCTTCGACCACAGCATGCGGAAAACCTAAAAGCAGTGTTAAAAGATATTAAGAATATCGGGTTTGACCATGTGACTATTCGTTTCGCTCAACAATCATACGCCCATCCGCGCACGTGGAAACAATGGAACGAAACTCAATTCGCAGAGAACAGCAGATTTATCTTCAGCACAATTGATCTTGTCAAGAGCTCAACAGACTTGCCACGCACGTTTGACTTAGGGGTGGAACTTGCGGGAGAATTTTCAACATCTCACACGCGTGAATACGTGAAACGTCTCTGGACATACTACCTTCCAAGGTATAGTCTTGGAGAGACGTATGGTTTTTCTTACGCATATAGGCCTGGTAGGATTGCTGAAATGACAAAAGTGTATGATGAAGTGGGTACCCGTCCGCAAATATATGCTGTTGATATGTACGCGGGTGTATACTACAAGCTTAGCGATGTAAGTAAAGAGCTTGAAAGTATAGGTAATAAGGACATGCCGATCATAATTCAAGAAACATTTTACAATGATATTCCTGTTCTTCACAGCATTGTTAGTGCCAAGCGCGATTTCGGACTAAATATCCGTAAAGTTTTCAATTGGAACTGTGTGCGGGATGACTGCGCAGATGGCTTTAGCATGGCATACGCGGAGAGATATTTGTATCGTGATCTTAATAGAAAAGGAAAAATATTGGCGTCTCCATGCGTTCCTAGCGCCACTGCAGGGCTTTGCACGAGCACTATCACGTGGACTAGCGATGCCACGCTTTCTTTGGCTAATCAGGTCTGGGTTGATGGGAAACTCTTTGGCTGTTCAGGAGCAGGAGGGTATGCAAGCCAGAACGCGACATGGATTAAGACACAGAACAAATTCTCTCTTTACTCGGCGAAGAATTGCGAGCCGAGTTCTCGTGGTGAACTGATAGCGACGATTTTAGTGAAAAATAAGTGAACTATCAGGCAACGCACTGCCAGCCTTCGCTAAAATTTTTACCGCAGACTTCTTCATATGTCTTGCCTTCAGGTATATAATCACACATCACAAATGAGCAACGGCAATTTCCTTTGACCTCACATTCTTGCTGTGTGGAGTACGACGCTGACACGGTATTTGCCTGATCACAACTGAGCAACACTATGACTAGCAATATCGCAATCAATAAATCACGCATGATTGACTGTTGGATCG
The DNA here is from genome assembly GCA_018302815.1 of Candidatus Woesearchaeota archaeon. Classification (GTDB taxonomy): domain Archaea; phylum Nanobdellota; class Nanobdellia; order Woesearchaeales; family ARS49; genus JAGVZE01. The sequence goes on from JAGVZE010000009.1 coordinate 178,400, forward strand.
TTATCATTTAATACACATATTCTCCCTAATTTATCAGTTAGTCCGGTTTCTCTTTTCTATGGCTTTTGCTGCAAGACAGCTAATAACATACCACCATACAAAATCTAAACCAAAATGAAAAATCGCAGAGAGTATTGATGGGACGAATGTTCGCGTTGGATAATTCACGAAAAAGGCGTTCCCTTGCCCAAGAGCAGAAATTCCTGGACTTACTATTGTGTAGATGGACTTTGCGACAGGACAAAAGCCAACACATCCAATACCAACAGATACTGACCTTAGGTAAACTACATGTGTTATCAAAGCCAACACTATTACCGCAAAGAATCCAGCAAGCTTGATCTTTGTCGGATAAAGAAATTCTTTGAACTTGCTTGCCTTCATCTTTCGCAGGTAGTTAAGTAAAGTTTAAATAACTTCTGATGGTGGATAATTTCACCTTTCAGGACGGTTTCTCGTTTATCCGTTTCATGCATCGTACGAGTGCTTTTTCAAATTGTTGTTTCTGCGAAGGCGTCATGTTCTTTGTCATATCTTTCATCAACGCCTCTTTCAGGAACGTGTTAAAGCACGCTTCTGCTGATATCCGCATTCGCTCAGCAGTATGATGCATAAGCTCTGCTGCGTCGTGGGATAGACTTGCCATCATTTCAGAACCACCACAATTCGAACAATAGAGTGATTTCTCAAAGTCGAATAACGTACTGCATTTCTCACACCGAAATTCTGCAAAAGGCCCATCCATGGTCGACCTATGTAATCCTCCTTAACTCCCCATATATCGTTTCATAATTTATCGCTTGATAATAATCCGCGACTGGCCCAACAGGTTCTTGGTACATGAATATTCTCTTGCGGCGTGCAACTGCCATGCCTATTTCAATGGCGACGTCAATACCGATGTAGCTTCGAACACCGTTTGTGTCTTTGTTTACCACAAGAACTACGTCTGAAAGTTCCAGTTCATCTCGGAAGCGGTCGATAGCTTTCTTTCTATTCTCTTGCGAATCTCCATGAAATTTGATTGGAGTGTATACTGTATGACCCTCCCTTTCCAGCTCTTTCCTGACTCCCATCATGTCGTCGTAAAACCGCATGCTTCCGATAATTCTTATGTTCATGTCCTCACCTTTGCAATCGCTTCTCGAACTCTTTTAAGCTTTTTCGCAGTATTTTACCGCCAGCTGCTCTTGGATGGCCTCCGCCTTTGGCTTCGGGAAGGTCTTTGATGAGTTCCTGTACGAGTGCCGCCACATCCACTTTTGAGTCTTGTCTTCTGAGACTGATCTCAAGGAACTTTTTGCCTCTGTCTTGAACGAGAACTATGGTTTTATTCGGATAAACGTCCCACAGTTTGGTGCTAAGTGGAGAGCTTACGGAATATTTTGGCTTGAGTTTGTAGTAAATCCGGTCTCCAACAAACTTGGCTTTTTGCTTGTGCTTTTTGAACCAGCGTTCTATCTCGTTATCAATGTCGTTTATGTATTGTTCGTATTCTTTGTCGGATGCAACTTCAATTGGGTGATCGGCTTCGTAGATTTTCCAGAATAGCGCGTCGATAAGCTGCTCATCTTCGTGCAAGGAAACGCTGCCAATTACCACTCCGATTTTCTTCAAATCATCAAAAGTCGTTCCCTTTGTTTTGATTGTGTAGTCAACAACGTCTTTCCATTGCTCGTACCCTCCGTCTGCAATGGTTCCAACGCTTGCAACCCATTCCAGTCCTGAGCAGGTTGTTATTTTTTCAAATAGGTCGAAGACGAGTTTGGATGTCGGGCAGTATTTCTCAGTAAAGTCCTGACTTCTTATCACGGTCGTTTTGTCCGAATGTATGTCTGCTGATGGTTTGTGATGGTCGAAAACAAGCACCTTGCAAAACTTCTCAAGTTCTTTGATTGAAAGTGGATTTTGGTCTACTGCCATGTCTGTCGTAATTACCGCAGTAACGCAGAGTTTCCTGAGCTTTCTGATTGTGGCTTGCGTGATTGTTTTTTCGCCAAGTTTTTGATTCAACCTGACAGGTCGGGGAAGATTGAGACGCTCAAATCCTTTCATGACGAGCAGTGCAGCGCACATGCCGTCCGCGTCCCTATCGTGAACTACTGCAATTTTCTGTTCAGGTTTCAGGTTTTTGATCCATTCACGCAGCTTCTGCATTTTTGTCCGCCTTTTCTCCCAAATACACTGCGCGATACGCATCTCTTAGCAAATCAACCAATTTGCCCGTGGGTATTTCTGACAAGGGTTTCTGGTTGAACGCTCCGTACTTGACGAATTTCTCCCAGTTGACTCCTTCTTTTTCGAGCCGGAGGTGTTCTTCAGGGCTTATGCTGTTGATTTCATCTATCTGACCATACTCCATGTACGCCGGGTCGCTTCCGACCATTTCAAAGAGCTTTGTTCCTGGATAAGCTCTTGTGATGACAAACCAAGGCTCGTCAAGACCGAGCTTCTGCGCGAATTCAATCGTTTGATAGATTTCTTCCTCTGTTTCCGTGGGGAATCCGATCATGAAGTATCCCTTTGTTCTGATACCGACGTTTTTGCAAACCTCAATCGCCCTCTTTGAATCCTCAATAGTAATTCCCTTCTTGATTAGCTGTAAGATGCGTGGGTTGCCTGATTCCAAGCCAAACGTGAGCTGGTACAAGCCAGAGCCATGCATTTCTGCCATGACGTCCTCTCCCATTTTAGCAACAAGGTCAGCACGAGCCAAGCCACGGTAGTCCAAACCTAAATTTCGAGCTTTAATTTCTCTTGCGAGTCCCATTGATTTCTCCCTGCTATAAATGAAGTTGTCATCAACGAAATGAATTTTGTTGACTCCTCTTCGGCGGATTTCTTCCAGTTCGTTCACAATGTTTTCAACGCTTCGTGTTCTGATTTTCTTGCCGGAAATGACTTGCACAGAGCAGTATACACAGGCAAATGGACAGCCGCGAGTGGTCATTACCGACGCTTTGTCACCTTCAGGCAACAGGTCTCTGTCCACGAAAGGCAAGGAGTCCAAGTCCTGGATAACGGGTCTTGCAGGGCTATGGACGATTTTTCCATCTCGCACGTATGATGCGCCCAGTATCTTCTCGTATGGTCTTCCTTCAAGGAACTCTACTATTGCATGTTCGCCTTCACCTCGGATGACCAGGTCGATTTCGGGCAGTTCTTCAAGGGCGTGCTGAGCTGCTGTTGTTGCATGGGGACCGCCAGCAATGATTCTTCTGCCGTTCTTCTTGCCGACCAGTTCGAGAATTCTCTTTGAGATGGGCACAGTGGGGCTTACGAGATTGATTCCGAAAATGCCGAAATCACGCATTTCCACATAATTGGCTATCTCCTCTGGAGAAAGTCCTCTATCTTCAGCATCAATAAGCTCGACATGATGCCCGAGCAGCTTTGCTGCAGTCGCAACATGACCCAAACCCAAAGGAGCCATCGTGCGATAATCCTTCCTTTTTGTCTTTGCATAATCCTGCAAAGGCGTGTTCACAAAACATATTTTTTCGTTCATCCCGCACCCCCGTTGTTAATCTCGATCCCCTCTAAATCGATAACAAGAGAATTAATCAACCGTCTCGGACGACGATCATTCGTGATAAAACCAAGATTACGCAATTGCGTAATGTAGGGAGACACCGTGTTCTTGTTCAATCCTGCCTTTCGCGCAATGTCAAAACTGGAATTAAGACCGTTGCATTCCTGCAATATCCTGATTTTCAGAGGGTTCAGGGTTTTGAGCAATTGACCGAAGTCCTTTTCATTAGTGATGTACTTGGCTTTTGACGGCTTGTCAGCCTCCTTTGTGGAGAGAACGTCTTTGAGTTTTGAGAAGTATTCGTGCAGGTTTTCTGCAAGGATCTCACAAAGCTTATCCTTGTCATCAGTATTGATGTGCTTAAACAATTTTGAAACTGGGAGCTTTTGCTGGCCAAGAAGGAAATTATCGCTAAGAATGGGTTGCAGAACATTGAGAAAATCATCTATTTCTTTCTCTTCAGGCTCTTTTTTCGAATAGTGCTCTGAGAAGACCCGTTTGAGCTCGTGCAACGGCATTTCAATGCTTGGAATGAACCCTCTGCTGTCAAGAATGACAGGCACGTTCTTGACCAGAACCAGCTCGGGCAGGTTGACACTTCCGTAATGCGCCTTGAGCACGGTTGAAATGCAGTCATTGAAGACCTTGAACCTCTCGCTACTCAAGTAGTACTTTGGGTTCTGATCTGAAATTTCTGGGAACAAATCATGCAGGTGAACCGCTATCAAGTAATCAGCAACGATATAGTTCAACTTCGACAAACTGATATCGTTATACGGAATGTACGGTATAAGGAAACCTTTTTTCAAGTCTTCAATAGTCAATCTTGACATTACTTTCTGGAAAATTTGAGAGTATTGCGTCTTCTTGAATAATCGTTCCCATGCTTCGGATAAATAGATGATTTTGTAGCTCAGGCCGATGTGTTTCATCAGCTTTTCAAGCAAAGCAACGTTCTCTGTAAGCTTCTGGAACTTGTCGGTCTTGCTGTCAAGCCCCTGATAAAAACGAGGATCCTCATAGACAAAACTGTCCCACACGCACACGTAAACTTTCTTTGCGTTCAAAACATTCTTCAGATAGAAGAAATGATTGAAATTAGTGTACGCATTCGTCACCGGACTAATATTTGTATACACCGTATTCATCTCAACACCTCTTTTGTCTTCCATAAACTCTCACCAGCATCTCTATCGATCAAGAGAACATGCATTCCAACATTTTGCGCACCCTCAAGGTCAGTTTTATCATGCGAAACAAACAAGCTATCACCCGAAACAACTTGAGCCCGTTCCAATGCAGTCAGGTAAATCTTTGGATGCGGCTTCCTATAGCCAACTTCGTGAGAGAACGTTAACGTCTTGAAAACGCCTAAAACACCTGCTTCAGCAAGATCATCTCTTAACGAATCGTGAGGACAGTCAGAAACAATCCCCAAGTCATGCTCAGTTGCAAGCACGGGCAGAACTTCTTTTACATCTTCATACACAAAACTGTCATGATCGTATCGTCTGTAGACGTCAGTTACTATACGCAAAACAGGTTCAGGAACGTGGGGAAGTGTATTTTTTATGATTTCATACAAAGTCCATTCGCGGAGTTCATTTCTGGCACGCCGGTAGTTATCGATTGAGCGGGAGAAAGAGGCAACAAGTTCGTCAAGCGCGATATCTACTCCCTCGCTACGGAGTGCGCCCTGCGCCTTTGTATGCGCTCTCAGAACGGTTTCAGGAGTAAGAACGCATCTCGCAAGAAGGCCCCCATAATCGAAAAATATCGCTCGATAAACCATATTAAACCCCCCACAAACCCTTCATAAGCGAATGTTCTATATAAACTTTTTTATGAATCCACACACCAAACCTTTATGAATTTGCACAATATATTTCTTCTCGGGGCAATATGTTGACAGAATCACCAAAAGAGACATCGTTAAAACCGAATCTCAAAATTGATGCACGATTTGAAGGAATCGGTTGGAAAATCCGTATCCAAAAGAAAAGATCAAACTATTTCCTCACTCTTGCGAAAGAAGTGGTGATAGGAAATGCTCTCAAGAAAGGCGACGAGGTGTTTTACTATCTTGTCAATTGTGATAGGAGAAAAGCCTTGCTGGTATTTTTGGACGGCAAAGAGCGCGAAGCAGCAGAATGCATTGCGCTCAATGGAGTTTCATTTCTTGTGAAACGTTAATTTTGTCCGCACTCTTGAGCTTCTTCACAATGATACCGTAAATCTCATCAAACTTCTGCTCGAATAACAAATCTCTCTCAAGAGCAAGATGACGCATAAATGACGAAAGCGTCTTATACCCTCTCGCTTGAGCCTTGTTCCTAATACGCTCGTAGTCTTCACTGCTTAACCTAATTTGAAGGCATTTTTGATTTTTCATTTTTCACCCGAAGAATAAAGTACTGCTCTCGCGTTTCGATCTCGATAAGCTCACACCGCCTTAAAGCAGTGAAAACCGTCTTATTCTGAGTCACCTCGAAATGCGGCTCTGCAAGAAACAAATTTGGATTGATATCTCTCATAAACTTGTTAATGAAATATATTTTGTTAAGAATCAGCGCATAATACGATGAATGCGAAACCGTTTTCTTAACATCCCTTAACCGAACTTCAGGCTCCTTCTTCAACAACTCAATTAATTTAGAAAAATACTTGTTCGACCGCTCCAGGAAAATCGCAAACTCCATAGAACAACTAATGTACAAACTTCAGTTAAACCCCGCACGCCCGTTCTTACCCCCTTTTTCACCCCCTTTTTGACCCCCGTCAACCCTGTACCCCGCCTCCATTTATAAAGGAAAACCAGTAAGCAGTCAATGGTTCAAATCCGGACTTGCAGGGAAACATTTATGAATTTCACAAACAACCATTGAAAGAACAAGCCGGAAAGCCCAAATTCCGCTCAAAACCATGCAAGAACCATCAACTTTCAAAAAAGAAAAAAGCGCGCCTAACTGCCGAAAAATCGCTTTCTCGACGACATTAGGCGCCAGAACCACCGACGAGCAGTCAATGGTCCAATGCTTGAAAAATCCCCGCGGCCAGAATGACCTTTAATGGTTCAATACTCATTAACACTGGACTTTTTGTCCTGTGAAAAAGTCCATTGCTACTAAAGACTGACAAGTTTTATAAACCAATTCAACATTAATTTCTTAAGGGTAAAGTAAATCATCGACTGAAATAACCAGCCGGTGCCTTTCGTTGGGTAGCAGTTTTTGTGAAAAACTTGGAGGACACATAAACGCACAACCACGGAGGCATCGTAAATGAAAACGTACGTCGATAAAAAACTAAAAGTAGTATTCGAAGAAGCAGGGCGTCAAGAGCCAACAATAATTCTAGGGGAATGCGTCAGAGAAGATGACACGTCCATAAACGTAAAAACCGAATCGGGAAGAACTTGGACTATCAACAAAAAGCTGATTCTTTTAATTAAAGAAGTTCCGAAAAAATGTTGGCGGTGCGGGTTTGAACGCGACCCATTAACGGGTTGCAGTTGCGGAGGACAGGCAAGATGAATTATCACTGCAACAATTGCGCTGAAAAAATCCCGCCCACAAGCAAAAACTGCCCCTCCTGCCGAGCCGACAAGCCATTCCGCAAAGACAGCACAGAAATGAAAACCGCAAGACTGACCTGCCGAGCCGTCAACCTAATCGAAGACGCGTTCAAAGACCTCGCGGACTACGAACACCTGAACCATTTCAAAAAACAAACCATAGACGAAACATTCCGAACCCCACAACTCCGCATCGAGGAGACAATAACCGCGCTCAAACACAGCACGGAAACCCTCAAACTCCCGTTCACAACAGAAGGAGCAGTAATTCTGGCACTCATGCGAGAAGTCAAAAAACATTACGAAGACCTATACAAGCCAACCTTCACAGGCGAAACCATACAAGTCAATCCGAACGAAAACCCGTGGGTCAAATGGGCGCTAACCCACGAGTTAAAACCCGGGAACAGGCGAAGCGTCCTATTCCGCAACATCGCCAGCATCCTCAAAGACAAACCAGACCAAGAAATCGAACAAATCGCCCAACAAATCACGACCAACTGCACAGACAACAAACACACAGCCAAAAGCATCACCACATGGGTCGAATGGGCAAGACGAAACAACGCACAACCTTGCTACCAAGAACTCGAAATCTGGCACAAACAAAGATACCCGCAAGCGGAGGAACAACAATGACCGACGAAAAACCACCGTGGCAAGAAATAAACGAAAGAAGAAAAATCGTCGTCGTAAACAAGTTCAGCCCCAGACAATGCGCCGAGCAAATCATTGCAGAACACAAAGGAAACATATTCTCAGACCAAACAAAAACGATATGGGCGTACAACGCGAAAAAAGGAATCTGGGAAACCGCAGAACTGCAAATCCGCCAAACCCTACGAAAAGAATTATTGGGAGAAGAAATCCTCAAAAGACACTGCGTCGAAGAAATCATAGCCGACATAAAAGAACTACTCTACAGGCCAAGACCCGCAGAGCCAAATTGGAAACTGATATGCCTACAAAACGGAATCTGGAACATCGACGCCAAACAAATACAACCCCACACACCCGAACACTTTTTCATCCAACAAATCCCCCACGAATACAACACCGCAAAAGACAACCCTGAAAAAATCCACAAACTTTTCACAGACTGGCAAGAAGACACCACGACACTCTACGAACTCGCAGCGTACTGCCTCATACGCGCGTACCCGTACCAAAAACTGTTCTTCGCAATAGGAAGCGGCGCCAACGGAAAAACAAAGTACGCCGCAATCCTCACCATGCTCACAGGCGAAGAAAACGTCAGCCACAGAAGCGTGGAAGACCTCGTGAGCAACAGGTTCGCACCCGCAGACCTCCACGGAAAATTGTTGAACATAAGCCCAGAGGTCAACGTTGAAAAACTCGACCACACCAGCAGGCTCAAACAACTCTGCGGGGAAGACGAGTTCATGGCGGAACGCAAATACGCCCAGCCCTTCAAGTTCAAAAACTACGCGAAGGAACTGATACTGACTAATGACGTGCCGAGAACCGCGGACCGAACACAAGGATTCTACCGAAGATTTTACCCCATGCCATTCGCGCGAAAGTTCACAACCAACGCCAACCGAACCCTGCTTGACGGCATAACCAAAGAAGACCTGCAAAACCTGCTTGGACACTTGCTGGCCAAAACGCTCCCAGTGCTCGTGGAAAAGGGCTTCGCGTTCACCACAGACCCAAGCATAGAAAAACTAGAGGAGCAGTACGAAAACTACAGCAATCCTTTGAGACAGTTCCTCAAAGAATGCATTGTTTCAGCTCCTGACTTGGCAATACCAAAATGGGTGTTTGCAGAACTCTTCAATGGATGGACGAGAAAAACAGGCAAAAGAGTATGGGGTGAAAAGGAAATCAGCATGGAAATGATATCCCTATCTTATGAGACTGTGAAACCACAGTTCACAAATAAGGAAGGGAAATTAGTACAGTGGAATTCATGGGGAGGGTATGGTTTGAATCCCAACAGTGATTATATTCAGCATATCCAGCATATTGATGGTTTTCCAATAACTTCCTTACACGTTAGGGGGAGTTGTGAAAAAACGGTGAATATCCCAACTATCACGGATATTGACGTTTTAAACATCCTAAAACAGCTGGAAAACACTCATAAAACACCACCCTCACTCCACCAGATAGCAGAACATCTAAAAGACAACCAAAGGGTGAGCCCTGACCAAATCCTCCAATCTTTAGACAGGTTGAAGTCCAAGGGGGATGTCTTTGAGGTCAGACCTGACTTTTGGAAGGCCTTGGAATAACCCAAATAACCGCTGTCGGGATAACCAGTTCAAAGGCGGGAACGAGCATAGAGACAAGCAACGCGAAATGTATTTCGCAAAATATGCTTTGCGCGTTGTGGAAAAGTATATTAACCCCCACGACATACGTATGTTACTAATTGTTGTTGTTGTTCTCATACAAAATCCATCATTCACACATAAGAGTCTCTAATGACCTCGCAAAGAATGGCTTTTTTTTACCTCCGCGTGCACGCCTCGAAAACCATTCCGTACAACGGGCGAAGAGACTTCTTTCACATTCATGGCAAACGTTGCGAAAACAATACTGTTGGACATTGAAACAAACCAACGCCTGGAAGACCGAAGCCGTAAAACGGGGGAAAGCCAGTCAAGCATAGTCAGGTGCGCATTAGAATCAATCCTAAGAGGCGAAACGTGACGCAAACACGCGAACTCTTACCGCCACGCCCAACAGCAGGGCAACGCCGTAGGGAGCTTAAAGACCTCATCGAAAACGCGGGAGTTTACGCTGTCAACCAATCATTCCTCGCCAAAAAGTTCAACGTGTCACAAGCACAGATAAGCAAAGATGTTAAGCTTATCCTCACAGACGTACAGCCTGAAGACTTGCAACCAGCGCGTATAAACATGCACTTAGCGCTCAGCCGAGGAATCGCTGAATGCCAGAAAATCTTAGTCACTACTGAGAACAAAGAACTCAAGCTTAAAGCGGTAGTGGCGCTGGCAAAGGTTTGCGATTCTTACACGAAATTCGCGGAATGTTGGGGTCTCAAACCCATCACGCCTCAACTCATCCAGAACAGCCCAGACGGTCTGAAAGCCGTTCTCGTTGAAGTTTTTGGGGAACAACCAAACAATCAAGAGGTCATCATCGATGGACGCTAAACCCACCTCGACCCCACAGGGAATTTTGCGAACAATGCTCAATCTTTGGGCTACAGTTCACGAAAGCAATAACGAGTACGCCAAAACGATATTTTTGAAAAACCACCCCGTTCTCGACCCGTTGTGCTTCACGTTGCAATTCTTACACGACCCTTCCCCGCAACACCCTAATGTTGCTCTTGCGAGAATTGCCTGGCTGGAAAGTTACGGCAAGAAGAACGCGAAAGGCGGTTTTGTCATCCCACAATGGATGATTCAGTCGGCAAAGATGAACGCAGGTCAAGCGCGCCTTCTGGCCAGCAAAATAGGGGTTGAAACGTGAAACGAAACATCGTTTTGAGCTTGACCGCGCAAGAGCTTGACACTTGGGCGCATGAGAAATACGCGGACTTGAAAGGCTATGTTCTATCAGAGTTCAGCGCGAACGAGGAAGACGATTCGTTGGAACTGTGTTTCTCAGAAAAAGAGGGGGATAAATGAATAACAGGGATTGTCTTTCAGAACTGAAACAAGGGACGCGCGTTCGGCTCGTCAGAAAAACCAATGCGGGCTATCGGTGCAGTTCGAACGCCGTTTATGCCGGCAAGTCTTCAGATGGCCGTTTCGTTTTCTGTTTGAAAAGCATCACTCATAACTTGCTTCCCGTTCAGGTTTTAAGCGTCAAGGTGGTTTCTCGTGGCGAGTAAAAAATGCGCGGGTTGCGGAAACCGTTTTCGTCCTCTTTACAAACAGGAATCGCTATGCCAGCCTTGCGCGAACCCTCCTCCTAAAAACGCAAATTCTTACGCTGAAGGGTGGGATTAATGAAGATTCTGAATCTTGCCAGAGAAGTCGCGTCATGGTTTAATCTTAATTCAGAAATTAACACGGTTCACAAACCAATTCAAGATGACCTTATCGGTGACGCGTGGCGGGATTGCGAAATGTGTGGTTGTTCGACCATGTCGAAGAAACGGTTTTGCGCGAACTGCATTCACAAAATAAGCCCGCTATGCAGTGTTTGCAAGGTTCGACCTGGCGCGACTTCGACCGGTTTTAAATATTGCAGTACGAACTGCATGCGCGAGTCGAACAAGCCCGTGGTTTCAAGTCGTTTTAATGTCTTTTCGTTAAAGAAAAAAACAGGAGGAGGAGAATAACAATGAAAAGTTTAAGCGAGTCGCAAATTGCTAAAAACAAAGTTTACGCATCTAAGAATGGCAAAAAGCTTGACGAGCATGGTCGCATCATTATAAGCGAGAACACGAAGTTCTTCATCAACGCAAGCATTCAAGCTAAAAATTCAGTCGTTGAACAGAAACCTGTTCGCGCCGAGCCAACATTGCGAGAGGTTTTGGTTTCTTCGTTCGCTAAAAGGGTGGTGTCCCGATGAACACGACAATCGCGCCAATTCAATCAGGACAAAGACCAATGATTGACCATCCCGCCGAACCGGGTATTGTTAGCCTTGCGGCTGACCACATTCCTGTGAGTCCCAGAGCCGCGCTTAACAAACGCGTTGAAGTTTTCTGCAAAAAACTAACGAGAGCGCGAGGCGCGTTTTGCAACGTTTGTTTTCAGGCGGAGGTCGACAATAGAATTCGCAATGACGAAGCGAAGAACCTGAAAGGACTGTACAGTCGGATGTTCGCAACGGAAATTTTGGATTGCAACAAGCTGTTCAAAGACTCGGAGTTTCAACAGTTCATCATTGCGAAACCGTGCAGAATTTCCCGAGGTAGAGATGTCGATAGTACTGTTTTGATGAGCAGTCCAGAAGGCGATTTCAAAACGAAAGCGCGAAAGCAAGTGTTTTACATCGAGTATAAATGTCCGGTTTGCAAAGTTGGCGGTGTTGCTCTGGAAGCTGGCGCGGACGAGGCTGAAATCGCGGTTAAGAAATACGGTTTGAACGTCCAAGAGGCAGAGGAATGAAGTTTTCCTGCGAAGGTTGCAAAAATGAAAGCTTCGGACGGCATCGAAGCGTTGCGCAGTTCAAAGCGTTGTGCGATGAGTGTTTTGATAGCCGAAACCGGCAAGGACTGCGGGGCGGGTGAATGATAGCTTTCAGCGCGGACAATCCTGAACTGTTCGTTAAGAACTTCATCGAGTTCCCAGAGTGCAAGCGCGCAGTCATGCTTTGCATGGCGGCAATCGGTTTAACACCCGAAATATTGGACAACGCGATTCTTCACTTGGAAAAGTGCGGCCACGACGTCCAACTTTCATCTTACATTTTGAACGTTGAATTGGAAGGCGGGCGGACGTTTCACACGTGCGAGTGCGGGGTTAAAAGCTGGATAGTGAAATTCAAAGAGGTTGAACAATGGGTCAGGTGAAATTGATGGATGTTGGCGGCGGGCGAATGGTCAAAGTTCGAACTTTAAAACTCGGGCAAGTCCTGCTGTTAGAAAGCGCGGGCAAAAGGCAAAGTCTTGGGGAGCTAGTCATGGCTTCGCTGGACGACGAGGACAGGCAATACATTGCCGGTTTGGATTATGATGGCGAGAACAGCGAGGGCGTCATGCAGAAGTTGATAGCGGGGTTCCAGGAGGTTAACCCTGTTTTTTTTCGGAAACCAGAGAAGGAACTGACGGGCTCGCAGACATCTTCCTCTGGGCGGCAAGCGAGTTCGGATACACCCCTGAACAAACCTTGAACGTTGATTACGAGCATTTCCAAATGCTGGTTAAAGCGTGGAATCGAAAGCAAAAAAGGATTGAAAGCGAGATGAGAACGGCAAAGGTGAAAGCAAAATGGCGGAAGTAAGCGGGCAGAAAATTTCAATCATAGTCGAGGCTATCGACAAGGCTTCAGCACAGCTTAAACAAGTCAAGGCAGGCTTGGGCGGTTTCGAGAAAACAGCAGTGCAGACGAGCGAGGGCGTTGCGAAATCGTCCCAGAAGATGAGCAAAGAAATAGACTTGTTCGAAACTAACTCTAATAAAGCTGTCAAAAAAGCCGTAAAATCATTCGCCAACTTTGGAGGTTTTTTCGGAAACGTAGCTGAAGACTTTTCACTTGGAGCCGGTCTTATTGCTGGCGCCGTGGGTTTTGCCGTTGCTAAAAGCATTTCGCAAATAAAAGAAAATAACGATGCACTCCTGTCTTGGAGCAAAACGGCCCGCGAGACGGGACTTGAGTTCGCAGGAATATTCGGGGAATTGGCCCGCAAAAGCGACGAGTTGAACAAAGTCACCGCCAGCATCAAAGCGTTGGAGGAGGCGACGAAAGCGCTGAACGCAGGCGCTGGCGTGGGAATCTTAGACAAGTTGCTGGGCAGGGGGAGCTTGCAAGAAGTCGAAAGGGCAAGAAGCGAAAGTTTCGTTTCCACAAGAACATCAACCATTCTTCAAAAACAAGGATTCGGGGCGTACAACGCGGCAAGCCAGTCCCAGATCGAAACTGCTCGCGCGCAGGCAGAAGCAGAGCTTGCAGCTGCGAACGCTGCCAAACTTCATAATGCGCGATTGCTGGAAGAAGCGCAGTTGCTTTTGAGCAATGAGAAGCTCGCGCACCAACAGGCGTTCGTTGAATACGCGGCTCAGGAGCAGTTGCGGGCGCGGACGAGTTTGACTGAGGGCGAAACGCAAGCCAGCATGAGCCTCGCTCAAGCGCTTGTAGAGCTTAGCAAACGAAAGGTCAGAAGCGCCGATGACGCGGTCCGGCTGGCGGTTGACACGCAAAAATTAGGGGTCGAATTGGAAAAGGCAAGTCCCGCCATGCGTAGTGCGACTGCCGCGTTGAGAGACTTTTACATGAACTTGGCCGCGACCACGATTGGGGGCAAGGGAAAGCTCATGGACGTTGGATACTCGCCTGCTGCTAAGGCCGCTCTTGGCGCGAATAAGAGCAGTTCAATAGTGAAAGACGAGAGTGGAAAGCAACGCTTCCCCCATAATGACGCCTCTTTGTTCGTGAGCAAGACCGGTGAAGTTCACACGTTTAATTCTCAGGATACCATTCGTTTGACGGCTTCGAAGACTAATAACACGATGGGCGGGACTACCATAGTTTTCAACGTTGAAGGGTCGATTGCGACAACTGAAAACTTTGTCGAAATGGTCAGCCAGAAAATAATGGAACGGGTTAGAAGCCAAATCGCCGTCTAAACTCTGTCGCAGTTGTGCGAACACATCACAGGACGAAAAGCACAACCTGTGAGTCACTCGAGCGACGCACGAATAAAGTCCGCTTTTTATATTAAACTGGGGCGTGTTTTTGGTTTGCGTTGGAAACTCCGCGTGTTGGCTTTGAAACTGGAAGAAATAGAAACGAAGTTAGCTGAAAAACGACGCGGTACACGTACAGACTTAGTGCCAATATTGGCACTAAGTGATTTCGGTAAAGTTCGTGACAAAATTGCTAAATCCGCTGGTATCAGTCATGGCTCCATCGACAAAGTGAAGAAGATAGAACTCCCAAGCCCCGCCGTCACCATTCGTTCCAGCGTTGTCGCAACTCCCGCGCGTACACTATCAACTCTGTTGGCTTCGCCCGGCTTAACTGTTCGCTCGCGATTTTCAAACACACCTGTCGAAGGATTACCTCGCTTGTCGATAGCTCGTTGCCTTTGACGCCTATAGTCACGCTGTCTCTTTGCTGTTGCGCATTCCGTGCAAAACACGCCTTACAAACGCTTTTCCATTCCGCGTCTGATTCGAATTCTTTTCCGCAACTCGCGCATGGCTTTTTCATATTCTTTCTCCATCACCACTTATCTAAACCGTGTTCATCAATCGTTCCTTTTCTGTTCTTATGGATTGTGAAACCTCGACTGCTAACCGAGTTCACGCCGGGTTCTTGGGCCTTTTGCAACGCCGCAACAGTGCTGTCCAAACGCCTTAATTGTTCCTGCATGAATTCCAAATCCTCTTCCTTCTTTCTCTTCAACTCCAACGCCTTCTTCACGGTTAACGGCTCTCTGCACTTCTCACAAGAGTCCAAGCCTTTGGAGTTGACGTGACCGCACGTCTCGCACACTTTTTCGGCCTTACCCGCGTAGTGCGTTCGCAAACGTTCCGCTATTTCGTCAACGTTCAAACGGCCATAAACGCTCGTGAAATATTCTACGGTGTGACCGTGCCTGTCCGCAGCGACCTCGACAGGAACGTTATCCTTCTTATCCAACGCGCAACTACTATGCCTTAAGTTGTAGAAGTCGTCTGGCTTGTCAATCTTGGCTTTTGAAGCTATACTGCTCACTCGTTTCTTCAACGCCCAATAGTCATACCTTCGAACTTTCCCAACGGGACTTTTATCTCGCCTGTGACTTTTCTGTAAAAACTCCATCGTCCACAACGGATCAGCACGCTTTTTACTAGGATGGCCTTCAAGCCATTGTGTCAGAAAAGGAACGCACCGCTGGCAAGGAACAACCCTCCCTCCAGTCTTCCCGTCCTTAACATTAATCAACGCGATGTTATCTTTAATAGAAACGTCGCCGTAGTTCAAATCGATAAACTCACTAGGACGCATTCCCGCGTCTAACTGTGTTGTGATGATCGCTTTCAGTTGCGCGCTGTTAGTGTGCTGGGCGCAAAGCTTCCCATCTTCCCACGACCACATATCGGAAGGGTCTAAGTCTCGCCGTTGGTCTTTCCTGCTCACGCTCTTAACGTCCTTGAATCCTTTTGGGAGTTCGCCATCGTTAGCCCACCTAGCAAGCGCCTTGCTGACGTTGACAACAGTACCAACGTATCCCGGGCTTAGGTTTTTTCTCAGGTTTTGGAAGGTTTCATTGACCAGTTTGCGGTCTTGCATTTGAATTTTGAAACTTGGAAGCTTAGATAGGATGAAGTGAACGTGCTTGCAAAACTTGAGCTTGGTAGCAGGACGGACGGTGTATTGGGTGAAGTAGTCTTTTAGCAATTCTTTGTTATCATTGCTTATGGAAGGATTTGACAGGAGGTCTTTTTCCGCGCTTTCAGAGCGTTCTTGGTAGTTAATGATGGGCACAAATCCCACGACGGCCTTACACGTATATAAAACCATCGTGGGGGATTGCACCACAATGTACCATCCCCGCGGCCGGATTTGAACCAGCGACCTTTCGGGCTCAACGATGCTGACCCACAATCATCCAAGGTTAATACCCAGTCAGTGGGCGACTTCTCTACAGCCGAATGCTCTGCCGTTGAGCTACGCGGGGAATAAACGAAGAAACACCGATAACGCTTTAAAAATGTTACGCTCATTCACAAAGTAAAAGAATTTTTATATACCCTTGTCACCATATAAACCTAAAACCGGTGACCAATGAATAATCGCACACTCTTAAGTTTCACAATAATCTCAATCCTTCTCACTCTTGCACTAAGTTCAGCTCAAAGCAGAGAAGAAACATCGTATGCATATTCATTAACCGGATTTGCCGCCGCGCAAACAACACGCACGCCGCCTCCAGAATGCATCTACACGTTCACCACAGTCCCTGACGTAAACGGCACACAATACACTATCTGCTGGTACGGCAAAAAAACAGTACAAGAACCCTGCTCCTGCCCATCAGGCACAGCTATACAACCACCAGATCCAAACGATATTCTAGCACAACTCAATCAACACCGCTGTGTAAACGGCGCGTCAATCGACCTTCCGATAATACGGAAATCAGGTTGTCCAGACTGCTACGGCAAAATAAACATCAAAGTAGTGCCAGGACCGCTTGTCTGCCAAACAAAATGTGGACCAGTTGAGTGTGACGGCAGCGCAACCATCCCCTGTCCAGACAAGCCAAACTGCCAACTCACCTGCAAGTGCACCTGGGGCGGCTGGCAGCAGATTGGACAATTCAAATTCGCGCCAAAGGTGGGCTGATGCGCAGACAGTCCCTTTTTCTTGCATCAATCATCATCACAATAGTTCTTGCCACAATAGTATATGCTCCGCCTCCATCCAAATGTTATGAAACATACATGCCCGGATACCAAGTATACGGCCTCTATCCAAATATCAAAACGTTGTGGGATTCCTACCTGGCGCAAAGCGAAGGCGTGTGCAGAGTCGATAGACCCAACCAACTCGATTATGAAAAATGCCAATTCATCTATGAAATATCAGTGCCACAGGGAGCGCACTTCTACGGAGGAACAGTCGGCTGGCTCTGCTGGTATGGACCAAAAGAAGCCCCAACCCCTGCACCCACGCCAGGAAAGCACGTCAAGAACTGCGAAAATTCAGAAACGACCTGCAGATTCCAATCCAACACGAACCAGCCAGGAATGCTCTCAGACTACGAAAAACTCTATCTTGACGGCAAATATACAAATAAAAACATCATCCTGCAAGACCCTGAAATCTATAAAATCCCACAATGCCAGTATTACTTCCTAGCAAATGGAGGAACTCAATGCAGCCCATACATCCCCTACAATTATCCTGAAAAAAATCTCTGCGTCTGCCCGCCACCAGACGCTACAGCCGCAACAGAACCAATACCCGCGCCAACATCGCCTGGAGCGCCGCCAGGATGCACACCAATCGACCTTAACACACTTCCAGGAGCAAATAACTCAGTCACGCGATCGACTTGGCAGCGATATACAAGCGAAACAGTCGGGCACTGCCTTTTGCCGCAAGCCCCAACCGAATCAGAATCAGCACAATCACCATACCCCTATAAAAAAGGAGATCCGAACGACCCAGGAATACCAGCGCCTCCGCTCGGACTTCCAGACTACCTTAAAACAGGAACTGCTCTTTGCGGAGACGGACGCGTAGACCCTGAAGAGCAGTGCGAAACAGACGCGCAATGCCTCCCCTCTGGAATCTGCAGCCGCTGCGAATGCTACACGCCAGAGCAACCAGCGCCCACTGATTGGTGGACCCCTCAACGAGAACCATTCCCTAACGCTCCGCCACTGCTTCAATATCCTAATTCGATATCAACGCCAGGCATACCTTGCCTCACCGCACCAAAACCCGGCTTCACATACCGCATCAAGCCGCAACAACCGCTAACCATCCAAGAACTACTGAACACGCACAACGCGCAGACGCTAACATCAGACCTCAAAAACCACAAAATAATATCACAATACGAAACCACCTGCACAGGAGAAGAACTTGACTTCACATTCCAAGCACCCGACAATTACGAAGATATCAAAATAATCACCTGCTCGGGCACGGGCTGCGCATATCAAGATGCTGAACAATCATCGGAACTTACTTGCGCAGGAATCCCAACACAAGACCACATAACACAACGTCTTGCTGAACCAATCCTCACAGTCGTCCAACCAGTCAGCGCGCAGCGACAGATAACCCCCGAACAGAAAACTATCTCCACAGGAGACTACGAAATAAGCTACTCGACCACGCAGCCATTCAATGCGCAAATAAAGGCACGCGCGACGCTGCAGCCGCTCAACCCGAGCGCGACAATAATTGGAACACCAATCGCAGTTACTTTGCCACCGCAAGATGGCCCAATGCGCGTAACACTGCCCGCGCCTGAAACAGAAGGCATCAGACACTACGCTATCGTGCTTGTCAAACCCGATGGAGAACTCATACATATGGGCGGCAGCAAAAACGGAAACAAAATCACAGTTCCTATCGAAAGCACTGCGGGACTCGCAGAAACAGAAGCAGTATTCGCCGTAGTCGGACTTCGATGCGATGCGTGCGAACAAGCAAAACTTGAACCCGCATACGACCCGGGCTCGCGCGAACTTGTCATCCTCATACACGGATTCGTCTCAAACCCAACCACTTGGCAGGCGCTAATAGATGATTTTCGCCTCAACAAAGAACCTTGGACAATAATGACGTTCAGCTATCCTCTCACCTTGAGCGTAGAAGAAAACGCACAGCAATTACTTTCAAAACTTGAAGAAATATCCCCTGAATTCGACACGATCACCCTTGTCGCACACTCAGCAGGAGGCATAATAGCGCAAAGCGCACTCACGCAAGCGCACGAGCAAAACGAACCCGTCCTTTCAAAAATAAAAAACAACATACTTCTTGCAAGCCCAAATGAAGGCACTCCAGTCATAAATACCCTGAGCACATTTTTCAACTCGCTCATAAACAACAGGACCTCATACTCACTCTTTGGACCGCAAACGCGAATAGTAGACGCGGTAATGCGAGGATACTCAGCCCCACGTGTCCTCGAAGTAAACTACTACGTCGTCGCAGGGACCAGGACATATTTATTCACTGACCGCCTTTTCACCGAACTAAACGACGGCATCACCACAGTTCGCGGAGCGCAACACATCGGCGAAGACTACCTTGACGATCGATGCAAAAACTTTTTCGACATTAACCTCACCCACACCGAACTTACCGACCACTCAATTGCTCGCAAAGTCGTTGCGCGCATAGTGACGTCAGACTACGCTAAATCTAATCCAGACACGGCAGTTTTGGGCCACGACCAATACGTTCGGGCGCGGTTCGCCTGCGCGTATGGAGAAATACAGAAAATCGCAGTGCTCGGCCTTCAAGTGGATCCTAAGCAAGCGTTTGCACCTTTGAACTGCAACTGCGGAAACGGATATTGCGGCATCGGAGAAGATGAACAAAATTGCCCAATCGACTGCGCATCATTCATCAGCATCCAAAACCTTTGCTTTATAATTCTTATCGGCGTATTTTTGCTATTGCTGATAGGATATGGCAGCTGGATAATCAGCAGTAGAACACAAAAACGAACAGCACTCTACACAACAATCACGCTCACGTTAATTCTTCTTATCATACAATCACAATTCTGCACAAAATTCAAGCCAATCCAAAACGCGCAATGGACACTCCTAGCGTTCCTTGTGTTCCTCACAATTGCGCTTGAACTCGTCCACTATCTAAAACGACCCAAAGAAATCGCACCGTTTACCACACAATATCCGCCCCTGCAAAGCTCTCCCGCGCCTCCCTTAACTCAAATCCCTCCACAGCCAAAAGAATTCCCGCCGAGAATTCCACCACCAATAAAGCCGTAAATCTAAAACTTAACACGACCGCAGTTTATTTTCTTCATTCAGAAAAGCTCAACCAGAAAAATGCGCCGTTATTTAGAGCCTGACACGAACTTCTGGCTTGTTCGAAACGCTCTCCCGTTGATGGCCGTCGACCACGAAATGAACCGCAGTCACAGGAAGAGTCAGGCCACCAAGAACGCTCAAATTAGTCCTCAAACGATACATCAAAATACGATGCTCCTTGGGGTCCATCAAATCAATATCCCATCGAACCAGTGTTCCCCTCTGCTCGTGAGGAACAATCTTTGACGGAGCGAGAATTGTCTCCTTAAATTCTTGAACGACCTGAGCCATATGAGGAACCAAATCCATCACGCGAACGTGCTTGCACATTTTATTGCTGCGATTGACAAGCTCGATTATAACCTTGACTTCGAGTATTCCCTCTTCGTGTGTGCGCAGAACAGTCGCTCGCTTCATCACACGAATCGGGCTTCTGAAAATCAAGTATGCTCCAACACCCACGCAAGTTATCAAAAGCACCCAGAAAAGAGTGCGATAATTGTAAGTTACGACAACATTCATCTGCGCTCCAGGCTCAAGCGTGAACTCCCACGTCAAATCTCCACTGTCAATTTTCGCCTGCGGAATGCTTGAAACAAACCAGCGCTTTCCAAACCACGCAGGAACACGATGGACATAAGTCACAACTTTATTCGCATCATTAACCAAAGTTATGTTCTCAACACGCTTAAGGAATGAAGAATCCGCATCAACGCTTGGAATCACAGTACCGTACTGAACAACCTCGTAATTGAGCGGGAACAAATCAAACTGGTACGCCTTCTCCTGCTCAGGAACTATCACAGAAATTTGAAGAATATCTTTCTGTGCAGGCGTCTTCGCATCGATGTCTGCAATAAACGTGAGCGTCTTCTTTTCGAGAGGGCCAAGAGATGTCGTGTAATCCTTGTTGACCACTTTGCTTCGCACCTTCACCTCGACCTT
Organism: Candidatus Woesearchaeota archaeon; assembly: GCA_018302815.1. Lineage (GTDB taxonomy): Archaea > Nanobdellota > Nanobdellia > Woesearchaeales > ARS49 > JAGVZE01. The sequence continues at coordinate 199,574 of JAGVZE010000009.1, forward strand.
ATCAAGCGTACGCCTGTTCTGATTCTCAAGAGAAAGCTTGAGCGTGACCGGCTTTCTTGGGTCAACTTCAGGATCGATAGTTGCTATTCCGCGCACTGCAGGAAGATAATTCGCATCATCATCAAATTGAGATGTGACCTCGATGTAAAGCACTTGTTTTTGCGAATTAGTAGAACCAGCCACCTTGAAATTCACCGGAAGATTATACGCACCAGGCTGGACATTAAGCGGACGAATAAGAAGATTCGACTTGAAACGCTTGCCCACCGGCACTCTCAAAGGAGACTCCGGACGCACGTCCCACGTGACATCATTTGAGTATACTTCGAACAATTCATCAGTAGGAGAATTATGAGAAAGCTCTATCTCAAACGTCGCAGTCTCATTCATCTTTATTTTACGCTCAAGAGGAAAAATACTGACTTCAAAAGTAGCGCTCACCGTAACAGAAAGTATCAATACAAGCGCCAACAACACAGTCACTCTCATTTTTCACTCCAAAGAAGAGAGCCCAGATTTATAAAGATTGCGAGACTACTTAAGAGATTGGCGCGAACGCTCTGCACGCTTCGAAGCAACTGCGTAAAGACGGCCTTGACATCCAGGAGTAGGACAAACGTTTCCGTGGGATTCCGCGCAGGAATTATGGAGGACTACATGGCACTTGTCGCATTCAAGGACAGCATCATCCTCATGCAAGTCATCTGAACAGTAGAGACATTTGGATGCAAAAGAAATTGGAGAGACTGAAAGAGACGGAGCAGTAACTCCCCCTACAGCAACATGATGAGACTTCACTCTCTCCCACTCCCTCAAACTCACCGCGTCCAAACCTTCCAAAAATCCAGGAGCGCTCTCGAATCTTGCGATAGCCTGCTGAGCAAGACGAGGGTCCAGCCTCGAAATCGACTCAAGACAGCCCATAGCGAAAAGCACCCTGTTACCACCAAGCCCTCTGAAAAGCCCAGTCACAATAAACTCATGACCCTCAAAAAACGCAACCAAATTCTTTGATTTGACACCAAGACCTCGACCAGCGCTCGCGGCCTCTTTGCCAAGCCCTTTACCGAAAAGATAAACACGCTCACCAAGACCAGCCAAGAAATCACTAAAACCATCACCCATATCGCTGAAAAGAACCCTGAGCACCCTGAAATCCAAACCCCTCGCGAACGCCTCCAAACGAGAGCCCAAATCTTCCGCAAAACCAGTATAAGTTCTGAAAAGATCAGTATCATTACCTGAAGGTGTCTGCGGAGGGCATATCAAGTAAAAACAAGTATTTTTATCAAAACGCGCTGCGAACTTTTGCACTTCACGCTCGTCAAGCATTTTCAAAAACTTAGTCAAATTCCGACCCAAACGCATCACGCCCTCAACGCTCAAAGCATCAAGAAAACCCCGGCATCCATCGTTTTGAAGACCACGAACAAAAGTATCCTCGCCCACTACAGGAGCCCAAATAGAACACACAAACAACGGAGCGTTCTCACCCAACCCTTTCGCGAACGCATAGGCTCGGTCGTATGTGCTTAGCGCAGCACCTAGCGCGAGAACAGCGTCACGCTTATTTTCCCACACCCCCTTATTGAATCTCCACCAGCCACTTATCGCAGGGACAGAACCCAAATCAGACAAATTACTTGCAAATACGCCAGCATAAGCCAAAATATCCGAGAGAACTTTTTGAACCACCCAGTCTTTATTATCTGCTAATGGCTTTCCAGCACTGATAAAATCAAAAAACCACTCAGGATGATTCTTAGCAAGCCAAGCGACCTGCCTTGCAGGATTAAGCGTCTTAAACAAACCACGACCTAAGAACTTGCCATACCACTGCTCAAAAGAACGCGGATTCTCGAACAAGCCAAAAACCATAAAAAAGAAAAAATGAAACTGGATTTAAATTACTTGCGGAACTTCTTGAGCCCGAACTTATCTACACGCGCATTCACTTCATTCCAATCGATGTGTTTTGCAAAGTGTTCAACGTAAGTTTTTCTTCCGGTCGCGTAATCGATGAAGTACGCGTGCTCGTACACGTCAAGCACAAGCAGCGCAACCGCGTTCCAGACACCGCCCTGGTTGTGCACATCGCACACGATGTTATGGAGCGTTCCTGACTCGAGATCGAAGGCGAGAACAACCCAACCTCTTGCGGAAAGACCGCAGGCCTTCACATCAGCCTCCCACGCCTCAACGCTTCCGAAATCAGCCTTCACCCAATCAGCGATGGCTCCTGAAGGCAAGCTACCATTTGGCGACATATTGTCAAAATAAGCCTCGTGAAGCTTAACGCCGTTCAAGGCAAAAGTCTCTTCAACCTTGAGCTCCCTTAAATCGCTGTAGGACGCATTAGCGGTCGATTTATCGACACTTGCGAGCTTCTGGCGAATCTCATTCACCTTCTTCACATAACCCGCATAAAGCACTCCGTGATGCTCTGAGAGCTGCTTCTCTGAGAGGAATCCTGGAATCGACTTGTATTTCAATGGTTTTACTGAAAGTTCTGGCATAAAGCACCTCACTTAGTTTGTAATCTGTAAAAAAGAGGAGTTATAAAAGAATTTCGAGAATCGAGAAAAATTGAAAAAAAATAAAAAATAAAAATCAAAGGTCAGTCTTAGACTGCCTTGACGGTCACGTCAGAGAGTGTCGTGCCTGTGACTTCTGCTTCCATGCCGGTGACTTTCGCAATAGCTCCAGTCGCGACAGCGCGCGCACCTTGTCTGGTGTTCATCGCTGTTCTACCGTTGACAAGCAGAGCAACATTGCCGTTTGTGTGCTCGAAGAGCTTCACAATGGCCTTGTTCTCAGTCACTGACTCGTAGCACGGCTCTGGGTTGCCCAAGAGGCTTGCTGCAATCGGGTTCGCACATGGACCACCTACAACAACTGCGTTGTACATGGACACATCGCTGACCTCGGATGCTAGCTTGGCTGCACCGATCTGGATCGGCTGCACACGCTCTACACCGCCTGCCGCAACACTCGTCGTGGAGACAACGCCGCCTGTGACGAAGACACGGGCTCCTCTCTGGCTGAGTGGGTACTCAACAGTGAGGTCCTCTGCCTGGTCGTCAGAGCTCGGGTTGTACAACTCGAAGAATGCTCCGTAGCCGCTGAGCGCCTGCTCGATGTCGTCATTCTCTTCAAGGTCAAACATACCGAAGAAGAGACCCGCTCCCGGTGGGGAGAGAGGCGTCAAGTTGCTGACGCTCTGCAGACCAATCTCGTCGGTTGCTCGAGGCACGATAAGCGCTGTCACGTTCTCATCTGTACCGGACTCGTCGAATTCCTTCGAGAGGGTCGTCAAAGACACATTGAGCGTTGTTGCCGCGCTTGTTGAAGCGACACACGAGGTGTTCGCTCCGAACGAAACGTTACCGACAACTGCCGCCGGCCTGAGCTGGTCGCCCAAGTCGATGAGGCCTTCGCCCTGTATGCCGATGATGGCTTCTGTACAGTCAGTGATTGAACCATCGCCGTTCAAGTCGACAAGCAAGTTACCACTTGTATCGTTGACTCCAACGAGGTAGGTAACTCCGCCAACGACAAAGTTCGCGATTCGAGTCACAGAGTCGTACGTCACTTCTCGAGTACCAGTACCCAAGTCTGTGAACGTCAACTGCCTGTTCGTGCTATCGATGCTGTCGTATCTGAGCACGTGTGAGAAACACGTGTTATCAGATGCCGCGTGGTTACAGTTGCTCAAGACGAAGAAGTCATCGTCGCTTATGTACGCGATGGCTGCAATCGGTCCTGACATAACCGTAAACGGAGTGATGTCGAGCGTTGCGCTACCAGAGGCATTGGTGCTGTTGAACTCTGTGAACCATAGATCGTCGTCATCGTCACCATATTTGAGGTCGTTGACGCCGGTGGTCAAGTTCACCGCACCAGCTTCTGCGCTTGCAAGCGGGAAGTCGTAGAAGATTCCCTCTTGGTTGGTGAATTCGAGGTCGTACTCGTCATCACCAGCTGCGTCGATTCGGACGAGCGTGACACCAGTGTCCATGAGACCTTCGTATCGAACGTCCCAGTTTGGAGTCAACATTCCTTCCGGTTCATCGAGCTGTTCACGCACACCGCTTCCTGGCGGGATGTACATGTCACCAAGCACTGCATCAGCTGTGAGCTGGTACTTGATGTTCTGGACTTCAATCTCTGCGCCATCCAAAGACGTCGCACTGTTGGACGTGGATGTGAATTGCGCTCTGATAGAAACCGAAGAATCCTCGATGGTTTCCTCGTTCACTTCTGCCGCAGCGGTAGTGAAGAGAGTGTCAGAGCCGTTTGTGTCTCTGAACTCAACCTTGTACGCGCCCAAGTAGAACTGGACGATGGACTTCTGGATATCCTTACCGGTCGCGAGAATGTCTCGGATACCGATTTGGGTACCGTCCGCAAGGACGTCAGTCTCTCCATCTTCAAGCTCGTCGGTGATTTCTCCGTTGATTCGGAACTTCACGGAACCCTCGCCACCACGGCTGGTTTCGGAGATAACGAGGACTTCAACCTCGTATTCCTTGCCGTCAACAACATAGGTTTCCTTGTCGTTCTCTCCTAGAACCGCAGAGACTGCACCGCCGATGAACTCGAGCAAAATATCCGGGCTACCGCCAGCTTGGACGGAACCGAATACCTGTGAGCCGTTTCTAACGTCGCTGTCAACAATGACGAATGGCTGGCCGAGGATTGTAACGTCCTCATCTTCCAAGTCCTTCATGTCATCGCCTTCCATCTCAGATTCAAGTCCTTCTTCGAACTCAAGCTCCCACTCGAAAAGTAGGTCGCCGTCGTTCCAGAAGAGATAGTGACCTACTCGGTCTCTTTCATCTTCTGCAAAGAGAACTGTGCTCGATGCAACGTTTGTAACCGCAACTGGGCTTCCTGACGGAGTCGGGAATCTCAAGTATTGGTTAAATTCTGTGCTTCCTTCGTCAGTTACTATCTGACCGCCCTTGAGCATGTCAAGGTCGACTTCAGTCAAAGTCTCTCGAACGTCTCCGAGCATCTCGCCAATTTCGAGAAGGTCTGAGGTCGAACCGATTTCGACTGCGTCACCCTCAACCACGAGCTGCGAAGGCGCGCCAGGACCGGCTGACTTAACAACCGCCTGGGACTGCAAACTCTGGATTATGTCTACTGCACCGATGACGTCTGAACCGTCAGCCTGGTCTCCAACAACTATCGCTAGGTTGGAAGCGGGCGTTCCGTTCACGACGAATGGCGCAGGCCAGTCGGACAATTTCGCTGCGGACGCTCCGAAGATCGTCGCACCGACCATTGTCAAACCCATTCCTAAAGCCACCATCTTTTTTATCGCTTGTACTGCTTTCATCTAACAAACACCTCCGTGTTTTTGTGGGTTATCTTTACTTGGTGATGTAAAGACTGTGAATGAGAAACAAATGAACCGTATTTAAAGTTTTTGTCTAGCTCACGTCTGGAAAATATAGTTTGTGATATATACTTCATCTGTGCCTCTTTTTTCATAATGTATATGTATACGACTACCTTGCCACCATTAAACCCGCGGGAGTTTATAAACTTTTCGCACATACCCGACGTACACCGCTCACGATAAAACGTATTTTTTCGATATTTTATAGACGACATTTATATGGAGCCGAAACGGCTTTGCGAACACATCACAAGCATTCGAACCAACGGATTGAGTTCCTTTAATTCATGATAAACAGACAAATCCTGCTTGGAAGCTAGGCATTTATTGATAGTATGGCTGTGAACGTCAACGATAGCGTCAATTGGGCAGCGCACCGATACGACATGAATGACATTCGCGCGGATGATTCGAGGAAATTCAATTCCAAGTATATAATAGATAGAACCATTCACTTCTCCAAACAAGCACGCCTTGATTTCCCTATCCTGATTTGCGACATATTCTTCTCGAAGCGCCTCAAGCGTGCCATTTTGGAAAACAAACCGCGCGCCGCCCACGTTAAGAACATTCTCTCTTACAACCGAACTCTGCACAATTCCCTGCAAAACATCAGAAAAAGTCCAAAAGACCAGCAAAATAATAAGAAAGACACCGAGCAGCGCTATCAAAACAACCCGAAATCTTGATGGAGGAAGCTCCTCATCTATCTCTTCGGAGCGTACTTGAGGCAACACCACGACTTTGACTCCTCATCGAAATTGCACGGATCAGGACCATCTGCACTTGTGAAACCACAAGTCACTTTATCCCAATTATCCTGCAAATAAAAACTATAACTGGCCATTGAAGCCGCATCAGCATACGCTTTTCCTAGCGCCACTGGATTTGATGCCGCGCGCTTAAGACCCGGACCATAAAGTTTTGATGCGCCATAATAATTGCTCGCGAGATTTCCAGTCATAGAATCGTTCACGACGACAACAAGAACAGAGATTAGCACGATAAGCAAAATGGAAAACGCCGCAAAACGAACTTCAGTCATGCGCACACCCCATTACCAAAACATTTTTTACCGGAAGGACACTGTTTTTCGACAAGCTGCCAGACTAAACCCACCTTCTCGCAGGCGAAAAGCTTCTTGTCAACACACACCTTTTGACCGGGAAGCTTCATAACACGCGCGCTCACCTGACAGCCGCCACGGCACGCAAAATCGTTTTTGCACTCGGAATCAGCGCAGTCTGTTTTTCTATCAAAATCGTCATCGAGACCATTCGTGCAAACCTCAGGATACAAACCGCCCTGGCCTGCCTGTGTGTTTCTCATTCCCGCCGCAGAATAACCCTGACCCATAACCGAACGATAGCCAGAACTTGACATTGCAGGAGAACCGCCGCCCGTGCTTATGCCAATCATCCCTGACGCGGACAATTCATGAACGAGCGCTAACGCGCCGACGATAAAAACCAATGATAAAACAGCAATTGTTTCACGCATATCACACCTTTTTACGCAATGAAAGGATCGCAGATATTTAAATCTGCTTAGACGAGAATTAATATAGTGCAACAGTCGCTCCGCGCATATGACCCTGAACTATCACCTTCGAATCGCGCCTTGCACGTATCTTGTAGAACTCGAAAACCGGGGAGCCGCAGTGTTCGCAAACAAAAACATTGGACCGGGAGAACTCATCGAAGTGTGCCCCGCGCTTATTTTTCCAGAAAAAGAAGCGAAGCGACTTATAAAAACCGATCTCTCACAATATCTTTTCAACTGGGGAAAAGATAAAGCTGCGTTAGCACTCGGCTACGGTTCACTCTACAACCACTCATGCAAGCCAAACGCTCGGTGCACATTCGACAAAAGACGCAAGTTCATCATATATCAAAGCATCGACCACATCCTCCAAGACCACGAGATAATGATAAACTACGACGATATCCACGGGGAATGCGGAGATACTTCGTGGGCTTAATGAGAAGTGCGGCGGACAGGATCTGAAAAATCCCGCGGATTTTCCAGCCCATCAAAACCTGCGGTTTTGAGGTTCGAACTCAATCCACTGACGCGGCTGGAGTTCAAATCCTGATTAGACTATTCAATAAACGATGCATTACGCATTTACCAACTTTATGCGGCGGACAGGAGTCATCAAAAGTCGAGCAAAGCGAGAATTTTGATGTCAAGGGCTGCCTAGCAGCCCGCAGACGTTCGAATCCTGTCCGCATATCGCAAAGAGAAAGAAGCGCATCGCGCTTGTACTAAGAAATATGCGGCGGACAGGATTCGAACCTCAAAACAACTGCGGTTGTCTGGAGCTTCGAACCTGTGCGCCAATATCGTTGCGGAGTCCTTCAGGACGTAGCCATTAAGTGCGGCGGACAGGATTCGAACCTGCGAGAGCACTAAGCTATTGGAGTCTAAATCCAACCCGTTGGACCACTTCGGTACCGCCGCGCAATAAAAAAGCCAGATTCACCCCTTCTTAAAGCTTTTCACCCGAGCCATTAAATACCGTGAACTTAAATGATTAAACAAAAGAGGCTAAATGGTACATCCACTAATCGTATTCATCGCATTCGGAATAATCGGGTGGATTCTTGATACAATCTATAGAAGCGCCGCAGAAAGAAAATACGCGCCAAAAACATTCATTCCTTATTTTAGCATCTTGTACGCAGTCGGAGGATCAATACTATACGGACTACACGTCACGACGACGCTGAACAGTACAGCGTACGTCTTAATCGGAACTCTCATCATGACACTCATGGAGTTCACAGCAGGAGTGTTCTGCCAGAATATTCTTGGAGAAAGATACTGGGATTACTCAAAAAACAAATACAATATATATGGACATATTGACGCGCTCCACATACTCTTGTGGATCACGCTCATAACTTCATTGAGAATACTGCTTGAATATCTGGCTTAAGCAAAATCAACGCCACTTGCTCAAATCAACACCAAGTTTAGCAGGGCCAAAAGATTTAGGAAGCAAATCGTCCAGCGTGACTAGTTCTATCTTGTCCATCTTGGTAGTGGAAAGTATGCCGACAAGATTGCAATCTGAAAGCTCTCGCACCTCACACAAAACCTGCCTGCACGCGCCGCAAGGGCCTGTAATGTCCACTGTATCAAAATCTTTGTGCCTTGCGATGATTGCGAACGCGCTGAACAAACGATATCCCGCCATATTGGCGTTGAACACAGCTGAACGTTCTGCACAGATAGTCAAGCCAAAAGAAGCATTCTCGAAATTAGCGCCAGGTATGATCTTGCCATCTTGAGCTAGCAACGCAGCTCCGACGTAAAAATTCGAATACGGCGCATAAGCTCGCCCCATCGCGGTTTGAGCCGCCAAAAGCAAATCCTGATATTTTTTATCAAGCCCAGAAAAAACCATAAGGCACTGAACACAAAACAAGTATAAAAGAATTTAGATGATTCACGCGCGCTTTCGCGTGTTCTTCCAGGCGTAACTGCGCATCTTAGGGCCTCTGCCGAAACCACAGCTTGCACATTCCTTTTTAGTAATGTGATAACTGCTTCTACCGCAACGCCTGCACGGCATGTGCGACTTGCCACGGGATCTCTTACCCTGTGAACCTGTTCCGCCAAGACCTTTTGTTCCTACCATGTTAGTATTACGCCGGACTTATCAAAATAATCGTGTCACCACGGATAAAGGCAGTGCCAAGCTTTCGCTTGACTTCGCCATCGACACGTTCTTCTGTGTCGTCAAGGACCACGTTAATATGAATGTCGAAAGCGCGCAGACTGCCCAAATACTGCCTTCCGTTCTTGCACTCAACAATCACTTTCTTATCGCGAGCGCGATTCAATGCATCAAGTGGTCTTGCTTCCATAAAAAACACCCCTATTGTTTGAAGTCAAGAAAATGTGCAGTTACACATTCTCTGGACGCAGAAAAGCCAGAAACATGATTTTTAATTCATCCAACCGCTAAAGCGGTTGTCTTTCTGGTTTTTCTTCGTAAAAAGCAAATCCACGAGGGGAGTATTTAAAAGTATCGATTCAGAACCCGAAACTTTTCTGCCGCTTCTTATAATACCTGTAGCCGCGCTTGATAATGAACGGCAGGAACGGAATCAAAAGAAGAAGCCAAAGAAGACCAAATCCCTCGTTATCCTCTGGCTCTTCAACTGCGCTCGCCAGCTCATCAACCACGACTTCTTGCGGCGGCGGCTCGGAAGATTCCTTTGAGCATAAATCGCCAATACCATCACCATCTGAATCATAAGACAGCTCAGGAAGCGTTCGGCAATTATCTGCGAAATCAAGGAGATCATCCCCATCACTATCCTCCTGCTTTGCCAAGCGTATAACTTTATCGCCAGTATCGCCATCGCCGTTCAAATCTCCAAGATTTTCCTCCGACGAAACGAACACCAATTTATCATCAAAAAAAGAAGGAGATTCGCCTTTGATATCAAGACGCGCAAGAGATTCTTGTGAAAGAGAATACCCATACAACTCGCCATCGCGTTCGAACACGACAATATCATCCACCACTGTCGGCGAATTGCCCTTCTGGCCAGTATACTCAACATCCTGCGCTTTGACATCGACAACCACCAATTCCCCATCGGAAACGAAAGCCGCCTTTCCTGATTTAGATATAATCGCACGTTCACCCTCTATCTTCAAATTGCCAATCTTTCGCGAATCCCTGTCAAGAACACGCATTATGGAATCAACCTTATCGCCGTCAGCGTTCAAATCAACTCCGACCTGCGATTCTTTCGTCGACATCAAAACAGAACGCTGGTTCATGGACGGAAAATCGCCAACTGCCTGAAGATTCAAGACCTCGGAAGAATCCATATCAAAAATACGGACGATATCATCACCAGTGTCGCCGTCATTCGAAAAATCCGCACCGAGCTCCTCCTCAGATGTAACGAAAACTATCAAATCAGCTAGAACGAAAGGGTGGCGCCCCTTAACTTCAGTTGAAATAACATCCTTATCCCGTACATTCGCATAATGAATAATACCTTCCTTCTCGAACGCCACAACAAAACCGAATATCGAAGGATCCTCGCCTTCTGAAATCAAAACATCGCTCTTCCTTGCCAAATCATAAACGTGAACCGAGCCGTTACGTTCGTATCCGACAAACTCGCCGTACAAAAACGGATTCGCGCCTTCCTGACCCGTGCTAGAAACTACCATAGCAAAAACCAACTGGCTTGCCAATAAGAAAGATACCAACCACCTCATACATCAAAGGTAGAACAGGCACCATATAAACATTTCCGCAACGTTTATAAACCCCCCCTCTTGACACAACATCCATGGTCGTAATACAACGAGCAAGAATGAAACGAAAGCCGACGGGCGGAAGATACATGACAGCCCGCGGCAAACGAAAATACGAAATGGGAAGAGCAGCAACGCTCACCAAAGTCGGAAAAGCCCACGTCAAAACAATCAAGACAAAAGGCGATTCAAGAAAAATGAAAGTTCTCGTCGCAGAATTCGCGAACATTTTCGATCCTAAAGCGAAAAAATACATCAAGACGCCAATAAAGACAGTCGTTGAAAGCCAAGCGAACAGACACTTCGTTCGAAGAAACATCATAGTCAAAGGAACCATCATAACGACAGACGCAGGAAAAGCGCGAGTCACGTCAAGACCAGGACAAGATGGAACCGTGAACGCAGTTCTTCTTTGAAGCGCCTGCAATCGAGTCTTTTACGCTAGATTATTGAACGCTTTCCGAATTCTCTTTACCAACATATTCTAGCGGCTCAAGAAAATCAATGAAGTTGCGCAACTGACGACCTTCTAGCTTCATCTCCCTCTCTCCCATGATGAGCGGAGGAATACGCACAGAACGAAGAACAGTCAATTCATAAAGCTGATACTTATCGCTCCCCTGCTTCTCAATCAAATAATCCCATACAGAATCATCGTGAAGCTTCGCAATGAAATCTTTTAGCCTGCGAACACCCAGCTCTCCTTTGACAACGTGTATCGTCGGCATAAGAACATCATCCGGATGGAATTCCCTTCCAGCAAGATCACCCACAGTCAAGAGCGAATATCGTGCATACCATCTTAATTCCTGCTGCGCGAAGGAGTGCATCGCTGCAAAGTAACACCCCATCACTTTACGATCAAATGCGACGCTAAAATCTCCCGCTCCAATCAGCCCCCTGAACTTAGCATATCCCTCCTTGTGCTCGGGCTTTCTCAACTCGTCCACTGCAAGTGGATTTGCGCTTGTTCGCATGAAACAATACACCGCAGAAGGCTCAAAACTCTGCCTGAACAATCCTCTCATCAACCCCTCATTCACTGCATACCCTTCATCAGATTTATTCTCTTCATCAAGCTTGACCTCAAGAGGCCCCGCATCTGATTCATCTATCCTCATAAAGCACCCCCAATAACCTCATCAGGTTTATCAACAAATAATTGCTCAACATATTTCACATCACCCAAATACTGCTCATTCATAACTTCGCGCACACCATGCGAGCACATAGACGACTTATACGCACGCCTGCTTGAAAGAGCATCATAAATATCAGCAGCCGCGACTATCTGGGCAAGCGAATCCACAATAGCATCGGGCTTTCTGCGCTCCTCGCCGCTACGCGGAATTAATTCATCAACACGCCTATCAACTTTGCTCCGAGGATATGGATTCTTCTTATACTCGTGATGCGCGACAACAACTTTTCGCACAGATTCATCGAACCTTTCAAGAAGAACAAAACCAAGACGTGGATGAGCGCCCATAACTCTTCTTTGCCCCTCATCAAGAGAACTTGGAGAATCAATTAAGTCAACAGGAATGCAGCGCTTTCCCAAATCGTGCAAAAGCCCTGCGTACGCAAGAGTTGAGAGTGAAGCCTCATCCACTCTGTTCTCATACCCGAAAGCCACACTTAGAAGCGCCACACGATATCCGTGGAAAAAGGTCTCTTCGTGATGTGCGCGCAATTCGCCGCAAAACGAACTAACATCGCTTCGACTGCGGATAAGAGCGTCAAGAAACATCCCGCAACGTTTCAAATCATCAAACACTGACACGATGCAATCCAAAAACTGATAGCTCTATAAAAATCCTATGACGCATCCGATAATTCGCACTGGACACGCGTTCGCAACAGATTTAAACCAATTCATCCCAAACGAACATGAGGTGATATCAATGGCTAAACAAAAACAACAAAAATGCCCTTCGTGCGCAATGGTCCTCACGCCAGGACAAGAACATCACTGCGGCGGCGGATGCTGCTGACGTTTTTATTTATTGTCGAGAACCACTGGTGACCCTCGCTTCGCTCAGGAACACCAACGGCATAAAAGTGACCAGTGGTTCTCGAGCACATCACAAAAACGCCTTTGCGTTTTTGGGAACTCGAAAAGCTTCGCTTTTCGCGTCTCGGAATTCCATCCAATTTGATTTGCGTACAAATCACCAGTTCAATTAGGACTGGTGAAATTCCGATGTTTCAATTCTTTTTCCACCGACGATTCTCTGACGAGCATACTCATCGCGGAGTGGTCAAGCGACACCTCGTCGCACGCCTGAAAATGTTACACTCCCAAGTGGCATAGAACTAATGAAAAATTATTCGTTGGAATATATGTTGCACGCAAACAATGTTTAAATATGATTTCAACTTGTAGTATCTTAGACCGACGAGAACCACAACATCTTGTGGTTTTTGACGTTCCTCAATAGTGAAAAAGGGTGATCATGTGAAGTGTCCGTTTTGCCAGCACATCGAAAATTCTGTACTTGACAGCAGGCTCACAGCAGACGAAGTGAGCATACGCAGAAGACGAGAATGCTCATCGTGCGCGAAACGATTCACGACATACGAGCGAGTAGAACTCTTCGACATCGGAATAATCAAGCGAGACGGAAGAAGAGAACCGTTCAACCGCGAAAAAATACTCAAAGGAATAATGCGCGCGTGCGAGAAACGCCCCGTCAAACGCGAACAGATGGACACAATCGTCGACTCTATCGAAAGCGCGCTGCGCCAAAGCGACAAACAGGAAATCAAAAGCCAGAAACTAGGCGAACTTGTCATGCACCAGCTCGCACAGCTCGATGAAGTCGCGTACGTGCGCTTCGCGAGCGTCTACAAAAAATTCAAGGACGCGAGCCAATTCGTTGACGCTATCAAAATACTGAAAAAAATGGAGGCAGAGTGAATGACACCAATAAAAAACGACGCAAAAGAATTGAAAGCAGAATGGGATAAACCCTCATTCGGAAACATCCCGCTCACCGAGAACCAGCGAAAAGTCATAAACGACAAGTACCTTCGCGACGACCCGAGCGTCGAGAACTGGCTTTGGAACATCGCAAAAAACATCGCTCTTGCAGAACTCCTATACCATCCCGAAATATCACGCGAACAAGTCCTTGCAGGAGTTCGAAACACACAAGAATGGGTAGATGTAGGAAACGCAGAAACATCAGAACTGCTTCTGATCCACACCGGCGCAAAAACGCACAACGAACAGGACGCCAACCACCACAGATTCATCCAAAACCTCTACAAACTAATGGAGAACAGCCCAAGAGCAAGAGACATCGCGCTAAAAGTCGCAAACCAATTCTACGACATGCTCGCGAACTTCGACTTTTTGCCGAACTCACCTACACTCATGAACGCAGCAAGAGAACTCCAACAACTCAGCGCGTGCTACGTCCTTCCTATTGAAGACAGCATCGAAGGCTGGGGAGACCTAGTCAAGCACACAATGCTAATCCACAAATCGGGAGGCGGAACAGGATTTAGCGGATGCCGAGTGCGCCCAAAGGGAGATCGCGTCAAAAGCACCAAAGGAGTCGCAAGCGGAGCTCTATCTCCTCTTAGCATCATAAATCACGCCACACAGGAAGTAAAACAGGGAGGCACAAGACGAGGAGCCAACATGGGAATCCTGCCCTACTGGCACCCAGATGTCTTTGAATTCATCAAGTACAAAGCAGAAGAAGGAAAACTCGAGAATTTCAACATCTCAGTTGCCATCGACAGCAAATTCATGGAATCTGTCAAGAACGGACAGGATTACGATTTGCTCAACCCGCGAACAAAAGAACCAGTGGGCAAAGCAAACGCGCGCGACGTCTTCAACATGATAGCCGATTACGCGTGGAAAACTGGCGATCCAGGCATGATATGGCTAGACAAAATCAACAACAGCCTATCAAACCCCACGCCGAAAATCGGACAGATAGAAAGCACAAACCCCTGCGGAGAACAACCTCTTTTGCCATATGAACCGTGCAACCTTGGAAGCATCAACCTATCCAAGTTCGTCGTCATGGGAAAAATAGACTACGCGCGCCTAGGAGAAGTCGTGCGCGTCGCCATACGATTCCTAGACAACGTCATCGACGTCAACAACTACCCACTCGCGGAAATAGAAAAAATCGCGAAAGGCAACAGACGAATCGGACTTGGCGTGATGGGATGGGCAGAACTTCTAGCACTAATCAACGTGCCATACGACAGCGAAGAAGCGCTCGCGAAAGCAGAAGAATTGATGAGCTTCATCAACACAAAATCCCTTGAAGCCAGCGAAGAGCTCGCGCTTGAACGCGGACTATTCCCCAACTTCAAGGACAGCATCTACGATCCGAGCGGAATGTACTACCGCGAATACGCGAAAGGAAGACCCAGAAACTGCGCGCGAACAACAATAGCGCCAACAGGAACCATCGCAATCTGCGCCGGACTTCAAGGCGGAGGAATAGAACCGTTCTTTAGCATCGCATACAGCAGGTACAACGCCAGAGCGCTAGACGCGCTCAAAAAAGGACAACAGCCAGAAGAAAGCGACACGTTCCACGAAGTGAACCCTGTCTTCTTGTCAGTTGCGCAGAAAAATAACTTCTTTGGAATAAAACCTGAAGTGCTGTGGAAAAAAATCGAAAACAACCACAGCTCTGTGCGCGGCGTAACGGAAATTCCTGAAGACGTACAGCGCGTATTCGGCTCAGCGCACGATGTAATCGTCGACTACCACGTGAAACACCAAGCAGTGTTCCAAAAACACACCGACAACGGAGTGTCAAAAACGATCAACATGCCGAACAGCGCCACAGTCGACGATGTCAAGAAGACCTACATGACCGCGTGGGAACTTGGCTGCAAAGGAATCACAGTATACCGCGACGGATGCAAAAGCCACCAAGTGCTCAACGTGACCGCAAAACAAGTCGAAAAGAAAGAAAAAATCAAACTCGACCCAAGCGAAGGCATAGGCTCGGTCTACTACAAATTCGAAACCGGCTACGGCCCAATCCACGTGCACATCGACCACCACGAAGGCAAAATACTGAAGGTGTTCACAAACATAGCGCCGATCGGCACAGAGATAGCAGGCCTTACCACAGTACTTGGCATATTGATAAGCAATTACCTTGAAATGGGAGGCGACGTACACGAAGTAAGAAAACACCTCAACAGCATCAAAAGCGACAAACCCTTCGGATTCGGCCCCAAACGAGTAGAAAGCATACCGCACGCGATAAGCGTCGCGCTAAGCAAATTCCTAGCACAATCAGGCAACCTGCCAGGACAACAACTACTAAGCACCCACGTGGTAAAACCAGCGCCAGAAGTCTCAGCACAGCTGTCAGTTACCGTGACTAAACCCGCAGAAGAAGACACCGAGAAAAAGCACTGCGCCAAATGCTACAGCCCGAACGTCGCCATGCTAAGCGGGTGCTCGGAACCCACTTGTTACGACTGCGGATACAGCAAGTGCAGCTGAATCCAGTTTTACTTTTTTATTGTGATTTTTATGAAAAAAATAATACTGAAAGCAGTTGTGAAGAGAGATGAGAAATACCTCATACTTCTTCGTGCTCCAACCGCCAAAGACTACCCTGAACAGTGGGACTTTCCAGGCGGAAATCTCGAAAAAAATGAAGAGCCACTCACGGGAATTGAACGAGAAGTAAAAGAAGAGACAGGGCTTGTTGTCAAAGCGATTAATCCGGTTGCGACATATGATGAATTTGAAGATGACGACCAGTGGCACTTCACCATCTATTCAACAAAAATCATTTCAGGAGAACTTTCATTAAGCCACGAGCACACCGCATTCAAATGGGCGACTGAAAAAGAAATACTCGCGCTCAAGACTCAACCATTCATCACTGCATATTTTCAACAGGCGAAAACATAATAAGCACGACAACGAAGCACAAAACATATGTCAATCGCTACAAAAACAGGTGACAAAGGAGAGACGTCGCTCATCGGAGGAGAGAGGCTCAAGAAGAATGACGTGCGCCTCGAAACTTATGGGACAGTCGATGAGCTTAACGCATCAATAGGAGTCGCGCTATGCCACGTTGAAAACAGTGCAATAAAAGATATTCTGAATCAAATACAGCACGACTTATTCACACTTGGCGCAGAGATAGCATCGCTCACGCAAAAAGAACTAACCATGAATATTCCAAGAGTCACAATCGAGCACCTGCAATTCCTTGATGAAGCGCTAAAAACGACAGAAGAATCCCTTCCGCAGCAAAAAGCGTTCATACTTCCGCACGGAACTTTGGGATCTGCACACCTGCACTTCGCGCGAACAATCTGCCGACGCGCAGAAAGACGGGCGGTCGGATGCGACATGCTCCCGATCAACCCACTCATCATAAAATATCTCAACAGGCTCAGCGACCTATTGTTCCTCTTCGCGCGCGCTGAAAACCAAGGAAAAACAGCAGAAGAGGGAGTCAAATACTGAAAACAGCAAGCAACGGGGGGAAAATATGGCAACAACAATAGTCGTAGGCGGATTCTATGGAGACGAAGGAAAAGGAAAAATTGTAGGCTATTTGGCCGAGCACGACAAAATGCAGCACGTTGTTAGAGCAGGCGGAGGACCGCAGGCAGGACACACAGTCACGCGCGGACTAAAAGTCACACAAATCCCCTCAGGATTCGTAAACACCACAAGCAAACTCTACATCGCAAGAGGAACCGTCATCAACCCAGCCACAGTCATCTCCGAAATAGTCAAATACGACTGCAAAAATCGCATAAGGATAGATTACGGATGCACCGTCATTGAAAGCGACCACATTGAAAGAGAAAAAGACCTTGTCGAACGAATAGGCTCAGTAGGAACAGGAACGGGACCCGCGCGAATGGATAGACTAAACAGGTCCGCAAAGCTTGCCAAAGACATACCCGCGCTTGCGCCATATCTTGGCGATGTAGCTGATGAAATAAACAACGCGGTCACGAAAAAACAACGCATCCTCATCGAAGGAGTTCAAGGATTCGGCCTTAGCCTTCTTGACCACGAATATTACCCGAATGTGACATCACAGGACACAACCGCATCACAATTCTGCGCAGACGTAGGCCTTGGACCCAAAGCGATAGATGAAATAGTATGCGTATTCAAATCATACATGTCACGAGTGGGCAAAGGAGAACTTGAAACAGCCTGGACCGAAGAGGAACAACAAAAGTACGGCATCAAAGAATTTGGCTCTGTAAGTGGAAGGCCGCGAAGGCTCGGACACTTTGACGATGCTATGGCGCGCAAAGCGATACAGCGCAACACTGCGACCCAAGGAGCGCTAACCTGCCTTGACCGGCTTTTCCCCGGAAACACAGGAGCAGATATGAGCAGCAAGCTCACGCCTGACGCGCAAGAGTTCCTCCAACAAAGAGACTTTGCCATCAACGGAAACTGGCACTACAGAGGAATTCAACTAATCTCCACGGGACCTGACCTTGAACAGATGATTGACAACAGATCATACATCCCATGATTGACAAAGAGCACGCACTCGAACTGCTCAAGACACCGAACTTCGATCCCTGCACAATATGCGGAATGCCGATGCTGGCCAATAAATGCAAAATTCTATGCCTGCACTGCGGGTTCAAAAGAGACTGTTCGGATTCTTAAAAGAAAAATTTGTCTGCCAGTTAACAACTGAACGCGCATCCGTACGACGGGTGTGGGACAGAAATAGTTAATCTTTGAGGATGATGATGTAAGCTCGGCGGCCTATGTCTTTTTTCTGTGCGTCGATTTTGGCACCATTGCCATA
>JAGVZE010000022.1 GCA_018302815.1 Candidatus Woesearchaeota archaeon
GCCATTCATCCCCGACCTAAAGGTCGTCCGCTCGCGCCAACTGATAAAAAAAGACCTCACTCTAGGCGCTCGCTGGATTTCTGGCTAGGTCACTTAAGACGTCCCGTCTTATGGATGATGATTTACGAGATTTAGAACGTGCAGTGAGAAAGGATCTCTCAGATGATAATGCGTTCGCAAGATATCTTGCGGCCGCAGGCCGCGGGGGCAAAACCACGGACATTCCTAATGAACTTTGCGACCTCTTGCATTCTGTTGAATCGAGTTGGAGCGATCTTTTGAAACGACGAATTATTGAAGTCGGAAACGCAGTGCTTGTGCCGCTCCCTGAACTCATTTTTGCCGGTTCAGCTGAACACAACACAGGGTTTGTTACCCGTTCTGGACTTAGGCTACCGCTCCAATCCTGCCCCCTACATATTATTCTGGAACCCGAAGGTATCTACCAATACGCCCAAGATCGAGTGCATCAGGAACATCTGCTCGAATACAGAGAAGACCAAGGTTTGAGCAACCCTGGCATATTTGAATTACAAGGAATCAATGAATATCGACCGGTTCCTGTGCTTTCATCAAGGCAGATCTTTAAGGAACTTGTCACAAGTCAGACTGCATGGGGAATGCTGCAAGCTATCCACGACTGGCAAAGGATTCGGGACGGAACGCTCAGAATAGAACCTGCTCTTACAGTCGCCCACTACTAAATTATGACATTTTTGTCACCTAACTTTTTATCTTGAAACGTCTTTAAAAAGAACATCATGACTATTTAGTCCATAAGGGCTGAATATAGTCGAGGATAACCATGGCAAACGAAGAACAAGTTGGTTTTCATAAGGGTTCATTGACTACGCTCGCAAAGGAGCGACAAGAATTATTGAGAATGGTTCAGATAGTTGAACAACTCATGCAGGCTCATTTGAAAGCGCTCAAGGACTTGGGCGTTGACTTGGAAGCAGAGGCTAAAAAAACCCAGCCGGCGCAGGCTCCGCCAAGCCTTGATGAAGCTGTGAAACGAGGAGCTTGATGTATCTTCATTCTTCCTACGGCTCGTATTCGACTGTGTATTCCTGGCCGGATAAGAGAGTGAGCTACACCGCTCAAGGATACAGTGGAACGACGCTTTATGATAGCACTCCAAGCTATCTCATTCAATCTCAGTACAATCAAAAGAAAGAAAACAACCCTCACAGCAGCATAATTGTCGAGGAGTTCCTTGCAAAAGACCGTCCACAAACTCCATTCATCAATTCGCTTGGCGAAATAAAGACCGTTGTCGATGAGGCATTCAAGTCCATAACAACGCACGAGTTTCCGCACGACGCCATTCGAATCGCGATTTTGCCAAAAGAATGGTTCAAAGAAACGTTCCTGAACACTGGCGGCAGATGGAGCGAGGGCATCATGGGTTTCTCGCTCAACCGTTTTGGAAAAGGAATCAGCGAAATTGTTGTGAAAGAAGAGCATTTAGACAGCCTGCTTCTTACAATCGGCCACGAGATAGGCCACGTATTAAGTCCGACTTTGCCGAGCATTCAAGATGAAGAGGCAAAGGCTCATGCGTTCAGTTTGGCGTGGATGGAAACTATCAGGGACAATAACATCGCGGGATTGCAGCCGAATATTTTGATTAATCCTGCGAAGAACGGTATTCACGATGTTGGGTTTGAGTTTGTGCAGTATTTGATGCAGGCAGGAAGTTCTGCGCTTGACGTGTTCAAAACGCTCTCGCGCGGCCTTGCGAGCATCATCGCACGGGAGGCATGAAAATGAAAAAAGGAAAATCACCTGAAACTGAAGAAAAACAGGCTTACGATAAGAAACAGCAGGATAAAAAGGAAGATAAAGCAAAGCAGCCGACAGAAATGCTTCCTCCTCCGAATCTTCCTCCTGAAGTCGCGGAAAAATTGAAGCTCATCAGGGAAAAGCTCGAGACGTTCAAGAAGAACGCGCTTGAGAAATTCGACAAATACATCACCGGCATCGCGCTTCTTCCGCCGCCAAGGCCTCCATCGCCGAATCTTCCGCCTGACATTCTAGCTGAAGAGCAGAAGCGCTACGATCAGGAGAAGGACAAATATCACACGCTTATTTTGGTGGATGACAGCGAGCCTACGAAGATGACTAAGATGGAGCTTCGTGACAAGCTTACATCAATCATGGCTCAAACCGCCAAAGAAATCGATCCAAACATAGTTCCGCAGACTCTTCTCATATCTGAAGTTTGGCAGAACTGCTACGACGGCAAATACGATTTGCTTCAGCTTATTGGAATGAGCGCGCCTATCCATGACACTGGTATGCTTGGCGCGATTCGTGTCGCAGAATTGCACAAGAGTATGGTCTTGAAGAAATTCGAGAAATACATTGTGGCTTACGTCCTTGCAGGTTCAATGCCAAAGGGCCAAGCGACTCCGACTTCAGATATCGACGTTTTCGTTGTTATTGACGACACTGATGTCAAGAAGATGACTAGAACTGAACTTCGAGACAAGCTTCGTGGAATCATCCAGCAGATGACTTTTGAAGCCGGAGAAATGACAGGTATTCGCAACAAGCTCTCTATCCAAGTGTACATCTTAACTGATTTTTGGGAGATGATGCGCGAGAGCAACCCTGTCTGCTTCACGTTCCTGCGTGATGGAGTTCCGCTGTTCGATAGAGGAATTTTCATGCCTTGGAAGCAGCTCTTGAAGATGGGCAAGATCAAGCCTTCGCAGGAAGCAATTGACATGTTCATGAGCGCGGGCGAACAGACGCTTGATCGAATCAAGGTCAAATTAAAAAGCATCGCGACCGAGGACTTTTACTGGGGAATCCACAGCCCGACTCAAGCCGCTTTGATGTTATATGGAGTTCCGCCTCCTGCGCCTAAAGAGACTGCAAATGTCGTGCGTGAAATCCTTGTGAAAAAGGAAGGTTTGCTTGAGGAGGAATACGTGCAGATTCTTGAGAACATCATCAAGATTTACAAGGATATGGAGCACGGAAAGATTCCGGAGTTCACAGGTAAGGATATCGACAAGCTTTTGGCAGACAGCGAGAAATACATGAAACGCCTCAAGCGGTTGTTCACTCAGATCGAGAAGACAAAGGATGAGGAAAGTATGGTTCGTATGTACGACACTCTTTTGACAGTGCTGCGTGATGTCCTTAAGATGGAAGGCGTCGAGCGTGTTGGCGAAGCCGAGCTCGCTAAAGTCTTTGAAGAAAAGATGATAGCGTCAGGCAAAGTGCCTGCGAAGTTCGTTCGCACAATCCACGACGTGTCGAAAGCTAAGGCTGATTTCGACGCTGGGAAGCTAACAAAGAGCGATATCGACAAGGTCCGAAAGGAGAGCAATGAGCTCATTGGCTTCCTTATCGATTACATCCAGCGCAAGCGAGTGCACGAGTTCGAGCGCGCGAAAATCCGCATCAAGCACGGCGAGAAGAAGTTCGCTGAAGTTATGATGCTTGGGAACACCGCGTATATCGTTCGCGACATCGATTCAGCTCAGCGCGTGATGGAAAAAACGCCTATCAACCCTGATGGAAGCTTGGGCGCATCAAGCTCCTGTACTCCTGAAGAGTTCGAGCAGGCGCTCGCGAAGATTGTCCCTGCACGGGCAGTCTTGAAAGAGCCGTTGTTCGAGAGCTTGAAACGATTCTTCGGAAAAGACTACGAAGTCCTTCTTTGATTTTTTATTTTATTTTGATTCTTTATAGAGAAATACTGAATCTTTAAAGATAATTAAAACGGAAAAATGAAACACAAATCCCAGTTCCCCACGCTTGAAGGCAGAGCTGTTCTTAGTCCTATGTCTGGCGTGACTGATGTTGCGTTCAGGGCTTTGTGCAGAAAATACGGAGCTGCTCTCACGTACACTGAATTCGTGAGCGGAACGGCGATAATTCGCGGCAACGTGCAAAGTCTTCGCATGATTAAGACAGATCCTATTGAAAAGCCTGTTGCTGTTCAATTGTTCGGCGCGAATGTGGATGACGTTGTTGAAGCTGCAAGAAGGATGGAAGAGACGTTCGATATAATTGATGTCAACTGTGGCTGTCCCGCGTGGAAGGTCATCAAGACTGGCGCGGGTTCAGAGCTTCTAAAAAAACCGCAGGGCATAGCCTCGTTCATTAACAAACTTTCTTCCGCGGTAAATAAGCCTGTTACGGTAAAAATAAGAATCGGCATCGATGACCAATCAATTAACGCGGTGGAAGTCGCAAAGCTCGCAGAGGATGCGGGAGCTGCAGCGATAGCTATTCACGGTCGAACGCAAAAGCAAGGGTACTCAGGTCAGGCGAATTGGGACATAATAAAACAGGTAAAAGATGCTGTCAACGTTCCAGTCATAGGTAATGGCGATGTTTTCTCTCCAGAGACGTTCAAGATGCGCCTTGACCAATCAGGCGTTGATTACATAATGATTGCGAGGGGCGCGATAGGCAACCCGTTCATTTTCACGCAGATTAATGATTTCCTTAAAGATGGAAAATATGTGCAAGGTAATCGCGTCAAGCAGTTCTTCGAATTTTTTGAGCTTGCGAAAAAATATAAAATACCATATCCAAGCATCCAAACTCACGCGATGAATTTCACGAAAACTATGAAGGGCGGAGCGCAATTGAGGGAAGCGCTTTCCAGATGCAAAACAGAGGAAGATTTAATAATGGCTTTCGGAAAAACAAATATGGGTGAGTGAAGATGAGCGTTTCTAAGAAAGACCAGTCAGATGTGAAAACAGAAGAATGCATAACCCCCATAAGATACGATGATGCCAGATTAGAGGATATAGCTCAAGTCTACGTGGGACGGTGCCCTGAAAGAAAAGAAGTTCGCTTGATCATGAACCTTGAATATAAAGGACAAAAATACGGAACAGTGTCGGTCTGCTCTCCAAGCTCAGAGCGGGATTGCTGGAAAAATCTGGCGCGTGGCGCGGGAAAAACCCTTAAAACAAAAGGTGCGAAGAAATACGAATTGAACAATGGCAGATTGCTAAAAGACGAAGACTGTCTGCCTCTTGAAGAGAGGCTGCTTCAAATCGTCCATGATAGATTGAGTGAAACGTTGAATGGTTACCTCAATCTGAGCTGATAACTAAAGTGCGATTGCAAAGACAAGTATGCTAGCGAATATGCTGGCAATTAGTATCCAGCCGGATATTTTTAGAAGTTTGAATTTGAATGGTAAAACGTATGTCGCGAGTGAATAAACTTGATGCGCGTACGCCTTCGCTATCCGTTCGTTATCAAGAGGGAGGTCCTTCAGATATTCAAAATATTGTTCGCGCGTATAAAATGTTCTGATGTTTTTATAATACAATACGTCGTCAACTATCCTGTCTTTTGATTAGAATATTCGAAGCCTTGGAAGGACTATCATTAAAGAAGTGAGCGAAGATAAAAATGCGCCTGCGAGAAGTATGCTCCACGCGGCTTTAGCTGCTCCAGCAATAGCATCGAATCCGGAAGAAAGTGCTTTGTTTAGAACGAACAAGAGTATGAGCGTGGATGCGCTGAAAAGGAAATTGGCTTTTGAAGTGAGCTGAGAATCAAGCTGTATGTTGAAATCTAGTATGACTGGCCAGATTCTTCCGTCAAATTCTGATTTTTTCTTCTTTGGCACGATATTAAGTAAGAATTAGCCGCTTAAAAAGTTTTGTGTCAAGAACCGCCGGTGTGTGCTGCGGCACAACACCAATGCCATGATAAGTGACCTGTGGTTCTTGAGCATGCTCGGAATGCCAACCTATTGGTTTATGCATAAACCGCCAATCCAATAAGATCGATGGCATTCCGACATGTCAGATTTTGACTTGTAGCTTGTGCAGTTCAGGTATTACCTGCTGAACATTAGTCAGATGATATAGATTATCGAATATTTTGACTATTCGTTTCGCTGCTTTCTCTGTTTCCGAAATAAGTTTCTGCCTATCACGCTCTGTCTTGATTTTTTGCGCGTTTTTCCACGCGTTCAAACGCCAGCTGACAATGATGGAGTGAAATTCGGAAGTCATGAAGTGCTTGAAAACTATTCCTCCTGCGCCAAGCAGGTCGTGTTCGTGGAACGCGAGATAATTCATTATTGCGGGTATTGTCCGTTCGAGTATAGCGTTTATTTTGAGGAAATCTTTTTTATTTTTGTAGCCTGCTTCTGCAAGAGCGCAGGGCAGATCGCAGTTTATATGTGAGTTGATTCCAAGCATCATCTGGACAAAAGGCCTGCTCGCTGGCGATAAGCAGTGTTCGAAATATGTTTTCCACGGCTTTTGTTTGTCGCCTTGCTCGAGGAATGCGAGCAGCGGCTTGAAATACAGATTCGCGAAGTGTATATCAAGAACGTCCAGCGCGGGTTTGTCATCAAAATGGTGCGGGTCAAGCCCGCTTTCAGCGACCGCTCGCGTGACGATATAATATGTTTCAAGGAACGGCAAAAGCGCGCGGTACTGCTGGTTCCGATTGAAATTCTCGATTAGCGTATCCATTCGCCCGACTATGCTGTAGATTGACTCCTGCTCGGGAATTATGTCCAGAGGATACCTCTTTTTCATAAGAACGAGTAAGACGGTTTGTTTTAAAAAGGTTCACTTGAAATATACACTATTACAAACAATGGATGAATCACATAAATGTTTTTATAGGTTCATTGGGCTTACATTTATTCAATGGACTCATACAAAAAGCGGTTTATCGATTTTCTGCTCAAAGAAGGCGCGCTAAAGATAGAAGGCGAATTCAAATTGAAAAGTGGAAGAGTGTCTCCGTATTTTTTCAATGCGGGTGAGTTTTCATCGGGGCGTGCGTTGAGCGAACTGGGCAGAGCGTATGCTGACGCTATTCTTTCATTCACACGAGATTTTGATGTTGTTTTCGGTCCCGCGTACAAGGGCATTCCTCTTGCGGTTTCGACAGCAATGGCTCTTGCGGAAAAAGGGCACAATGTCAAATACGCGTTCGATCGCAAGGAAGCTAAGAACAGAGGGGAAGCTACTGCGGACAAACAAAAAGAATGGATTGTTGGAAGCGAATTAAGATCTGATTCGCGCTTGATGCTTGTCGATGATGTTATAACGACTGGTGCTGCGAAGTACGAAGCATTGGATCTTCTTCAACGTGTAGCTCCCGGAGCGCACATAGCAGGTCTTGTTGTGGCAGTTGATAGACAGGAAGTCGGCGATTCTCAAACTAGCGCGCTTGAGGAATTTGTGCAAAAAAGCAGGATAAACACGAGAGCGATCATAACTGCTCTTGAGATTCATGATTATTGCCGGGAAAAGGGATTGAATGTTGAACCGATGAAGCGTTATTTGCTGATGCATGGGAGTGAATCTGCAAAGGATACATTCCATGGATTGGGCGAACGTTTCAGTAAAGCAAATAGCGCACTAACAGAAGGAGCGAGTGGATTTTTCAAATATCCCGGATCAGTCGGACTATATGGCGCTGCAGGAAAAAGCGCGTATCGCACTGCAGGAATAACGGCGCCTGAACAAATAGCTGAGTTGCTGGATAATGATATCTGGCCGACAGTTGTCGCAGGTTCGAGATCCCAAGGACAAAGCACGTATGGAACGAATTTCGCGTTAGATGGCTATGTGAGTTTGGGAATAACTGATCCGAAAGTCATGCTCGCGCTTCGAAATGAAAGCATAACCATAGAACGAGCGAATGCTATACGCAAAAAGAATCCTCATGCAAAGGATATCGCAGAGTTTGTCCAAGTCCGTGACGAGTTGTTCGGAAGGCCTGAAAAAAAAGTTGAACGCAGAATTGAAGCATACTGGTAAGAATTCTACACTTGTTGCAATTTCACTGCACGCAGCATTTTCTCAAGCGCAGCTTTCACAAACCCATAGAACAGCGGGTTCGGTTTTTCTAGTCTTGATGTGAATTCGTTGTGTCCTTGTGTTGCGACAAAGTACGGGTGTCCTGGAAGTTCTATGTATTCTGCAAGTTTGCCGTCTGGGGAAAGTCCGCTTATGCAAAGTCCGTGTTGTTTGAGTATGCCGTGGTATTCTGGATTGACTTCGTATCTGTGCCTGTGCCTTTCTACAGCTTCAGGCGTGCCATAAAGGCTCGCTACAAGAGATCTTGGGTCTAGTTTTGCCGTGCAGCTTCCAAGCCTCATGGTTCCGCCTTTGGCTGTTGAGTTTGATTGTCCTGGAAGGAACACGACCACTGGATGGGGGGTCATAGTGTCTAGTTCTTCGCTGCTCGCGCGTTCAAGATTGCATACGTTGCGTGCGTATTCGATTACCGCGAGCTGAAGTCCAAAGCAGATTCCAAGATACGGCACGTTTTTCTCACGCGCGAACTTGATCAAATTCATCTTGCCTTCTGTTCCTCGGCTTCCAAAGCCTCCGGGCACAAGTATGCCATCGACTCCTGAAGCGTCAAGCTTCTCTGCCGAGGTCTCAACTAGTTTTATGTCGACCGCGCAGTCAAGATGGGCTCCTGCGTGGACCAGCGCTTCTATTACGCTCGCATATGAGTCGCGAAGGTCGGTGTATTTTCCGCAGAGCGCTATTTTGACTTTGTGTTTTGGTTCTTTTATCGAATGCACCAATTTTTCCCACGCCGCCATATTTTTAGTTTGGATTGAGAAGCGATTTGTGAGAATCGATATGACTCCTTGATCTTTGAATAATATTGGCAGTTCGTAGATTGTGCGTACGTCAGGCACGCTTATGACGTTCTCTCGTTCAACGCTGCAGAAAAGTGCCAGCTTGTCCTTTATTTTGGCGTCAAGCGGTTGTTCGCTTCTGCACATTATGAGGTCAGGTATGATTCCTTTTTCGCGAAGGAGCGCTACATCGCGCTGCGCAGGTTTTGTCTTCAATTCGCCAACGTTCGCAAGAAAGGGAACATAAGTCAAATGTGTATAGAGTACGTTTGCAGGGCCGACGGCGCTTCTCAT
Organism: Candidatus Woesearchaeota archaeon; assembly: GCA_018302815.1. GTDB lineage: Archaea > Nanobdellota > Nanobdellia > Woesearchaeales > ARS49 > JAGVZE01. Next base: position 8,909 of record JAGVZE010000022.1, read on the forward strand.
TTGTCGGGCGGCTTCGATGAACCATTGGTTTTCCCAATCACCGACAGTTCCGCCTATTTCGATGATGCAAAGGTCTGGTTTTTCCTGTTCGACAAGGGATTTCCACTGATTTTTTATTTCGTCTATCACGTGGGGGAATATCTGGATTGTTTTACCAAGAAATTCTCCTTTGCGTTCTTTATTGATTAGAGAGTAGAATATCTTTCCTGATGTCAGGTTCCAAGATGACTTGCAGTTTATGTTGAGGAATCGTTCGTAGTGCCCGAAATCCATATCGACTTCGCCGCCGTCTTCGAGGACGAAGACTTCGCCGTGTTCGTATGGGTTTATCGTTCCGGGATCGACATTAAGATAACCATCGCACTTGATGGTTATTATTTTTCCAAGAACAAGAGAGCCAAGAGAAGCAGCTACGCATCCTTTGCCTAGGCCTGAGACGACGCCTCCCGTGATGAAAATATACTTAGTGTTCACGGGAATAAAAGACTCAAAGCAGTACTTAATATTACTTGCGAAATCACTGTCATGTAGTCATTGTTAGGTCGTTCACAACGTTAATAAACACTAACTGATTACACACTTTCGAGGGGAAAAATGCTTAGATTCACAACAGGATATACCGTATCGGATGCGATGACTCGAAATCCAGTAGTTATCAGTCCGAATAAAACTCTAAGAGATGCCGCGAAGATGATGGCTAAAGAGCACGTCGGCGCTTTGCTTGTAAAAGACAGTAAAGAAATCGTCGGCATACTTACAGAGCAGGATATTGTCAGAAAAGGCATTGCGGGGCAGGGAAACCCCGCAGTAAAGAAGGTTAGCGCGATTATGGCCATGAATCTTGTGACAATTTCTCCGCAAGAGGATATTTTCGAGGCTCTTCGCGTGATGCGTGATGAGAACATAAGGCATCTTCCGGTCATGCACCAAAAAGAGTTTGTCGGTCTTGTGACTCTAAAGGACATTCTTAAGATAGAGCCCGACTTGTATGAAATTCTAGCTGAGAAGATTGAATTGCGCGAAGCTGAACGCAAGCCATCGCGATGATCCTCTTTTGAACATGTGCCTTTTTAAAGGCAGTTTTATGTATAAGAGGATAATATGGATGAGCTCACGAAACGCGTCAAACGACCATTTGACAGAGATTCAACACAAAAGACAGATGATGAGACCGTGTCCGCGCACCTAGTGCCAAAATCTTTGCTGGAAAAAGATCAGCATAAGAAGCATGGCTTTGACAAGCTTGCTCTAAATGTCGCAGGGCGGATAGTGGACGTGTATGGTTCTTTTTTTGACGCGCAAAAAATAGAAGAGGAAAGAGAAGAGGGCAGTTATATCGACTACGTGTTCACCAATGGACAGACATCTATAAAATATCTTGTCAGATCGAGCAAGGAGCGCCTCGAGTGCTGCGGGCTTGTCATAGAAGAACCTAAACTTAGGGTAACGTATGCGAGCTTGTTTCTTTCCAGCATACTTGATGACCATCTTATAACATATAGAGATGACTGCGAGAATCGTTTGGGGCTCTTCTGTTTGCACAGTGAAGGAAGCATGCAGGGCGATGCTGTTCTTGCGCTTCTTGGTATTAGCATCGTCGAGGTAGTAAGGTACTTTCCCACAGGGCAATGCAAGAAAGAGCCCTATTGAGGAATAGTGAACTTGTGAGTGTAGTCTAGCCCAAACGGCAGCGTTAAATCCGCTTGTCCATCGACCGTCCAGTTTAAGTTTCCTTTGCGGAACGCGTCTATGGCGCTCATTCCGAGTTTTGAAAAGCTTACTTCAAGTGGGAATGATATTCGTGTGGTTTCGCCGGCGGTAAGCGTGAACGGTTCCGACTCAACGCGCCCTACATCAAGTCCGCTTGCGTAGAAGTCAAGCATGAGCTTGTCTATTTGAAGAGTAATCGCGGACGGGTTGGTTATCGCAAGATTCATGTCAAGCTTAGCTCCGCTCAAGCTCACAGTTCCCAAGCCGACTTTCTCAAGTTTGGCGTCTATTTGGTTTAAAAGAGCATATTGATTATACGAATATCCGCCTATTATCAAAACCAATAGCAGACATATGAGGAGAACTGGCCACAGCTTCATATTGCTGAATTTGCAGAGGTTGTATAATAATCTTTCAACTCGAGAGGGTGTGGGACAGAATTGTGCTATCCTAGCCAGTAAAGATTGTGCCACAGGGACGTGAGCATGTTGGCGGTGTCTATTCTGTCTGGTCTTTTCTGT
>JAGVZE010000007.1 GCA_018302815.1 Candidatus Woesearchaeota archaeon
AAGGCTCACCACGCCAAACACATTACCAACGGAATCCTTGCCCGAGCCACAGCGAGGGTCAGCCCGCAGGCTGAGGGCTTGCCCCAAGGAGGAGGTCAACGTTTCCCATATCTTCATCATAATCTCTGGGTCATCCGCTTTGAAATCAACAGTTCTCTCTTTGTACACCTCAGACGCTTTGAATGCATCGCATAACAACTCCTTCGAAGCCTCGTTTTCCCTTCGACCCATATAGTTTGTGCAAAGAATTCCAGTGTCCTTCAACAATCCATTCATCGCAATTGTGCGAAGCGAAGCCCACCTATCATTCGTGAAAAATGAGCAATAGTCCAAACTCATCACGTCCCATTGACGACTTTGTTTTGCAGCGTCTAGTAGATACTCCAAATCTGGCGCGCAGACAACCTCAATCCCCAAATTCGCGCGCTTTAAACGCTCAGCGCGCTCAGGGTCACATTCAAGCCCAGTAATATTTTTCCTAGGAATTCCAAGAGTATCATAGACTTTAAGCTCTAAACCAGCTTCGCCTTCCTGCTCGGCACCCGGAAAACAAAGAACTTCAATTCGCTTAGGCCGCTTGAATGAGAGGTGCATTCGCACGAACTGTTCAAGCGCCTTTCGCGATTTTTCCTTCACAGGGTCATTATAACTCTTAGACATATTCAGACTCCCCAAGAAGCGCTTTATAAAGCTTACTCTTCAATATCCATATTTGAATGCTATTAGAACTTGCCCAAAGATTTTTGCTCTGACACTGCGCCATAACTCGCAAGATCCACAACCAAGCCGTCCTCTGCCGCGATTGTCTGAACGCCGGTCTTTGCCTTAATATCCCTTGCAGCGTACACTGGATTCGCCTCCCACTCTTTAGAGTCAAATCCTGTAAGAATAACTAGCTTTGGCTTTGTTTTCTCAATAAGAGACTCGTCTCTTTTCACCAAAACAAGAACATCACACGCGCCGACTTCAGTTGGCTGAACAGAATCGATAACATACGCAATCCTTGCATCAGGAACCACAATCAATGCGCCCCAAGATTTGCGCTCTACAACCGCGCCAGACTTGCCTTTGACCTTAACAACGCCGGCTTTCTGCATATCTGAAGCGCCAGTCATCACGATATCATTAACATCTTTTATTTTCGCCAAAGAGAGTGCTTCGAGAACATCACTGCCAGGGTCAACCAAAACTTTAGTCTTTTCTGATGCGACAATAAAACCCGCATCGCTTAGACTGCCACGTATGCTTTGACCCCTGCCAACGCCCAAAAATTGCAGACTCACACCCATAACCATCAGTCATAGCTCAACCTATAAAATACATTGTTACCACTTTCCTCAACGGCAAAGCAAATCTTCATCCTCTACGCATCGCCTCCAACAAGAGCTCCACTTCCAGCAGACACTCATTCGCAGCAGACAACAACTCAAGAGGCTGTTTAGCCATTGCAAACACCTTCCAATGATTGAACAGGCTCAGCGCTTTCAGACAAAACTTGCACTGGAACCCGCCCGCTTTCTTTCACTGCACGATTCCTTAACGCCTCGTATCTGGCAGCCGCTCCATTAGTTGCCTGCACCAAATACGCGGAAAGCGCCCTATTCGCAGCATACCTTCCCTGCGAGGCCAAAGCCTCAACACTTTCTTTCCAATCTTTCATCTGGGTTTTCCTCCACCCGTACCTGCATAAGAAGAAGTCGAACACAAACCCCCTTCAACGCAGAACGGGATTGTGTTCAATAAATAATGCAAAATACATCGAACTGCTTAACGGAATTCATAGTCCAATGTATTTGCATTTGCATGAAACAAATGAATGAGCCGCGGTATATAAATTTTACGACACGAAATATTACGATAGAAATAATAACAAGGACAACATTTGTATTTTCTAATGGATGAATCAAGTGTCATCATACATTTTAAAGAAATTCTAACCGACAGCGACCTTGAACGATTCCTCGAAGATTTCCCCGCGAGAGCGCGTTTCCCCAAAGACAAAGATCCAGAACGCGCACTAATATACGTGCTCACAGTCAAAAAAGGAGAGGAATTTGAAACCATCGCGCGCTTAAAACAAGCATACACTTCGCTTATCGGAACAGTGCATACCGCGACCGATTTGTACTCCGCCTGGCGCAAGCTTTAAAAACCCTCATTTCTGTCATTTATACGGGCGGACTCGACCGGGAATATAGCCCCCTCCTGTCACCGTAAACGGGCTTTAGACGGGGTGACCGCCACAGAGCAGCACAATATGGACAGTTGAGTCCTACGCCGTACAACGACGTTCTGTCCATCAGGATTGTGACTGCATGAACCGCGCCAGGCACGGAAGTGAGCAACGCTTAGTGTAGTTCATGATGCTTGGTGGGTCGCGGAACCGAGGAAAGCGCGGGATCAACTCTTCTGTTTATAGTGTGTTCACCTGTGGAATGTCCGCCCGCTTTATTCTAAAACGATTTAATAAAAATATTAATTTTCAAACTATTTTATAAACACCTGCAGTATTTTATTTTCAATGGAAAAGGTAAAAATCGCGATAGTACAACAGAGAATCAAAATCCACCAGCCAGAAATCAATTTGAACCTGATGGAACAGTTCATAAAAAAAGCAGCAGGCAAAGCAGACATAATAGTATTCCCTGAAGATTCAGTGACCGGACCTGTAATGCGAAAAAAAGAATTTGTAGATTATAACCACAAGTACGCTAAACATTTTCAGATTCTGGCCAAAAAATACCTAATAGACATAGTTCCCGGCTCCATAATCGAAGCAGACAAGCGCGGCTGGTTCAACGTCGCATATTACATAGACAAATCAGGAAAAATACTGGGACGATACGAGAAAATAAACCTATGGCACCCTGAACGAAGCTATCTTAAATCAGGAACCAAGCCGTGCGTTTTCAAAACACGATTCGGCAAAACCGCCCTTCTAATATGCTGGGATTTGGCTTTTCCTGAAACGTTCAAACAACTCCTGCTAAAAAACGCCGAAATAATCATCTGCCCCAGCTACTGGCTCAAAGGAGATGCAGGAGTAGGCACGAAATATACCCGCAATTCAGAGGAAATGCTCGTTGATTCAATGTGCGCCTCACGCGCTTTTGAAAACGAAGCAATAATGGTTTACACAAACGGAGCAGGAAAATTCAATTACGGAAAATACTCTGATGCGCTTATCGGCCATACACAAATCTGCGCTCCTTTTCTTGGATCAATTGCGAAAATGAATCATAATAAACAAGATATGAGAATAATCGCAGTCGACCTTTCAATACTTAAGGATGCAGAAAAGGCATACAAGCTAAGAGTGGATGCGAAAAAACGTGCGCAATCCTTTTATTCTAAACGTTATTAGTGCAATCTATGCAGCTAAAAAATAAGGTGGCAATCGTAACAGGCGCAAGCTCGGGCATAGGCAAAGCAATCGCGATACTTTTCGCAAAGCAAGGTGCTCACGTCGTCATAGCCGCGCGAAGCGCTGACGGCAAAAAAGTCGAAAACGAAATCAGAAAAATGGGCGGAAGCGCAATATTCATCAAAACAGACGTGACTTCGAACACATCAGTCAAATCAATGGTTGCACAGGCACTCAAAACATTCAAGCGCATCGACATACTCGTCAACAATGCAGGAATAATGCTAGGCGGAACAGCCGAAACAACATCTGAACAAACATGGGACGCAGTCCTTGACACAAACCTCAAAGGAACATTCCTATGCTCAAAACATTGCCTGCCGCACCTCAAGAAAACCAAAAACGCTGCAATCATCAACATAGCAAGCGAATGGGGACTAAACGGCGGACAAGGATACGCAGCCTACTGCGCAAGCAAAGGAGGAGTAGTCAATTTGACACGAGCAATGGCGCTAGACCACGCGCGAGAAGGAATAAGAGTTAACTGCATCGCACCCGGCCCAATTAATACCCATATGCTGACGAGCGCATTCAAAAAAGACGAGCTCAAATACATCGCAAGCTTAGTACCTCTTGGAAGAATAGGAACGCCAGAAGAAGTCGCAAACGTCGCACTATTTCTTGCAAGCGACCTATCGAGCTTTGTCACAGGAAGCATTTATTCAGTAGACGGCGGGGACATGGCAGGCTATTACGCTTAACTATTTAACAACAATCGCGGGCTTACCCGGCAACGCCACATTCGCCTTTTTATCAGAACTCTTCTCGGCAGCAAGGACAACAATCTTGCTTGAAAACGCCTGCTCAAGACGCTCTTTCATACCATCAATAGTATCAAGCTCTGTCTTTTGGTCAAGAACGACTTCAGGCAGTTTCTGAGGGTCCTTAAGCACAGACTGAACAAGCTTCATAACATCCTCACCGCTCTTTTTCAGGTCGGTCTTCATAATCGCAGAGATGATGACTTTCATATCCCTTGTTTCCTTTAAGAGGTCTCTTAACATCAAGAACAACTGGTACTTCCACTGCGAACTAACCAAAACACTGATTTCTTTCGGCGTCACTTTCGCCAAAGTTATGACAGTCTTGATATCTGAAACCAACTGCTCGAACGCCTCAACCTTGAACTCCTCAATCGGGTCGATACGCTTCTCGTCAACCTTTGGCCAAGTTGCAATTGAGACAAAGCCCTTGCCCCTGTCCAACTCGTTCAATTCTTCAGCCAAATGCGGAACAAGAGGAGAGAGCAAAACTATCCAATCGGAAACAAGATTCGCGAAAGCCTGCATCTGCTGTTCAGACAATAATTTCTGAGCTTTCTTGACCAACGCAGGAATATCGTAAAGAACAACCATACTATACCCTCGTAAATCCATCCTTGCGATACACTCAGACGCTTTCTTCTTCAAACGTTCGAACTGCGAAAGCGCCCATGCAGGCGATTCACCCTTCTTTTTACTCTTTACGAGTTCGCTCGCAAGCTCGAACAAAGATTCAAGATGCTTTTGAACATGACTCACTGTACCTTTATCCCAATTCATCGTGCTCTCAACGCTCGTCGTGCTGCAAAGGAACGCGCGGAAAACATCAGCTCCGTATTCCCTATCAAGCTCGAGCAAAGTCACAGTATTGCCCTTGCTCTTACTCATCTTCACACCTTCGCTTAAAACCATACCGTGGAAAGAAACTTTCTTCGGCCAATACTTTTTATCAAACGCAGCGACGTGAGCAAAAATCATAAACGACAAATGATTCGGCAAGTGCGCAGGGAAAGTATGACGATGGTCAATCGGATACCAATAATCAAAACTCTGCCTTAATTCTTTTAGCGCCTGCTCATTAACGCCTGTGCTCTTTGCCACATCCTTTAGCGCACCGTGGCCGTTGAACACGAAATCGAAAAATTCTTCAGACATCTGATTGTCCTTTATCTTATGCTCGCGCAGCAAATGCGCAATAGGGTAAAGAGACATGTACACAGTCGAATCGCTAAGAGACTCTATCACCCAGTTAGTATCGAATGGAAGCTTTGTACCAAGACCACGACGCCTCGCGCACGGACGCCTCTCAAGCCAAGCAAAAGTATCCTCAAACATCTTGCGATAAACATCAGGCTGAATAGTCATACCATCAAGACACTTCTTCGCATTCTCCTTCCAACCCTTCGCGGTAAAATCAATAAACCACTGCTGGTCAAGCATGGCAACAATAACATCGCCGCCATCCCTAGAAACCGCGGAGCGGGATGTCTCGTAGAATTGCACGCCAAAGCCATCCTTTAACGCCTCATCACGCATAGATTTCCTTGCTTCTGAAACAGTCATGCCTGAGAATCTACCGCAGTTGTCCTTGAGAATGCCAGTATGGAATCCTGCCTTGTACAACTCCTGCGTCGCTTCCTTAAGCTCTGTCTCCTGACTAAGGCTTGTGATTTTCATCTTCTTACACAATTCCATCGCAGGAAAATCACCAAAACCTTTAGTTTGAATTATAGAGATGGGTTTTATTTGGCTCTTGAGTTGCTGCAGAGCAATATAATCAAAAGGAGCATCGCTTGGAACACTAGTCACGAAACCAGTGCAGATATTCGGCTTCACGAACGACGCCTCAAGAATCACAACGTCCCTTGCGATAAACGGCGCGATAGCCTTTTTATTCAGGAAATACGAACCCGAAAGCTCTTTTTCCACGATAACTTTATGCTCCTGATATTGCAGTTTTGTCACGCAATCCTTGCTAACGTACCAAGTTTCACCATCAACTTTAGCCTTGACATAAGTTGCCTGCGGGTTCACCCACAAGTTCGTCTGGCCGAACATAGTCTCAGGCCTCAAAGTTCCAGCGACAACAAAACCATCCTCGAACGCGAACTTGAGCAGCACGAAATCCTGCTTTTCAACAGGGTCAAGATCGCCATCTTTAATGTCATCTTCTCCGACAGCATTATTTAGCGTGAGGCTGAAAAGAACAGGATACTTGCCCTGCATAAGATAACCATTTTCCTTATATTTTTTGAAAAGCCATTCAACCATCTTCTGATGCATACCTTCACCTGACGTGAAACTTCTTCGCCAATCAACAGAGAGACCCAGGAGCGAGAATTCATCAACCATCTTAGGAATGAAAAAGTCCACAATCTTCTGCGGGTCCTTAAATGACTGGACAATCTTCTCGACTTCCTTCCCATCATTTATGTACGCCTTCACGTATTCAGTGTAAAGCGCGAGCATCTTAGGGTCCTTCTTTTCAATACCCAAACTAATGCCCAAAACAGGAGTTCCAGAAATATGAAACGCCATCGGAAAAAGAACATTCTTACCAGACATACGCTGGAACCTTGCGAACACATCAGCTTCAGTCACAACCCTTGCGTGCCCAATATGCAAACTGCCAGAAATGTAAGGGTACGGAACAGTAATCAAGTATTTCTCCTGCTTATTCTGCTCAGGCTCGAAGAGTTTAGCATCCTTCCAACGCTTCTGCCACTTACGAACGACCTTTTGCGAGTCCATAGCCTAAAGCACACGACGTTCTTTTAAAAAGTTATCCACGCCAAAAGCTATTTAAACAAAATCAACCTTTTGTTTTATATGAGAGTTGAATTCGTGCTAATCGAAGGAACTTGGTTCGATAATAAAACAAGACTTCCAGCCACCCTTCTAGGAGATCGTTACCAAAAAGGCCGTTCCCGAGTAGTTCTTGGACATGACGAACAAATAGACATCCTTGGAACCGCGCCAATTATGATAGGACGCGATCCTACAAACGACATAATCCTAGACACCAAATCCAACTCACGAAAACACTGTTTCATCTATTTCGAAGGCGATCAGGCATTCATAAAAGACATATCCAGTTATGGGAGGGTCATAACAACATATGAGGGCGCGAAATGGGGCGGCGGATACAGCAGTCCTGAAAAACACATAGTCACCATCCATCAGAACCCCGACGGCATCGAACTTAAGAACCAGAGCTATCTACTCTTTCCTGACGGCACAAAGATTCAAGTGTGGATAATTCCTGATTAACCGCGGAAACGTTTATAAACGACTCCTTCTGACCCTAACTTATCGGCGAGGTAGCCAAGCGGCTAAGGCAGCAGGCTGCAACCCTGCGATTCAGGAGTTCGAGTCTCCTCCTCGCCTTCAAACTTTCAGAAAGTTTGATCAAATCGCTTCTCGTATCGTCTCGAGAAGCAATTTATCAAATATTCGCTTTGCGAATATGTAAATGACTCTTCTCTCGACTCCACGAAGTCGCGAAATCAGGTCTTGAAACGTCATAACGCTGCAACCCTGCGATTCAGGAGTTCGAGTCTCCTCCTCGCCTTATTTTCAAGTACTACGCGCCGTTCTATAGTTCAAAAAGATTAAAAACCATTTTCGCCTGTCCTAAAATATGGCAGATGAAAGAGCACTCATTTTTCAGATAAAACTGGACTTGGACAAGCTCCAACGCTCACTCAAACAGGCACAAAGCAGAGCACTTGGATTGGATACGTTCCAATGCCAAAGAGACAATTATTTCGTCTCCGCAATAACCGACGCGCGCATGGCCGCGACTTCGCTGCAACAACAACTACGCACCCTTGCTGAACAAAGAAACGACAATGCAATACGAGCAGCGTTCGTTCACGCCGAAGGCCTTCAAACAGATATCGCCCGCTTTTTCAAAGACCCATCCATACTCAAACTCTCAACCGCACTCTCCCATCTAGATGCAATCCTGGATTTCGCCCAGAAAAAACTGGATCCTGAATATCAAAGGTTAGGCGCAGCACAAACTCCACAGGTTCAAGGCATCAGCGTTCAAGAACGAAAAGATAGGTTTCTTCGATTATGGCAGGCTGAAAGAGGCGCATTGCGACTTAAAAACATATTCGAAGACCTCACAATACTGAAATATCTCCTCACGAAAAATATCCTGCTCGTAAAATCGAAAACACTCAACACCTCAACCCAGAAAAGAACCCAATACGCAGAAACACAAACAGATATAGAGCAAAGAGTATTATCACAACTATCCGAGCTTTATAGCTTAATCTTCAAACCCTGCCTGCCTGAGGGAGAATTATCAGTATTCCACACACCAACTCCATTCAAAACAAATCTGACCAGAAAGTGCGATATCCGCCGAGTATTTTTCAACAAAAACCCTCTCGAAGACTCTGTTGCTATAGCAGCATCCGACATATTATGCGCCCAAACCGAAGACATAGTGGATTTATACGTCGGATGGCTCAAAGAATATATTGGAGCAAAGTTCACCCTAATATCAATTGTAATGACCATACTCCATCTCAAGGACGCAGTTCTTGAATTGACAGCGATCATTCCCACACAGGATTCAATGAGCCTTAAAGGACTATTCTGGACATGGTATCAAACAGAAAGAGATGAATTTGGCAAACTTAGCTTAGAATTAAAAACAGAATATCCCGGTTTTGTAACCAAAATCACGCCTGAACAATACGGGAAAGGTCTGTGAACTGATTCCTTTTCAGCCAATCCGTGAAAACCCTTTTAAAGCGCTATCCTTATTTAACATTAAAAACCCAAGGAGAGGATAAACAATGATGAAATGGATGGAACAACATAAACAACTAGGACCGCTAATCCTAAGAGTATTCTTCGGCGCAGCATTCCTTGTAGCAGGACTCGACAAAGTATTGAGCTTTGATATGATGTCAGGAATGTTCAAAAGCCTATTTGGCAATTCGCTAGGAACACCAATGCTAGTCCTTGCAATCGTATTAGAACTTGCAGGCGGAGCAATGCTGCTATTAAACTGGCACGCGAACTGCGCAGCGCTCGTACTATCGGGCCTCATCGCAGTAGCATTCGTCACGACCTTCAAACTAGGAACCGCGCCTAACGTGATCGGAACCCTACGAGAAATGATGGTCATGAACACAGGCGGCGGAAACACAGCAGTAAACCTCGCCTACTTAGCCGGACTTTTAAGCCTAGCATTCAACGGCTGCGAAACCTGCAGAAAACGATAAATTTTTTCTTTTTTCATTTTATTTCCTATCTCGCGAATTATCCGGTCACGGACCACTTTTCGCGCTTCGTACACGCAAGTGTATTCCACCTGCACGAACAACCTCTTATCCCTTCCATTAAAGAACAAAACAGTATCATCACCAGCTATAACTTTCAAAGATTTCTCAATCGCCTCAAGCTCATCCTTTTCAGGAACATGATTCGCAGGTATCGTAATGGTAAACCGTGCAGCTCTGCTGCCCAAATTCCTAATCGGCTTTTCCAAGAAAACCTTGTTCGGCACCCGTATGAAATGGCCCTCACCCAAAGTATCATCGAGTTTGACATAGAAAGTTCCAATGTGCAAAACCCTTCCTTCTTCCTCACCTATCTTAACGCAATCCCCAATATGAAACGGCTTTTTCACCAACAGAACAAACCACGCGAGATACGACAAAAGCATATCACGAATAGCGAACGCGAAACCAGTCGCAAGAATAGTCAGCGAAAGCGCGGTCTGCTGAAACGACGCTCCAAGCTTTACCAGCACAATGCTTGTAGCAAGGATGTAAACCGCCCAAGTATAAATCTTGCCAAACAAAATACGCTCCTCCGCATGAGCATCGATGAACAACGCGCCAATACGCCACGACGTCGCATTAATGAAAAGAGACGCGATAAAATACCCGCCAAAAACAATCCCTGCGTCCTTGACATACGTGACCAAAATGCCCGGCAACGAAAAATAGCCCCACAAATTAACAAGATACAACCAACTCATAGCTGCAAAACCTGTCGCCATAACGACAACAGACATTGTAAGAACCCTGCGCTTCTTTGGCATTTGCGCTGTTTTACTCGCCCCTGTTTTTAATCTTTCTTCGCCTCAAAAAGCTATTTCTCAGTTAGCTTTTTAAACCCCTTTTCCAGTTATCGACGATATGAAACTCCTCATCCATAAGGAAAAACGCCAAATAGTGGACGGTCGCGAACACATAGTAGGCGAAGAACTACAGTACTTCATCACAAACCTAAATCGCGACGTAGACACCAAATACGGCAGAATAGCAAAAGAAGACCTATCAAAGCCAAACGGCTCGCTTTTGCTAACCAAAGACACAGGCAAAGAATTCATCCTTCTAGAACCAACATTTATCGACTTGTATAAACGACTTCGCAAGCTACCGCAGACAATTCCGTCAAAAGATATCGGACTAATCATCGCTGAAACCGGAATAAACAAGGAAAGCACAATCGTCGATTCAGGACTAGGCTCAGGAGCACTTGCGTGCGCTCTCGCGCACATAGCAAAACACGTGACCTCCTATGAAATAAGAGAAGACCATCTTGCGGTCTCACAGGAAAACATCAAACTACTCAGCATAACCAACATCACAGCCAAACACAAAAACATCTACGACGGAATAGACGAGAAAAACGTCGACTTGATAACATTTGACTTACCTGAACCATGGAAAGCTGTTGTCCACGCCGCAAACGCACTATTAGTTGGCGGATGGCTCGTAAGCTACAGCCCAAGCATCATACAAGCAAACGATTTCGCCACTGAAGCCACCAAAGACGAACGATTAATGACTGTAAAAACAGTAGAGATAATAGAACGACTCTGGGAAACAGAAGGACGCAAAGTACGCCCAAAAAGCACAGGCATAGGACACTCAGGATTTCTGACTTTTGTGAGAAAAGTCAGAGCCTAAACTCTTTTCTCAACTTAGACTCAAAAACAGTCCTCGCAGCAAAACCACTGCTCGCAACAAACGTGTTGAATTCAACCTGCGAAACGCCTTTCTTCATAGCCTTCGCCTGCAAATCCCTTAAACGCTGACCGAAAATACTATAACACGGAGCGTAACCCGGACGCTCCAAAAAGTGGAAAGTCTGGTCAAACACAAGCTTTTTCGAAAGCCCTGTCTTCTTATGCGCCCATTCAATAAACGCAGGATAAGACTGCCTCTCACGATTAACCCTGCTATCGCAAACTGCGCGCAGGAACCTAACCATACGCCACTGCATAACTTCAAACTCAAGACCATCAACAAAATCAGCGAACTCACAGAACTTTTCGACCTGCTTCACAACATTTCGCTCAACATCATCATTTGGATCCTGCGCAATACGCCTTAAAGTTCGCAGTGACTCAAGCTCGCGGAAAAAAGAAATACCCTCAGTAATAGGAGTGCTCAAACTAGAATCCAAAATCTCAGTCACACGCAACGGGTGCGAAAAACAACGATAACTATTCATAAAATTAACACAATGACCATACTCCTCATGAATAAGCGTCTGCATAACACCCGGCAGGAAAGTGCTCGGAGATGCGCTTTTGTCTGTAGTTATGAACGAAATGCAGAATGGGCTCGATAAGCTGCCAAAAGGCTGCATCGCGGCAGTCGGAAGAAACGCCACAAGATAATCGGGAGTCTCAATCAAACGAACATCATACTTCGGAGTTATCTTAACCCACTCCTTATCCGCAAGTCTTTGCAAAACTTTCCTCAAATCCTGAGTAGTCTTCACAAGTTTTTTCAGAGGAATACGCTGGTTAACTTCAAGCGCCCTGTTAATTTCTTCGACGGAAGCTTTGCACTTGTACCTTTTGGAGAGCTTATTTACACTAGCTTTGAATGATTGAAGCTCCTCATCAATCCAGCCCAACGCGAGACGCTCAATATCCTCACCAGACTCAGGATAATCATACCAGTCCCTCAAAAGATTCGGATAAACACTTTTCCTTCCAAGACCCTTAGACTTTTTCTTCAAAAGCGGGAAAACCTCAGAGAAATCACCTTTCTTAAGCTTCACATCACTTGTCTTTTCTTTCCAGATTTTTAGCCTGTTCTGAAGCGCGGTCAAAGCCTCTTTAGCCTCATTCTTTTTGCACAACTTCTTCACAGTCTCAAGAAGCGCAATTCCTCCCGAACACTCCTGCGCGGAATAAATCTGCATCTCAATCGGCCAAGCCTTCTCCCACAAATGCTCCTGCACGGCAAGAACATTAAGACACTGAACCGCAAGAGCAAGATAATCCTTTTCCTTTGCATTCATAACCAAATGCTCAAAGAAAACACCCATCACACCAGACGGCGCGTGCTGAGGCTCCTCAAAAACAAGCCCGCGCTCCAAAGAACGAAGCCACTTGAACGCCACAGGGTCAGCGTGCTTCTTAAGAAACGCGATGCGCGCAAGCGCCTTACGCACATTCTGATGCGAAGGAACCCAAACACAACCCGCGAACTCCTTAAGACCAGAACCATACGCAGACTCAGGAGACACCTCTTTCCACAACTCAAAAACCTCTTTATCAATATTCATGACGTTACGAGCCCAGACGGATTATAAAAACGTTCTGTTCCATACAAATCATTAAAAACGAACAAATCATTTTTTATTAAATGAACACTTCGAATTATCACATCCTGTACTTTCCACGGCCTCGAATGGGGTGCAAAGGATTCAATGTAGAATTCACAATGGAATTTGCGAGGTTCGCACGCGATCAGAAAATCAATATTGGCGGTCTAGAAGCAAGAGCACAAGAAGCCGTCTCTACTCTTATGCGACTCCCGCCAAGAAGCCCGATGCTCGGGTTTGACGGCGGACTTTTATGGAAAATAGAACTACCCGGAGCCAACGCTCCTGGAATGAGCCTTGAACAATACTGGGAAGAAAAAGAAGAAGCTGAATACACACCGCATAATATCGACAACGCGGAACAAGCAGCGACACTTCTTTGCATAATGACACAATACATCAATAGTATAGAATACGCGATACCCGAAAAACAAGAATGAGAAAAGCAAGAATGCTCATCAGGTGTAGTAAAGCTTGTTCGCGTCTCTTTGCTCGCGGTCGAGCCTGCTGTCCGGCTTATTGATTCTTGGCCTGTTAGATTCAACGTCACGTCGCATGGTAATCTTTACCATACGCAAGAAACGATTCATCCCATCCTCCATACCGAAAGGACCTGTGACCTCGCCCTCCTTCGCAGGAACACCCTCAAAAACCAGTATCTTGTCCGAAAGATAATCGATGAACAACAAATCATGGTCGACTATAAGGATAGACACGCCGCGCTGCTCAACAATATCGCGAATGACCTTGCTGAAAACCAAACGCTGCTCGATATCAAGATACGCAGACGGCTCATCAAGCAAATAAACATCAGCATCCTGAGAAAGACAATGAGCTATCATAACTCTCTGAAGCTCTCCGCCAGACAAAGTATTCAGCGGCTTTAACATCAAAGTGTCAAGCTCTAGAGGCTTAATCAACTGATTCTGATACTTGCTCATAGCCCTATCAAGAACACTCATAACCAAATCATCACTTCGATTATCCAAATACTGCGGCTTGTACGCAACCTTGATTTTAGCATCGATTGAACCTTCATCTGCAGTGAGAACACCAGCAAGCATTTTCACAAACGTTGTTTTACCGATACCATTCTCGCCAAGAATGCCCACGACCTCATTACGTCCGATAGTACCCTCTTTTGATTTCAGCTTGAACGAGCCAAGAGTTTTTTTGACATCAAACCACGACGTAAGCGCCACTTTCGCAGCCAACTTCATCGGCGGCTTCGACAAAAACTGAATAGTATGGTCCCTAAAACGCATATTCTCATCCTTGATAAAACCCTCAAGATAAATATTCATACCAGTACGAACAGGCTTTGGCAGGCTCACAATACCGTACGCGCCTGCCTTACCATACATTATGTGCAGCAAATCCGCCATGTAATCCAAAATTATAAGATCGTGCTCGACCACAAGCACAGCAGTATCCTCATTCGCAAGATTCTTGATGAACTTAGACACCATAATCCGCTGCTTGATATCAAGATAAGAAGTCGGCTCATCAAAAATGTACACATTAGCCTTTCTTAGCACAGTCGCGGCAATAGCCACCCGCTGAAGCTCACCACCTGAAACTTGAGTTATGTCCCTATCAAGAACATCCTTCAAATCAAGCTCGCGCACTATTTCATCAAACTTGCCCGTCTCATCAACTTTCTTTAGAAGCTCACTCACTTTACCAGTCATCGTCTGAGGAATCATCTCAACATGCTGAGGCTTGTACGCAATCTTCACCTTACCATCACGCAACGCCTCAAAATACTTCTGAGCCTCGCTACCCTTATGCATCTTCGCAAGCGCGGCAAGCTCAATCTCCTTATCCTCACCAAGATTCGGCTTCAACGCGCCAGCCAAAATCTTTATCGCAGTAGATTTACCGACACCATTCCTACCAACAATACCCACAACCTGACCGAACATAGGAATCGGAAGCGAATAAAGATGGAACCCATTACGGCCATAACGGTGAAGAGGATGCTCAAGCTGAGCAGGCAAATTAACGATATCAATAGCGCCAAACGGACAACGATTCGGACAAATACCGCAACCAGTGCACAGCTTCTCATCAATCACCGGCTTCTTATCGCCAGTTGGAGCAGGGACTATGCAATCTTTCCCCTCCATATTGACCGGACAGACACGGGCGCACAAATAGCCACCACATCCTTGAGGGTTACAACGGTCTTTTCTCACAATCGCTATACGCGGCATAAGACTAATTTCAACACACAGGGTTTTTAAACTTATTGAACAGAAACAGAACCAAGCACATCCTTTGCGTGATCCGTCACAGAAACCTTATTCCACACTTTTTTGATTACGCCCTTCGGGTCTATAAGAACAGTCGTTCGCTCAACACCCATATATTTTCGGCCATACATACTCTTCTCCTTCCAAACGCCAAACTTTTCGAGCGTCTTGTGCGATGGGTCTGAAAGCAATGTAATTTTGAGCCTATGTTTTTCCTGAAAATTACAATGACTCCTCGCATCATCCGGGCTAATGCCGATAACCGCAGCATTCTTCTTCTCAAACTCGCCGATAAGCCTTGTGAAATCAATTGCCTCAATAGTGCAGCCAGGAGTATCGTCCTTCGGATAAAAATACAAAACCAACCATTTGCCCTTGAAGTCCTTAAGCGAAACATCCTTGCCGTCCTGATTTGGCAGGCTAAAGTCGATCGATTTTTCTCCTTCTTTCATCATTATGCGTCACACGCCATCATATAAATTCCTTCCTATCGCGTATCGCTGTTAAATCAATTCAGAATAACAAGCGCGATATTAAGCACGCCAGCGAAAGTAACCCATAGAACGTATGGAACGAGAAGATAACCTGCCAGACGATTTATACGGTGGAAATACACGATAGTCAGGATAATCAAACTCCACAGCACCAGCAAGTTCGCCAACGCGAAAATAAGCGAATGCGCGCCAAAGAAAATAAGCGACCAAGCAGCATTAAGAACCAACTGGGCGCCAAACAAAGAAAGCTCCACAGACTTGTCCTTGGCTTTACTCGTCCACACGCCATAAAGCGACAAACCCATAAGAGTGTACAACAAAAACCAAACAGGAGCAAAAAGCCAGCTCGGAGGCATAAAAAACGGCTTTGCGAGAGAATCAAACCAGCCATTCGCCTCAACCAACGCGCCCAAAATGCCAGCAGAGTGAGCTATCAATAATGAAATCAGAAGTTTTACCCGGCGCATAAGCCACCATAATAAGAGACGTATTTAAATTCGTTGCGATAGTACTCTGAAATGGAGTCATCATTTCTTCATAGCAAACTCTTCCTTCTGATACCGTTCACAACCCTTCTTGAACTCATCAAGAGGCGGAAGACCTGGCTCTTTAGACGCGCTTATGTCCAAAAGCCCTGCCAATTCGCGAAAAAGGTCAGGATAATACCAACAGCGGTCATGGCCCTGCTTATCCAGCCATGCCTGAATGATGACTTTCACCTCTTCAAGCTTCTTTGAATCATCCATAATTCAGTCCAGCCAACGCTAATATAAAAAATCAACTGCAGACTTGCCGCTCAGCAATAATACAATAAAAAACAATAAAAAATCAATTATTTGTGTGAGAAGATTTATCGACGGTGAACAAAGCAATTATATACTAATTAGTACTATTGTAGTATAAATTAGTATCAATAAAACGACCATGCAAAGCAAACGAATAATGCTATCAATGCATCCCGCGCTCTTTGAAACACTCAAAATGCGAGCAGAGAAAAATGCGATGACAATACAGGAAGCTATCATAGATGCCATACGACGAGCCACGTTCGAAGTTTCTTCCAAAAAATCAAAAGCAGGACGGCCAAAGAAAATAGACGACCCATTCATAGAACATTTCACGCGAAGCAGATAAAGGAGGAAACACAATGGACCCAACAGCACTAGCGGCACTATTAGGCGGAGTAGGCGGAGCCACACGCGGACTTGTAGGACTATTCAAAGCACTCGCGGTCAAAAAACGAATAATCTGGAGCTACTACGCGCTAACAGTCCTCATCGCAGTAGTAATCGGCGTTTTCACCGGCATAGTCTTCAACTTCGATCCACGGCTATCACTTCTTGCAGGCTACGCAGGCACGGACATACTAGAAGGAGTCTACAAATCGTTCAAAGCAGAGAAAGTAATGGTTGTCAGAAAATAAGGCAGAACGGCGGGACGGACGACGGCTGGATGGAAGACGGATGGACGGACTATTGTAGGAAGCAGGACAGCTGAAACACTATTCGGCTAGAACCGGACGAATCGTCTACCTGTCCTGCGTCACGAACTGCGGAGTCCAGTCATCAAAAAGCTTAACCCGCCAAAATAAGAACTTGCCTGCTCACTTTCTCTTAACAAATCTCCAAACGCCAAAGCCGATGAGAGCTACAACAGCCCACGGTAAAAGAGAGAAGAGCAACGACAAAACCGAGTTGACATTGTCAACCAAGTTCCTAACAAGCTCAGAGAACTTCACAAACACAATACTCGCGTATCTCGACTGCTTCTCTACAACTTCAACATAAACAGTCGAGTATGAGACTCGCTCGCCAACATTCTTAAGCGATTCCTCAAGATACTTCACGGTTCGCTCCTGCTCGAAAATACGATCGCTCAAAGTGATTTTATCCTCAGTCTTAACCGCGTCCTTATACATCGCCTGATACCGTTCAAGGCGGGACCTTTCAGCCGCAAGAGTAAGCTCGGTACTTTCAAACTGAGCCGTGATATCATCCTGACTCTCAGAGAACGATTTCACTTCACCAACAGATTTAAGAGCGGCAATAAGCGACTCATAATTGTCAATCGGAACCTTCACCTGATAACTGCCAGTGCGATACTGCTTCCAGCCAGAATCAGAGGCGTACACATTTTCATTCAATAGAATAGATTTTGTATCAGAAATGGCTGATTTCACTTTCTGCTCGGCAGAGCCGAACAAACCTTCCTCAACCTCGCTACGCAAATTCGCAGACTTCGTGATCTTACGCTCCTCAACCTTAGGATAAAACGACTCTCCGCCATAAGAAGGCATAGGGCTTGGCATCGAACGGGAAAAACTCGCATCCATCGCAGGAGAACCCATACCGCCAAAAGACTCACGCTGAGCCGCGCCAAGCGAAGAAGAGAATGAACTGATACCGCCCAAGTTCAAGAACAAAACAAGAACGACAAGAGCCGCCACAAGAAGCCAGTTATCCTTCACGACCTGCAACTGCTTACCAAGACTCATACAACCACCATTATCAGTGAGGTATAAATATGTTTTTGAATTGTTAGGCAGGAAGCTAACTTAGCCACGCGTAAACTAGCAACGCCGCCGCGACAAGATTCAAAACCGCGTGCGCAACCATCTGGCCCTCAGGAAGGCCGAACGCCAACATATAGACATGAGTCAAAAGAACCACAGCCCAACCAGCCCAAAACGCACCTTTTTTCAACGATTTCATACAGCCACCTCAACTCATCTTCTTTCTAAGCTTGTTCAACTGCGCATACTCATCCTTAGTAGCATTGCCAGCCTTGCACTTCTCTTCGAGCAGCGCAAGCTCCTCGCGATATCCCTTGCGCAGTTTTTCCAAATCCTTCTTTCCAATGGTCATAGTAACCACGAATTGCGTTTGAAGATTAAAAAGCCTTCGATGGCAATCACGCTTCAACAATACCGCTCCTTCACATCAGCCTTCCTAAGCAATATCTACAACAATCGTACAACATGTTATTAAATTCAGATAGTTCAATTCAAACAATGCCAAAAAAAGCAGAAGCCGCAATCTACATCTTCATCGCGTTCTCAATCATATCGCTTGCGGGACTAGTGTACACAATGCTCGACAACGAGCCAACAGGAATGGCAGCTTCAGCCAGCGCCTGCGCGCGTTTGGACTCACTAAAACGACAGCCAGCAACTGCCAATACGGCAAGCGCATTACAAACGCTAACACAACAATGCGCAGCAGAACAACGCATGCAACAACAAACCACTGCATCCAGCACCACCGCAGCACAAAGAAAAAAACTGCAAAGCATAATCTCCAAAATACGCTAAGATATATACACGCCAGATTTCTTTCAATCACAAAGGAGAACATCACCATGAACACACACGAACGAAAACTACTAGACACACTAGCAATGCTAACAACAGTCTTCTCATTATCCTCAGCAGGATCGATGTACTCTGTTACGTCGGAACGTTCGATCACTTCGCAATCCCAACAACAGCCACCAACTAATTGTCATCCTGCCAAGAATTCTGTCATTTGGCTATTTAGCATACGAACTATACTTGTACCACTGCAAAGACTACTCGAGAAGAGCTGATAATAAAATGAGAAAACAAATGGACTTCTTCGGCCAAGCACTACTCGCATACTATCACGGAGAACGAAAACCATTCTACCTAAGCGATGCAGGAAATACCTTCGAGCAACCATTGAAAAAATATTTCAGAGAATATCGCCAATTCGACAAAATAGAGAAAAAACTCATCTCGTTGGCACGAGGAAATATTCTTGACGTAGGCTGCGGCACAGGAATCTACATTCCCCATCTTATGAAACGAGGCAACGTTATAGGCATAGACATTTCTCCTACCGTGATACGAGTCGCCAAAGCAAGAGGACTCAAAAACTGCAAAGCGGCCAACATTTTCACCTGGAAGCCAAAACAAAAATTCGACACCATCACACTCATAGAAAACAATCTTGGCATCGCAGAAACGCCAGAAAAGACGAAAAAACTACTCAAAAAACTATCCAGCCTACTAACAGAAAACGGACAAATACTTTCAAACTGCGGAGCAGTTCAAACATCGGAATTTTACATACACCACTACACCCCCATCTACAACGGGAAAAAAGGACAACCCTTCAAGTGGATAAGCTTCAACGAGAAATACCTCGCAAAAATATGCAAAGAAACAGAATTAAAAATGCAAATCATAGGAAGAAAAAAATACGAATACTTAGCAAAAATAAATAAACTACATTAAACCAAGTAAAATGCAGCGCATTTCATTGACCTTGCCAATTCAGGCACAGAAGCCAGTCCAATACTCAAATAAATCCGCAAAAAATAAATGGCCGAATACCAACTAATCAATTCAGAACAAATATGAACAAAATGAATCCTACGCCGGCTAAAGAAAAATCAGAGCCAATAGTACCAACGGATCTTCGCAAAGTGCTCGATCCCGTCTCGATGGCGAAATGGAAAAGCCTAACGCCAATAGCCCGCAGGGATTTCATTAGCTGGATAGACTCAGTCAAACAACCAGAAACGCGCAAACGCCGAATCGAAAGCATTCCCTCAAGGCTTGCATCCGGAAAACGACGTCCCTGCTGTTTTGCAGTCGTACCAATGCCTCTTTACAAAGCGCTTGGTGCTAACGCAAAAGCCAAGGCCACATGGAGCGATCTTGACTCAAACAAACGCAGAAACTTCATCGACTGGATAGAATCAGCAAAAGAATCAGACGAACGCAAAAAACGCATCGAGAAAACCTGCGCCATGCTAGCGGCAGGAAAAAGACATACTTGATGTTTTTCAGACTATGAATGTGATATCTGGACAGAGCATCAGGCAAGGGTTTTAAAATGTTATCGTGGCGTTGAGGCTTCCTTGCGTTTGCGATTAATTTTTATACTTTAATTCCACGTCATCGGTCTATGGCCGACAAATATACGAAAGACAAGCGATACCGCATAGCCCACTACATCGAAAAAGATTCCAACTCGTACTTTGAATCCGACACGAGATGGAGCTGGGAAGTGACTGACACGAAAACCAAAAAACTCATCACCACCTTCTCGGAAAGCTACTTTGCAAACGCAAGCGGAAGCGAAGAAAGCGGGGCAAAAGACGTCTCATTTTCTTTGGATGAAAAAACAGTGATTGCCACCTACTATGATGGCAGCGTAGAACAAGTCGACTTAAAAACAGGCAAAGTAATCGAAACCAAACGCCCAGACGACAGCAAGAAGAAAAAGGAAACCGAAAATTAAACCGCCAATTGGCCCGTGTGTTTAACGCTCGCTTTCTTAACCGTGAATTTGAAATCACTTCGCTTAGGATTTCGAGAATCTATTCACAACTGTTCTGCAGAGCAGTTTTGCGAATTTATACGGGAACTTAACAGAAAACAATAAACCATTATTCGTTTGAACAAGGTATTTCAAATATTTTGGCAGCCCAACCAATCTAGCGCACAAGCCCGCGCTCTTCACCCCCTGAGAATAAATACACCAATGCCACTTCATAAGCGCTATCGGATGCGCTCTAAAATCGATTAGGCCCATATTGCAGCGCAGCCGTTGAATCCCCGATATCTGCGCGTTATCAAGCCTATCAATTACTTGCGAAGGAATATTCGCGCCCATACTTTTTGCCAAATATGATAATGAAATCACGAGCAGCGGCGCAACTCCAAATTTTTCGGACAGCATCACAAACCTGTCCCACTCCACCATTTCCCCATCATACCGCAAAATCATCATAGCATCAGGAATCCACTTATAGTTCGAATCCGACCATTCCTTTTTGATACCATGAACACAAGCGTGCAATAATTGGTCAGTCGGACAAAGAACTCTCGTATTCATACCCTGAAAAACAAAAGGCAAAGAGCCATCCCAAAACAACGCATCAGCATCCGAATCGCACGCTTCAAACAACACATGACAGTGAAGGTCAACCTCAAACTTCCCAACCGCCGCACCTTCTGACGCATTAAACGTTATCGAATAGAAAAACCGCGGGTCAAAACGCTCCGGCTTTTTCCTTGGAATCCAATTCATACCCCTTAAAAAATCAGCAGCTTTTTGAAAATCCTGCACCGAAACAAGAATATCCAAATCACCCATCACCCGAGTCCCAACATCACAATAATACAAAGGTATAATCGCCCCGCCCTTCAAAACCAAATTCTTCACACCCAACGAATTCAATCCATCAATTATCGCCCTCAACTGCTGCAAAGCCACCCTGTTTTTCGCCCAATGATACGCGTACACCGATTTCAGCTTGTCTGTCGCCTTGTCTTTAACGCCGAACCGTTCTAAATTACGATACACAAGAGGAAACAATTGATACGACCGCCCATCCAGCCTATCAATATCAGACACGATAGATTTCCAATCAGTCCAAGCCTTAACAACATCATCACCCGACAAAAGCGCCGCCCGAAGCAAACACTCGTGCTGCTTTTCCGGCAAGACATCCGCATTCTTATTCATTCGCACCATCGACATTTTTCCTTTTCCGGTCAAGCGCCGCCTTTAAAATGCGCGCATAATCAACCCGCAAAGATTTATCGCGAACGCCCATATTAGAACCGTGCAGACGCCTTTGCAAAAGAACTTTATCCAAAAGAACACCTTTAAGATTTTTTTCTTTCGCCTTGAAATACCAGTCGATGAATTCTCCAACCCTTAGCGACTCCTCAAAAAACCCCACCCGCAAAAAAGATGAACGCTTAATCAGCAATGCGCCCGCAACGCGCCCCGGCATCGCCTGCATCGGGCCCTGTATTTTTGCCTTCATCTCAACAGTCAATTCAGGACTGTGAAAGTTTTGAGCATGACCAAAAACCATATCAACCGACGGATTTCGCTCAAAAACATCCAGCTGGCCTGCCAGCTTATCAGGCACCCAAACATCATCGCTGTCCAAGAAAGCAAGAAAATCACCTGACGCTTTAGTCACGCCAACATTCCTTGCCTTAGCCGCCCCGCCATTCGGCTGATAAAAATAACTGACTTTTTCACCGAACCGCTTCACGATATCAGCGCTCTTATCGGTAGAACCATCATCAACAACAATGATTTCGCAAGGCTTCAAAGTCTGACCAATAACGCTCCGAACCGCTTCCTCAACATACCTTTCACAATTATAAACAGGAATTATAACGCTTATACGGTCATTTGCCATCATTCAAACTACCTTCCTTAATAAATTTCAAAATGACTTCAGGAATCTCTGAAATGTTCGAGCCAAGCTCCAAAAAATAACTCGGAACAGCCCTGACAAGCGCGGCCAACTCTCCCATATCCTTTTGACCATCAGATTCACCCGCAAGCTGCAAAATAGTGCTTGGAGCCAAAGCAACCAAACTCTCAATCGCAGACGCCCTGCGAAGACGCGTCTCTTCTCGCAAAGTAATCTTAGGAATAAGAATCGCGTGAATCGCAAAACCTTGCGAAATCTTCCCAGAAAACTCATCATTAAGAAAAAGAACCGTTTTCTGCGCACCAGGAAACCTCTGATTTTTAAACATCTTTTCAAGCGCAGGAAATTTATTTATAGCATCTGAACGCAACTTAACAGTGCTGTAAATACTGCTGACTCTCGGAGGGTTATTTTGTATGAGCACATAGTCATCGCTTGCATACTTAAGCCCTCCAAGCAAACAAGCAAGAGAAGCAGTCGACTTTCCGCTCCCCCCCTTGCCCACCAGCAAAACTCCACGGTCATCAACTCCAACCGCGCCAGCGTGAACAAATTGGACATTTTGAATGCGCAGCCAGCAATACAGCAAATCCCTCAACGGCGCGCCCACATCATAATAAGGCATATTTTTCGCATCATCAACCCACACAAGCGCGAGATTTTGCTGTTTATCAAGAAGATTAAAACAAGTCCTTGAAGGACCGCTGTCAATAATGATAGTCATACGTTTGTCCGAATATCTTTTCTGCTCATCCTTCAAAGGCAATCCTTTATTGTGCCAAGGCGGAAAAGGAAGTTTAGACTTCATTGAAAGCCCATCCCACAAACAAACAGTAAAATCAACAACACCCTCATTCTGCACTGCCAAATGCTCAATAGCAGGAGTTATGACCGAAAGCAAACTCGAACCCGCAAAACGCAGTTCAATAATTTTATTCGCGATTTTGTAATGCCGTTCCACAACTCCAAAAT
Organism: Candidatus Woesearchaeota archaeon; assembly: GCA_018302815.1. Taxonomy (GTDB): domain Archaea; phylum Nanobdellota; class Nanobdellia; order Woesearchaeales; family ARS49; genus JAGVZE01. The sequence continues at coordinate 23,714 of JAGVZE010000007.1, forward strand.
CAGAAGCAGCAGTCTCAAACGATTTTCGCAAAATCTCAAAATACCCTACAGAAGTATCAAATCGTTCCGAGCCTTCCTCAGACTTCGTTCCCAAATCAGGCCGTTCCATCTTTTTTCCACGGCCATCCCTGCTGCTCATGAACTTCATGAACCGGATCCAAAAGCAAGAGGTCCTGCATGTCCTCAAACTTCACCAATCTCGGAGTCTCATAAGCAAGCTTTTGAACGGCCGAACTCTGCTCTTCAACGCTACTCATTGGAGATGAGCTTGCGCTATCTTCCATAATGACAAGAGACTCCTTTAGCAATTCCTGAGTAAACACATCAATTTCACGCCGCGCGATTTTCACATCAACATCAAATACTTTCGCAATTCGCTTCGCAGTATCAGCCGAGTCAAGATTTTTCATAATGCAATCCCAAACCAACGCGCCAACTTTTCCAATACTAAAATAACACCCCGTCTTAAGATTCACAACAATCGCTTCACCTTCAATAATTTCCGAAACCGCATGCGGAGCGTTGACTTTAATTCCCATAAATCACGCAGGCACAGGACAGTATATAAATTTTTGTTGACTCCCAAAACGATTCATATCATTAATACGCACAAGAGAACTGCTGCCGCAAAGGACATAAGAAAAAAGCAGCCGTTCTTTTGCCCTACGTGCGCGCTTACGAACGAAGCGCTAAAGCCAAGAAAACGCCATTGCGTTTTCCGTCCTCAAAAAATCTCGGATTTTTAGAGCCTCACACGGGAGGCAGAACCTCGTTATGAAGCCTTCACTTAATTAGGCTCATCAACTGATAAGTTTATAAAGCAAAAAAAGCCCCAGTCCTCACGCCTAACGAAATCATACTCACATGACCGACTCGCACCCGAAGAAAAAAAAGAACCGCATCACGCGCCCCATCATCAAAGACAATGATGAAACCACGAAACGCGCGCCTTCACACGCTATTGAATCCTGCATCGTGTGCAAGCGCAGCGGCATCATCCTAACACACTGCCCAACGTGCAAGGCAAACTATTGCGGGGCACACCTCACTTCTGACGATTGGAAAAGCGTCGCAGCAGGCATCGATTACCAATACCGTTACGTTAAGTGCCCGAAAGGACACGAATGGCGCGATGAATCATACGCATAAACACATTCCTGACAGCGTTTGGAACTGAAGACTACACGCTTTAAGCGAGCTCTAGAAGGTTAGTAAGCATACCTTAACTTAAACGCTGGACTCTATGAACTTAAACAATAGAAATTGAGGGGAATTTATATAGATTGTGTACGAACTTGACCACTGAATGGAATCTTATACTGAGAAACTCATTAAGGGCAGGATTGCAGAAGTGTTGGCTGAGCGGCTCTTAAGAGAGTTGGGCTTTTTTGTGCTTCCTTTTGGGAAAGAACACACCGCTGCGCCAATCATTGATATGAAGTCTTTCATAAGGGCATGTGGCGGTAAATTCGAGTTTGATAAGTCAGCTAAAGACTCAACTACTGCTAAAGAAACCTTAGATCATTCGCCTGATTTGATCGCGGTTCATTCATCAGGAAGGACAGAACTTATCGAGGTCAAGTATAGGCAGAGTGGATACCTTGTTGAAGAGGCTAAGACGTTTTTCAAATTGTATCCTGGGGCAGTTCTTCTTGTTATTAATTTAGAAATGATTCGAGATTTTGTAGAACCAAAAACGCCAGCCGATAAACAGTTCGTCGCGAACTTGCGAAAGACTCGGTTCCACATATGGCGACATGATGAACCTAAAATAGGAACTACGGCTGATAAAGTTACCAATCCTGTTCCCTTAAGTCAATGGTTAATTGAAGAATTCAAGTGCGATACTGTGCAAGTTGAACAAAAAGTCAAAGAATATGAGTCATACGTCACTAAGTGGTTTCCCAGAACAGTCAAATAATAGTTTCACTTTTCAAAGTTTTTCCAACGCTTTCAAAATCTTCACCATCCAGTGTGAGTGACAGTAAAATGAGCCAGAGTATCTTTATCGTCAGGACTTTCAACTTAACACATTATAAAACAGATGATTATTGCACGGGTTCGAGCTCTTGGATTGTTCCTTTGTAACCAAGAGTTATTTGCTTTTTACCATCGAACTCTTGTACGAAACCTTCTATGCGATATGCCTTGCCGGTTTTTACTGCGTTCACCATATCATTCCACAAAATCAGCTTTATCCTGGCGGTTTCATCTTCCACCTCGCAAGAGGCCATTTTCAAGTTTCGATCAGGAAACTCCTTGTGAAAAATCAGCGAAACAATGAAACCTATGATTGTGACGCTGTCGCCTACTCTGACGTGGCTGATATGGCTGGCAGTTCTGTTTTGTTTCCTCAACTTTTCCAACGGATGTATCGATTTAGTTTCAAGTTTAGCCTGAATTTTTCCTTCTCTAAGCGCTGTTTCGCCAACTACGTCAGCATAGCAGGATTCACAATAAAGCTCTACTCCTCCTGAGGGCATATTGAAAGAGCGAGTGGCGGGCATTTCGACAGGCAGCGTGCATCCTTCTAGTTCATCCAGTTCTTTTTTACACGTTACGCATTTTCTGATTCGCATAGTATTCCAAGTTCAACTTAGAGTCCTTATGGATTAAATGGAACTTGGTACATGCACGGTACCATTTCCGTGGGCTCCAAACTAAATCTCCGAAGCCAAGAAAATGCCTGCATTTTCTGGCCTTTGAAAACCGAGTACAATTCCTTGAAATCGATTCTGGTTCCCTCATCAGTCGATAAATGATGAGATTTTCAAAGCCTCACACGGGAAGCGGCACCCTCTTCGTAAGCACAAACGCGCTATTTTGGAGGTGCGAGAATCTGAATGGTGGAAAGAGCAACCTATATTTATTTGTTACTTCTTTCGCCCAACAGCCCACATTTGATGAATTGCCAGAGGCAACAATACCCGTTCTTCTTGAACTTGGCCTGCCAGATTAATGCATGAACGAAGAAGATCTTCAGCACCATAGCTCAATCCCAACACGATTGGGCGTATTTATAAGCTCGTCATTTATATATCAATTGAGCTACATTTAACTTTTAATGGCTTAAAATGGCAATCTTTATATATCAATTGAGCTACATTTAACTTATGAAAAAGGAACATTTGTTAAAAAAGCTTGAAGGCGTTCACACTCTCCAGTCAGTTATGTCCTTATTGCACGTTGACAAGCAAAAGGCGATCTATTACATTCATCGGCTTCGTAAAGAGGGTTACGTTAAAACTGCCCGTGCTACGAACAATATGAGAATATATTCCATATCCTTTGAAAATAAGCTCGGGGGAACGAGTTACGAGGAACTACTTAATGCAGTCTCCCCCGTAAAGCTCTCCACAGGAACAGTCCACAGGGTCTATGGGAAAGTACCAACTGCAGAGGAAATGTTAGTGCACGCAGTTAAGACCAAAAGTCTAAGGACCATTCTTGCGGCGCTTGCTCTTTTCAAAGAAGAAATTGACTGGGATGCATTGTATCGACTGGCAAAAGCCAACCATTGTGAACGACAAATTGGCGCGCTCTATGATTTAGCTCGTAAAATCATGCGAACAAGGCGTATGGGAACCCGATTTAGACATCTCGCCATACCAAAATCCCAACACGCCTTCGGATACACCATTCCAGGACTCAAATCTAAAGATTTTCAAGATATTGAAAATCTCTGGAGAGTTCACTTACCTTTCAATAAGACTGATTTGGAGGCGTACGCGTGATTTCGATTGCGGCGCAACAGAGTTTGCTCCTCGCCATAGCACAGAAATTGACTAAACCTATAACGGTTTACGCAATTGGTGGCACTGCTATGATGTTTCATGGCCTCAAAGATACTACGTTGGATGTTGACTTAGTCTTTGAAAACACCGAATCTCGAGACGTCTTCAAAACCGCACTTCTCGCACTCGGATACAAAAAAATGGATTCCGTACTCGTTTATGGAAAAAAGAAAAATCACCCTGAAATGTTCACATTAGGAAAGGAAAGATTTGACTTATTCGTAGGGGACGTCATTGATTTCGTATTTTCTAAGCAAATGCAAGAACGGGCAGCTGCAACCCATCAATTCGAAAAGACATTGATGCTGAAAATTGCCGACCCCCATGACATCATCTTAATGAAATGCGCAACGGATCGCCTCAAAGACAAGGACGACGCTCGAAAAATCATCGAATCAAGACCAATAACTTGGAACATCCTCATTGAAGAAGCCAAGAATCAAGTCATATTAGGACGCGAAACTGCGGTCTTTGACTTAGGCGACTTCCTCGAACATCTGAAGAATCAAATGCAGGTTACAATTCCCACGGATGTTCTTGACACACTCTTCAAATTTGTCGAAGAACAAGCTGCAGCAAAAATCAGTAAGTAACTGACTTCACGGCAAGATTCTTTCGGCTCGACCTCTGCTGATTCTTGTCGTGCACTGTTCGTGGGTTGCTCGGCTGATTGTGTGGGCCTAAAACGGAGGGAACCCGACTATAGTTCTCAAGCCTCACGCGGGAGGCGACACCCTCTTCGTAAGCACAAACAGATTACATTGGAGGTGCAGGAATCTGGATGTTAAGAAGTGGTGGTTGTATATTTACTTTTCGTTTGAGTAATTGTATGAATCAGCTCAACTATAACACCAGTAAAAGAAAGATAGAGAGAAACTTTCGATTCTGCAAAGAAAATAGATAATTTCTACGATCAATTAACAAAATAGCAACAGGCTTTCTGATGGTCTAAGAAGTTAGGGGTTGTTGTGCATTTCGCTTAATAGTTGTTAAACTCAATTTTGTGCCTATTTTACTAAGGAGACCCCCGCTCAAGTGGCTTCACTACATTTAGTCTTGCGCTGCAAGAAATACCATAGGTGCCTAAAAAGATATAAATAGTATCTTAAACTTGTTGTATTAATGACAATTGGGGGTATATTCAAAAAGAAGGAAAAATTAAAGATTTCTAAATTTGAAAATCAAGACGTATTAAATGAATTAAAGATATGGCGTAAAAATATCGCATCCAAGAAAAAAATTCCTTCCTATTGTATTTTTCACGATAGTACTTTAGTCAGCATAGCAAATCTAGTACCGAAGACAGAAGAGGAGTTAGATAAGATTAAGGGCGTGGGTAAAAGAAAAATCCAAGCTTACGGAGAGGATATACTAAAAATAGTAAATAAATATAGCCGACCAGGTTTGGTATTGAATAAAGAGATAATAACTAAGATCCATGACAAAGAGTTACACGAACAATTAAAAAATTCAGAATCTTTAAAGACAGAAATATTTACAGTTGGAGAATTAACAAAGTACATTAAAAACGTATTAGAGTCTGATAGAAAATTAACTAATTTGTGGGTAAGAGGCGAAATATCAAACTTAACACGTCATGCTTCGGGACATACATATTTTAGGTTAAAAGATAAAGAGAGTCAGATTAGGTGTGTCTTGTTCAGAAGAGCAAATGACCATCTTAATTTTAATCTTGAACACGGAATGAAAATAATTGTTAGAGGAAATATAGGAGTATACGAACCTTACGGAGACTACAACATAATTATAGAAGAAATTCAGCCAGATGGTCTTGGAGCATTGAATTTAGCTTTTATTCAACTTAAAAATAAATTAGAAAAGGAAGGTCTATTTTCAAATGATCATAAGAAACCATTACCTAAGTTCCCTAAAGTTATCGGCATTATTACATCTTCTACCGGTGCTGCAATTCAAGACATCTTAAGTATCATAAGAAGACGTTATCCTCTTGTTAGAATACTAATAGCACCAACAGTTGTACAGGGAAAGGAAGCTGCTACGTCCATTGTTAAATCTGTTAAATTAATGAACGAACTTCCCTATGTCGATGTGATAATTTTGGGCAGAGGTGGCGGTTCTTTAGAAGATTTATGGTGCTTTAATGAGGAAATTGTTGCTAGAGAAATTTTCAAATCAAGAATACCAATAATTTCAGCTATTGGACACGAAACAGATTTTACAATTGCTGATTTTGTTGCCGATTATCGAGCTCCAACACCCTCGGCTGCTGCAGAAAAAGTAGTACCAGATATTCAAGAACTATATGAAATCATCAGGAGTTTTCATATTCGTAATATACAGGCAATTCGTTATGTTGTAGAGTTGTATAAATCTAATTTAAAACAAATCTTAAATAGACCGATTTTTAAACGCCCATTTGATAGGATACATTCATATTACAGGGAACTGGACTATGCCTTTTATAAACTACAAACCATTACTTTAAAAAATACAACTTCCAAAAGAAAAGTGTTAGAGATTATGGAATCTAAAATATTTGCTTTAAGCCCGACATCCATTTTAGAAAGAGGATATAGCATAATCATGAACGATGATAAAATAGTTAAAAATTTTTCAGATGTTAAACTACAAGACAAAATAACTGTAGTATTACATAAAGGAAAACTAGATGCTCAGATTAAAAAAATTATGAGGAACTAAAATGTCACCAGAAACTATTTCATTTGAACAAAGTTTAGAAAAACTTAAAGAGATTATCGAAGACCTAGAGGGCGGAAATTTGCCTCTAAAAGAATCTTTAGAAGAATTTCAAAATGGAATCGATATAATTAAACAATGTCATAATGAATTAGAGACTGCAGAATTGAAAATTGAAACTATCATCAAAAAAGACGGTAAGATAATTATGGTACCTTTAACCAAAAAATAATTGAAGTATCTATTATGCTTATAATTTCGGCGGAGGTGTCCAACTTTTAATTTAGGCACGAAAATTCATCTCACGTCGTTCGCCATTTCTTAGGGTGTTAGCGTTCCTCTTTTAACTTGTTGTTTGATTGTTCATTTTAAGCTTGGTTTGTGCATGGCTTATTTTTCGTTTTGTTCGATTCAGCCACACGATTTTGCAGCTTTTCCAATATTGTTCAGTTCATAGTGAATAAATTTCGTGTGGCTGATTCGAGTTGTATAGCTATGCACGCACAGACTGAGAAGAATCTGCTTCACGGTCTGTCATGGTCTGATTTTTTCTTGAAGGGCTGCTTTTTGGCTTTGACCATTCTGTTTTGTTTTATCGTCGAGCTTTTTGTAATGGTCTAAACTATTGCATTAAGGGGAGGGAGGGGGAGAAACACAGGGAGACTGCTAAAGCGGATAGATGTTGGTTAGTGGAAGGCATTGCAGGGGCAGGTAGGGAAATATAGGGCAGTATGGCGGACGAGAGAGCGCAGGCGCGGGGGGTTACTTGTGCAGGGCGTCCTTGTACTCGGATGCCTTCCTCTGGAGCAGTGCGCGGAGATCAGGGTCGTTCTGCAGCCACTCAAGGAACGGACTCTTGATGTCAAGAGGGTCACGCTGTGAATCTTCCAACTGAGTTATCTGCTACCTCTGTTCGAGAGGGGCATTGGAAGATTTCCAATCTGGTTGGCGATACATTTAAAAATGAAGGAAACGTTCTTTATAGAAACAAGTTGTGGTGCTCTATGCTTATTACGAAGGAAGAGGCAATCTCTTTGATCCTGGCATTTTCCAAGGACCATAAGATTTCCTCGAAAACGAAACTGAATAAACTGCTTGCACGCTTGAATCTTTTCATGATTCCGATTGATGTAGATTTTAACCTCAATAAGTATGGATCATATAATTCCGAATTAGAACTTGCGACCACTCCTTTCTACGAGACATACACCTATCCGTGGCAAGGTGCAAACTGGAGCGGTTTGCGTTTAGTTCCGCAGGGAGAACTCCTCGCAGAGAAGGTTATCAACACCAAGATAAAGAAAATTTTACCTGAAGAGGACATTACTAAATTGAAAAAGACTATTTATTCGCTGAGTGAACTTGGCGCAGGTCAAATATCAGAAGAAGAACATAAAGACCTGCTTGTTGACCCAGACGAAAGACACAAGCTGCAGCAGCGTATCAATATCGTTCATATTGAACTTCTGGACTTAAATTCCGAAGCGAAAAAAATAAGTGATGAAAACCCCACAGACGTGCGCTTTGCAGCATTGGTAGAATACTGCTATTACCTCAGCAAATATCTCAAAGAAAAAGCTTTCAAGAACCTCGAAGAAACGGAGTACGATTTTGAAGCGAACATGTTCAACTATTACTTTATGTATATTCTTGCAAAGGAAGTGGTTCCTTTCCTTAAAAAACAAATTCAAGAAGAGCGGAAAGACATTATCCGAATCAATCGATATTACCAATATTTCGTCAACGTTGCACGTACTCGCTACTCTTTTTCTCTTGATAACCCTGATCTCAAGAGCTTAATTTCATAATATGGGCTTACATAAAGACAATATTTACTCGTTCGATGAGAACTCCATCTTACATACTTGTGTCGTGAAGATACCTTCCGCATATATGCAAATCTTTGGTAAAGCACAGCTGAAACACAAGAATTGTGATATGATTCACCAAGTGCTAGCTGCACTAAATCAACAAAACATCAAGCCTCATCGATTCATACCATCCGACAATCTTGATATGCATCTCCTGAGTACTGCAAACGAACTAATTGAAGCAACCCAAATAAATCCCGCATTCCTTGGCAAGACATTCAGAGTGGAGATCATGGATCAATTAAAAGAATTCACAGAATCGCTAACAAATTGGGCAGACATTCCTAAACCAAATCAGTTCCAGCATATCAAAGAGTTCTTCAAACGAAACGAACAACAATTGAAAAAAGCGAAAATCGGCAGATACACAAACATTCCTGAAGATGATGATTGCCAGATTCTAGCAGGACTCATTGGAATCCAAGCAAGCGGGAAAAAGTTTCTCATTAGCCACGATGAACACTTCTGGGGATATTCCGACCCGATTTCCAAAGAGTATGGAATTTCAATAGTTGAAGAGTGGGCGTGCCGAATAATTCTTTAACGCATTCGGGCGTCACACCAAGCTTGGAAGCACCTCCTTCAAGGTGTCGTTTCCGCCTGACGCATTTTTGGCTCCGCCTGACTGGTTCAAAATATCGTCGAGGTTTTTCGTCAGGCGGAACTCGTACCCATTATCTTATGCTTCCCCCAGTTCATCTAAGGTTCACCCCATCATACCCTGATTTTGGTCAGGGTATGAATGTTGGAGCGCAGGGTATGACAATTTGCGGGTCTCGTCGATGTTTTTGTCATACTCTGATGTTGTTGTATGGGGAGGATATCAAGTACTAGGGAAGACACTATTACCTTGGCAGGGACTCCTTGAACTGCATCGCCTTACGCTGGAGCAGCTCGCGCAGGTCAGGGTCATTCTGCACCCACTCAAGGAACGGGCTCTTAACGTTATTTGCGGGTTTGTCTGCCTCCTCAATCTTACTCTTCAACGCAAGGGAGGGGTCAACAATCTCAGCACACTTGCAACAATAGAGCGCATTAGCGCTGTTAATCTCTTGACAGCGCGGGCACGCCCGCAATTGCGGCTTGTACGCTATTGGTTTCTCTCCCGGCTTCAAACCGTTTATACGCAGAATGTCTTCATCCAAGTCCTTGCCAGAGATGTGAACATACATTGCAGGCATACGGCTCCCCTGAATCCAACCAAAATACGAATTCATTTGAAATTCGGTCAAATGCCGTGCAAGCTGAGAAGCTCGCGAATGCCTGAAAATATAAGGATGACAACGCTTCTTCAAGCCAACTTTCTTGAATGTCTCAATCAGAATCTTACGAATTCCCTCATACGTTGTTTGCTTGTGGTAGTCTTTCGTTCCGATGTTAATCCAAAGTGGCGCGTTTGGGTTTTCTTTGTCAGGATGAATGTCGAGCCACCTCAACAAGTAAGGTGTTGCTGAAATGACTCGCAGTCTGCGCCGTCCAGTTTTGCCAGAAACAGTCAAGACCGTGCCGCTCGCATCAACATGAACTTGCCCAATCGTGAGATTGCCAATCTCACCAACTCGCGCACCACTTTCCGCAAGAATGGCAATTACCGCTTTGTTGCGTGGATGATCCGCTGTAGCAATTATCTTGTTAACCTCATCTTCCGAAAGCAATTCTGATTCATTCGTCAAAGGTTTCTCTTTGTGCGGAATCGTTGTGCAAATCCACTTCACAATTTTTGGATAGTCTTCACCATCTAACCAGCGATAGAACTGTTTCAGTATGACTTTAACGTCGTGTTTTGTCCATACTGAATAATCGCTGATTTCAAAATGGTGCACAATTTGCTTCATGTCCTCAGTTGTGGCTTCTTTGAAGGGTTTGCCAAGCATATCACCAATAACGGCAAGGTTACGCACCAGCTTGATTAATCGCGCAAAACCAACGCCATCAGCCTTGCAGTCGCGAGCAAAGCGCTCTACGAGCTGCTTATCCGCTTCCTGCATCTTCGACTTCCAAAGGCGCGTAAACGAAGTCTGATACTGCTTCGCAAAATGGTGGTAGTCTGTCGTATCCATGTTTGGTCTCCAGACTCTCGCACCAATCCATTCAATCGTTTGCTTGTTGTCCACGTCAATCATAGTGTCCACGCGTTGTTATCAACTTTGTATTGCAAAGCAATATACAAGCTTTGTAGACCAAAACGGTACCACAAAAGCCTTGTCCGCATAACGTGCAGACAGAAATTAAAGCGTTCACGGACTTTCGTAGGACAACTTCAAGCAACTGCTTGAGGACAGAAAAACACCGCTCGTTCTTCTGCCCTTGTGTGGGCTTACGAACGGGGTGCTCAAGCCTCCGGAGGGATTTGAACCCTCGACCCTCTGCTTACGAAGCAGATGCTCTGCGACTGAGCTACGGAGGCAGTATTATTTCAATTGTTTTAGAAGCGCGTCTTTTGTCAAAAACTGTTTTTGACACTCGTGGCATACTGGATGCATCTTGCCCTTACTGTCCTTGACGTAAGAGCCGATAATCTTTTTCAGGAACGTTTCGGCCAGCGTCTTGCTGCAAAGGTCGCACTTCATCTCCCTTCGAACTCTGTGAAGGGTATTTAAAGATTGCCTCAACCGGCTCTGCTTTAAGCATGATGTTCACAAGGCCCATTTTTCTAGCGGACGCCTTGACATTCTTCCAAGCACCAGTATCGTAAACCGATCTTAAAGTCAAAAGGTCAGTTATCTTCTGCAAAGACCCTTCCAAATCGCGAATGCAGAATTGAGAATCCCTCTCTTCCATAAAAGACAGATAACCAATACTAACATTCGCAAGATGCTTTTTCCAGCGCTCATAAGCGCGCAGCTTCGCATCGTCATTATCCGCATCGCTCATAAACGGCACTATCAAATCTCGCCTCATACGCACTCCATGCTCGCACCTCTCACCGTGCATTTTCATAGCGTGCAAAACCTCATAAGTCCTAAACAAGTGCTGAGCGCTAGGAAGAACGATGAGTTCATTATGATATACCACAACACTGTCAGATTTATCAACCATAACCGCCGCAGCGCCCCTTTTGCCCTGCTCGAGCTGGTCTTCCACTTTAAGCTCGCCAGCTTTCTTTGTTTTAACCAACTTCTGAAGACGCTCAAATTCTTCTGACAAATCATCAAACTCCTCAGCCTTATCGCACACAGCATTGAATTCATCCGCAGGAACCATAATCATGTTATCATCACCTTTCACACATAAACGCGCGCGGCGCAAATCCTGCTCAAGCGATTGAATCTTTTGCCGCAAGGACCTCACAAAATCACTGCCAACACTGATTTCAGCTTCATCCGACTCACGCTGAACCGGAACCTGCACTGCATTTTTCGCTTTAGCATACAACGCGTGAACTCTGGTGTTCTCTTTTTGCAACGCGGCAATTTGGGATTCATACCGCTCAATCATTTGTTGAGCGTTCAACAAAGCGGTTTCCAAATTACTTTGAGGCAAACGAAGACTCTGATTCTCCTTAAGAATGGCCTCAATGCGCGCCTCATACTCAGGAATAGACTCCGCTCTTGCGCGCAACATTATAATATTCTTGTCCTGACGCTGCCGTTCAGCATTGCTTTGCACAAGCAATTCCTCAAGCTTTGCGATACGCGCCTCGTATTGACTCGCAGAATCCAACACTGCTTGCTTTTTATCGCTTTGAATCAAACGCTCTTCCAATTCAGCATTCCGAAGCTCATATTCGGACCTTGCGAAGTTCGTTTGCGCAATAGAAACAAACACAGTCTCCGAATAAGTCTTAATCTTAATCGCCCCAGAAGGCACAAGACTAGGATACGTTTCGCCCACAGCCAAACGAACAGAGCCCTCGCACTCAGAAACAATCCTATCAGAAAACTTAGGCAAATATTCCTTGACCATACGCGCACTGATAACAACAGTCTCGCCAACTTTCAAAGCTTCGCTAGCGCCAACAGCCTCATCAAGCGCCTTCTTCACGACTTTCTCAGAAACATCCAACTTTCGAGCAAGCGCAGCTGAATCAAAAACAAACATACGCTCGCCAGTGCGAACGTGGTCATCTAAACGATACTCCATAGTACAACGCCCTCATCATGTGGTATTAAAACATTGTTGTATTGCATAAATATATTCTCCACACACACTATATCACACAGCGCTGCGTTTTTGGAAAACACCCCTGCACAAAGAAGAACCGCAAGAACACTCAAGCAGCACTCCATCACGCCCATAATCATAGAAAATCTCCTCATCTTGAGCTATTTCTCTTAACGCCCTAACTTCCAAACGAGCACTATCTATATACGCATTCGGCACGCACGAATGATTCATCCAATAAATAAGAACATCAAACACGCTTTTATTCCTGACAACGAACGACTCGGGAAGAAACAAATCAAACACGCCCTTCGAGGACAAAGCGCCAATAACTTCGCCCGTCTCTAACTTTTTCAACGCGAACACGCCAAAACCATGAACGCCGCTCCTTCGAACAGTATAGCTTCGCCCATCCATCCATTCGCCTTCATAAAAACAGAACATAAACCCGCGTGACAAAACTATTCTTACCAGACTATCACTTCCCGTCCACAAACCTTTTAAACCACTTGAGGAACAAGACACGCAATGGACTCAAAAAAAGCAATCGGAGCATTCATAGCCTTCCTAATGATAGCAAGCATCTTCGGCGCCACACTAGACTACTTCACGACAGGCGCAGGAAACACCCTCGAATACAACGACCACGAATTCAGAACAGTCAACGGGCAATACGTCACAGTCATAGACGATGAACCGCGAGCGTTCAACCTCTACCCCGCAGACATAGAACACATCACGCTAGACGAACAAACACGAACGCTTCTCGAATCACCAGTACTCACGATAACATACAACCCAAACACAACGCTCGCGCCAAGCTTTGCCGAAGCACAATACTATCTAGAATACCTAACTTCCGGCAAAACCATAGTAGAACGAGCGCTAACCAACAATACCGGAACAGAACTTCCACAAAAAACCTGCGCGGACGCAACACCAGCGCAGCCAGTCATCCTATTCCAAGAATTAAACGAAACAAGCATCACAACAAAGGACAACTGCATTTCCATCCACACACTCGACCAATACGACACAGCGCAATACGCAGAACGACTAGCATACCACTTTTTCAAAATAATACCATGAACGAATACACAAGAAACTTCCTAATAGGACTTGCAGCCACAGTCGTCCTCGCATTTCTCGTCATAGTCTACGCAATACCATCAAAAACGATTCCTGACAGCAATGTTGTCGAATACAACTATTTCACATTCACCGAAGTAGGCGGGCTTTGGGAAACAAACATAGACCTAGACAACCAGCTATACTCCGCAATATTTCGCTACAATCCAAAACAAGTAGAAGACGTCTACATCACAGGAAACTTCACAGGATTCAAAAAAGACCCAATCTACATCACGTTCGACCCCGACTCCGACAAAAAAGAATTCCCATACCTCGCTCTAGCCACAACAGAACTAAGCTTGCATTTAATACGCGCGCTAAACTTCTCAGTAGAAGCCGCATGCACCAAAAACCTAACAGACGCCTGCATTGACCGGCCAATCGTCACCTGCGACTCAAACGAAAGCGTCATCTACCTACTCGCCAAAGCGCCGACTCAGATAACCCTAGACAAAAACTGCGCGACACTAAGCGGCGAAGGACTAGACCTGCTAAAAAGCGTCGACCGCCTGCTCTTCCAATGGTACAAGATATTCGCTCCGCTAACATAGGACGGATGACGCACGACGGTAGGAAGGCTGACGGACGGACGACAAGACGGCAAGGCGGCAGGACGGCAAGACGGACGACGAATAGATGCTGCAACGCCACCAGCACAATGAATATAAACAATCCTCATCATTTTCAGCACAATGATCTCCATCTATTGCAGCGAAAAACTTGACGGGCTAGCAAGCGCCGCGATAGCTTTGCGCCACGCAACGCTATCAAAACTACCCGCCCACTTTGCAGGATTTCTACACCAAGACACTTTGCACGAAGAACTAATAGACATGGCAAACCTCAAGGGACAACTAATATTCATTCTAGACATCAGCTTCTCCCCTGAAGATTTGCCGTTCATAGAAACAATAACCGCCAGCAACAAAATAATCTACTGGAACACAACCGACAAAGAAAGCATCATCATACCATCAAAAATCACCGACGCCTCAAAAGAAAACAAGTCAAGCGCCGAACTCACCTGCTCAAGATTCATCCCCCTCGACTTCGTCGCAAAACAACTAGCGACACTCGCCCACCAAATAAAATACTGGCAGCTAGGGGACGAAAGAGCGCTCAAACTCCAAGACATCATAACATTCGGATACGACCCAAAAGAACTGCTCGAACACCTAGCAAAAGGAATACTCTGGACAGACAAATTCGAAACATTCCATTGCGAGCACAACGCCAAAAAAATAATCGCATTCGAAGAACTAATGCGAACACTAGCAATAAAACCATACCTTAGCTACAGGTTCGGATTCGCACTCGCATCACATCTACTCTCAAGCCCCGACGCCTGCCAAAAAATACTCGACTCGCACGCAGGAGTAGACGTTGCAATCGCCCTTTACCGCGACGGCAGAATAGCACTTAGAAGACGAGACAACTGCCAAATCAACGTAAAAAACCTCGCAGAACTATTCGGCGGAGGCGGACAACCATACGCCGCAGGCGCACGCCTAAAAACGACGGTCACAAAAGACACATTCGAACAAGCACTATTCAACATAGACCAAGCGTTCAAGAACCACTATTTGCAGAGCAGCCCCTAGAACTCTATCTTCAAATCTATTGAAGAAATTTTGCTTTGGAAATCCTCAATAGTCTTCTTATAGACCTCTCCCGCACGTCTATAAATCGTATCAATATCGTTTATAAGGTCTTTTGTCTCCTCTTTCACTTTATTAACAAACTCAGGGACTTTCCAATTGCATTTTTCACTTGGCAGCGCAATAACAAATCCATACTTCATCCAATTTGACTGTATACAAATAAAGTGACCGCCTCTTTGCGCCACCAATGAATCAACCCTTCTTGCGACAGCAGTCTCTATCATTTCCTCAAGACGTTCAACATTTGTATATCCAAACTTTGGAAAGTCTGCTCCATCAAACTTAACGTTAATCATAGGAATATAAAGCCGCGACTTCGCTCCATCCCAACAGGATACTGGAAGTTCCATATTTTCACAATCAACTGCCAAGAACAGAGTTTGAATGGGAATGACAAGACTATACTGGGGGAAAGAAGACCACTCTTCATAATTTCTCCAACCCAGTCCCTTTAAAATCTCGCTCGGTATTGCTCTTCCGTACATCAAAACTTCCTCGTTCCAAGGACATTTAATATGAGCGGGAATTTCGCTTTCAACTTTGTTCGCTCTGAATCCTATCTTCTTAAGCTCAAGGGTTAGCTTTTCGTGAACTTTTTTCCCTTCATCCGAATAGGAGGAATATACTTTTTTCATCTTGTCATTCCCACTTTTGCTCTTGTTTATTAAGCTTTTGTTGTCCTAAACGGTCGACAAATGGCAAAGCTTAAAAGTAGTCAAATCCTTTCGTGAATTATGACTGAACAATACATTGACGCACTCAAGGACTACGGATTAACAGAAAACGAAATCAACGTCTACGTTACGCTCTTGAAAATAGGAGAGGCAACTGCACAATCAATCGCTAAGCAAGCAGGCATTCCAAGAACAACCACATACCACCTGCTTGACAGCCTGCTTCAAAAAGGACTAGCAAGCTTTGTAGAGAAAGGAGTCATCAAATACTTCCAGGCAACTCCCCCCGAACGACTTGTTGAACTGCTGGCCGAGAAAAAACGTCGCATAGAAGAAATAGTACCTCAACTAAAAAAGATAGCGCTCACCATAAAAGAAAAACCAAAAGTCGTAGTCCACGAAGGCTCGCAGGGAATCAAAGCAATCCTTCAGGATATCCTCGACGAAAGGAAGGAAATCTTGCACTATGGAGATATCATCTCATTGCAGAAAGTTCTTCCCTTCGCATTTCCAAATTTCATTCGCAGAAGAGTAGAGAAAAAAATTCCAATACGGATATTATGCAAACGAGAAGAACCCCACAAAGACCTACTCAAAACAGCAAAAAAAGAGTACCGCTCTTTTGCGTTCATACCCAACGAGTACACTTTCAAAACAAGCATTTTCCTATATGCCAACAAAGCAGTAATTCTAAGCCTGCACACAGAACCATACTTCGGAATCGTTATTAGTAACAATGATTATTATCAAACACAAAAGAATCTTTTCGAACTTCTTTGGAAAGCGTACAAAAATTCAGATAGATAATTCATTCTTCCACGATTCACTGGACACTTTCACGTGAGGTTTATAAGTTTGAACTTTAAATTGAATATAATGGAAAACGCACTTATTGTCTTTCAAGGAAAGAACATTAGACGAACATGGCATAACGACGAGTGGTGGTTCTCGATATTCGACATCATTTCCGCTCTTACAGACAGTTCTGATCCAAAACAGTATATCAAGAAGATGAGACAACGCGACCCTTTCTTGAGCGCGAACTGGGGTACACTTTGTACCCCACTTGAATTAACGGCTTTCGATGGCAAAAAACGTGAAATTACGTGTGTCAATACTAAAAACGCATTCAGAATAATCCAATCAATACCTTCCCCGAAAGCCGAACCATTCAAACAATGGCTTGCACAGCTAGGCCACGAACGCATACAAGAAATAGAGAACCCTGAACTTGCGCAGAACAGAGTGAAGGAGTATTATGAATTGAAGGGCTATCCAAAAGAATGGATTGACAAACGACTGCGAGGCATAGCCATACGACAAGAACTCACCGAGGAATGGAAGACCCGCGATGTCACCCAAGAAAAAGAGTTTGGCATACTCACCAATGAAATCACAAAAGCAACCTTCGGCAAAAGCGTCCAAGAGTACAAAGAATTCAAAGGACTACCAACTAAAAATCAGAATCTGCGAGACCACATGACTGACTGGGAACTCATTCTTACAATGGTGGGCGAAAAAGCAACAACAGATATAACAAAAGCGAAAAACTCACAAGGCTTCAACGAGTGCAAAACCAGCGCGCAGGACGGTGGACAAATCGCGCACAATACGCGCAAAGAACTCGAACAAAAGATTGGAAAATCAATTGTTTCGTCAGACAATTTTATCGAACTTGCAGAGAAGAAAAAACTCGCGCATCGAAAGCAAATGAATAAATCATAACCATGCCGGTCTATAGTCAAACACCACATTTAAATAACGCATCGACACACAATATATGATGCTCTTCGGACTCTTAGAACTAGTCGATGTCATCGTAATGACCCTCGCAGTAGGGTTCATCTTCAAAGATTTGTTCAAACAGCTGGATAGGCCGTTTCTTTTCAGCTGCCTTGTAACCGCGCCCGCTATCATATTGCATGAACTTGGCCACAAATTCGTAGCACTAGGATTCGGCCTTGAAGCCACATTCAACGCAGCATACAGCTGGCTAGTAATCGGAATCCTGCTAAAGCTGCTAAACACAGGATTCATATTCTTCGTACCCGCCTATGTCAGCATCAGCGGATTAGTCACTCCACTTCAAAGCGCGCTCACCGCCTTCGCAGGACCCGCGCTAAACCTCATATTGTTCACGACAGCATACTTCCTACTCAAACAAAAAAAACTCAAAACAAGAACGTTCATCTTCCTCACAGTCACAAAACAAATCAACCTGTTCCTATTCATATTCAACATGCTCCCGCTTCCATTCTTCGATGGATTCAAAGTATATCAGGGAATCTGGCAGCTATTCTTCTAGCGTACCCAAACATTTAAAAATAGACGGGCAACCAGCACGAACAGGCGGAAAATCATGAAAAACACCCTCCTAAACATCTACGACAAACAATACAAAAAACTCATGGCGCTGAGTTTTTTCATCCTCTTACTATCGCTCGCAAGCCTTGGAATGACCTACGCCAAAACAGGCGAATTCTTCGCACAATCAGTTAGCCTCAAAGGCGGAATCACACTCACAACACCAATAATCGAACAGGTGAATCCAACAGAAATCCAAAGCGCGCTATTACTCGCAAACCCAAACGCGGACATAACAGTACGAGCCATAACCGAAGCCGGCACGCAAAAAGCGCTCATCATCGAAGCCGCAGACATAACACCTGAAGACCTGACATCCAGCATCACAAACGTAGGCATTCCACTAACTGACGGAGACTATAGCATAGAAACAATGGGAAGCTCCCTTGGAAGCCAATTCTTCAAACAAACAATCAAAGCGCTCGCACTAGCATTCATCGCGATGAGCCTTGTAGTCTTTTTGACATTCAGAAACTTCCTTCCAAGCCTATTCATCATACTATCAACAGTATCCGACATCGCATCCACACTCGCAGTAGTCAACATACTAGGCATTAAAATAAGCACGGCAGGCATAGCAGCATTCCTCATGCTCATAGGCTACGCAGTCGACAACAACATACTGCTCACAACCAAAGTGCTCAAACGAAAAGGAGAAGGCGGCACAACGTTCGAACGCCTCATAGCATCCAACAAAACAGGAATGCTAATGACGATCACCGCCCTCACAGCATCACTAATAGGACTAGTCTTCACACAATCAGAAACAATACACCAAATCATGATAATAATCACAATCGGCCTGCTCTTTGACATCATATACACATATTTCCAAAACGCAGGAATCTTACGATGGTATATGGAGAAACACCATGGCGGCAATTAAAAAACTCCTAAAAAACAGCAGAGTGCTCATCCTTATAGCGTGCCTCATATTAGGATTCGTCGCAATCAATCCAAACCCGTTCGCAAGCGGGGTCGTGATAAAAGCGATTGAAAAGAACAGCACAGCAGCCCTTGCAGGAATGCTGTCCCCAGACGCCAAAATCTCGGTCACAAAACACGAACACATAACCGCCATAAACAACAAACCAATCGAAACAATAGAAGACTACTACTCAATCATATCCGCGCTCAAACCAGAACAAAGCCTCACAATCAAAACCACAAAAGGAAGATACACACTCACAACAAAACCACTAACCGTAACCACAATCCTAGATGAGAACGAAACCATAACTCTCAATGAAACATACGAAGTCAACGAGACAATAGACAACGAAACAGTCCTCATCAACAAAACACGAACCAAACGAATCACACAGCCAAAAACTGAAACCAAAACAATAGGCACAGAACCACTAGGCATTAGCGTCGCACCAGCTCCAACAAGCAACCTAAAAAAAGGACTAGACCTTCAAGGAGGAACAAGAGTCGTACTCAAACCAGAAGGCAACGTCACACCAGAACTAATCGAAGAAGTCATAGACGCGCTAAAAGAAAGACTCAACGTCTACGGCCTATCTGACGTCGTCGTCAACTCAGTCTCATCAAGCCCAGAATTCCTCGGCGGAACAAGCGACAAATACATCATCGTAGAAGTTGCGGGCGCGACAGAAGCCGAAGTCAAAACACTCATCTCAACACAAGGAAAATTTGAAGCAAAAATAGGCAACGAAACAGTATTCATCGGCGGAAAAGACATAACATATGTCTGTAAATCAGCACAGTGCGCAGGACTTGACCCCAACAGAGGATGCGGACGCACAGAAACAGGCTATGCCTGCGGATTCCAATTCAGCATCACGCTAAGCCCCAGCGCCGCGCAACGCCAAGCAGACCTAACCTTTGCGCTCACAGTACGAGACGGAACCCTCTCAGAACCACTAATACTCTACCTTGACGACCAAGAAGTCGATTCACTAAACATCGCAGCAGACCTTCGAGGAAGAGCAGTCACAGATATCGCGATAACAGGCGGCGGAGAAGGACCAAATGAACAACAGGCAATCGACAACACGCTCGCCAACATGAAACGACTGCAAACAATCCTCAAAACAGGAAGCTTGCCAGTCAAACTCAACATTGAAAGAATAGACACAATATCGCCAATCCTTGGAAGCGAATTCCTCAAAAACGCATTCTACGTAGGACTACTAAGCCTTGTTGGCGTCAGCATAGTCCTGATGATAGCCTACCGCAGACTCTTGATTGCCTTGCCAATAATGATAACGGCGCTCTCAGAAATATTCCTCACACTCGCAACAGCATCCATAATCGGATGGAACATAGACCTTGCCGCAATCGCAGGAATAATACTCGCAGTAGGAATGGGAGTCAACGACCAAATCATCATCACAGACGAAGCCATACGAAAACAAACAGAACACGCCCACAACTGGAAAGAACGCATCAAACGAGCATTCTTCATCATAATGAGCGCGTACTTCACACAACTAGTAGCAATGATCCCACTATTCTTCGCAGGCGCAGGCTTGCTAAAGGGCTTTGCGGTCACAACCATACTAGCAATCAGCGTAGGCGTCTTCATCACAAGACCAGCATATGCTGCCATAGTGCAGACACTTGTGGAAGAATAAAAGGTAGGACGGAAGACGGTTTGTCGGTGGACGGCAGGACGGCTGACGGACGGTAAGGCGCAGTCTATTATAACAGAACATTTCTCGCAACTCATATAAAGCAATACTTCCCATATAATCACATGAAAACCGAGCTTTCAGCGCTGGACTTGCACTTCCTACTAAAAGAACTAGCCACTGCCCTAATCGGAGCTCGAGTAGACAAGATATACCAGCCAGACGGGTTCTTCTTCCAACTGCACAAAAGCGGAGAAGGAAAGCTACTTCTCAAAATAGAAAAAAACTGCCTTTGGCTCACAGGCGCCAAAACAGACATGCCAGAAACCCAAAAAGGAATGTGCCAGCTATTACGCAAAGTACTCGAAGGCAAGAAGCTAATATCACTTGAACAAGTCAATGGCGAAAGAATACTAAAACTAACATTCGCCACACAAGCAGAACAGTTCATACTTTATGTTGAGCTCTTCTCCACCGGAAACCTCATACTCTGCGACTTTGACGGCACGATAAAAATGGCAGTAGAAGAAAGAGCGTGGAAAGACCGCCAAATCAAAAGAGGAGAACCATACCAACTGCCACCAAGCAAAAAAAACACTTTAACTTTTGAACGAGCAGACTTCACATTCGGAGAATACCCAATATCAAAACAGCTAGCCCAACTGGGCCTAGGCAAAACATACGCCATGGAATTATGCGCGCGAGCAGGAGTTGCGCCGCTCGCAGAAACAATCGATTCAGCACAAGCAGACAAACTATTCCTCGCCTACAAAACAATACTATTCGAACCAATAAGCGCGCGAGCTTATGTCAACGGAGAAATCGCGCCCATAGAACTCAAACATTTAACAGAAACATTCACACAATACTCAAGCTTTAGCGAAGCACTCGATAAACACCTAGGCATAACTGCCAGCCAGCAAAGACTAGACAAGAAAAGACAAAAATTCCTCGCAGAAAAAGAAAGAATACAACACGCAATAGACATGCAACAAAAAAACCTAGAAAAAGCCGAACTCGAAATAGTCCAAAACCAAAGAGCAGGAGAACTAATCTACGAACACTACCAAGAACTACAAGAAATAATCGAAGAACTGCGCAAAGCAAAAGAAAAATTCTCACTTCACCAAATGAAAGAGAAACTCAAAGGACACCCCACAATAAAAGACATCGATCCAAAAACCTCGGACGTGGTGATAGAAATTGATACCTAAAACACATATCGACGCAATAGAACTAATCGCGTTGAAACTAGAAGCAGCAAAGCTGCCTTATGCACTGGTCGGCAGCTGCAACCTTGCATTGCAAGGAATTGAAGTGACTCCCAACGATGTCGATATTTCAGTACACAAAGACCACCTTGTATATGTGCGAGACATATTCAAAACGCATAACCCAACAGAAATAACCGAGTACAAGACAACCACTTCTAAGCAAGCATGGGGCGTCAAAATGACAATAAACAACGTGCCTGTTGAATTCGTAGGCGAGAACGACGACGGACTCTACTACGAACACGTCAAAAAGAAACAATACACAAGACACTACCACGCGAACGAAACACCAGTCAACTGCCTGAACCTCTCTCTTGAAGAATACAACTATCGTATAACTAACAGGCCGGAAAAAGCAGCGCTCGTGAAAAAAGAAATCGACCGAATGGCCAAGGCATTGACGTGCCCCGGGTGATTATTTCTTAGAAAATTTGAATTGAAAGAAAAAAGGGCGACAGCTTAGCGGATTTCCCTCGAAACGAAGTACACACCGCTACGGAGACAGGTTTAACTTCCAGGTTCGAATGAGTCTGGGTGGAACCCTGCCCCTATGGCCGTCTAACATAACAAACAAAGGGAGGGGTTTATAAAGATTACTATTTTCTAGCTCATAATGGTGGCAAAGAGGCTCAATGAAGCTATCAAACCGCACGGTTAAAAAAGAGCAAGTAACATTTTCAGGAGTCTTAAAACTAATTTTTCAAACAGTACGTTCATATAAGAGTGCAGTAACGGGAATAATATTTCTTGGCATATTATCGGCAATCGCTTCGCTTATCGGTCCAAAGATTTTCCAGTACATCATCGACGGCCTTCCCGCAGGCACACTTTCATTCGAACGCGCAGCACTTTTCGCAATACTAAGCGCAGCAGCAATACTGCTTTCAGCGATTTTCACCCAAATCGCCGAAAAACTCAGTTTTTTCATAGCAACACAAGTCGAAGACACGTGGAGATACACTTCCCTGCTACGATTTTACCAACTTCCGCTCAAATGGCACGACCAACACGACTCCGGAGAAATCGGCGCCAAAATCGACCGCGGAGGAAGCGCGATATGGAGCATACTCTACGAGATTTTCGGACAAAACTTAATAGTGTTATTCATCACACTGGTATTCATCCTAGGCTATATCCTCTGGCAATACCCCTCATTTATACTGTTATTCATCCTTCCCATTCCAGTATACATCGCAGTCACTTACGTAGTTTCGAACAAAATAGCCGCGATGCAAATAGGCATCAATAAAATAGACCACCGAGCCAACAGGACATTCTATGACGGAGTTGGCAACCTGCGCTATGTCAAAACATTCGGCAAAGAATACTCAGAAACGCAAAAATACGCCACCATCTGGGACGCGTATCACCGCGCAGAGTATAACGTGATTCGTTTATGGGCATATCAAAGCTCGCTGCAAAAACTAATAGAAACAATCACCCGCGCAATATTGATAATCGTGTGCGTCATCGCAGTAAAATCCAACACTCTGACAATAGGAGAACTGGTTCTGCTAGTAACCTACCAACAGCTCAGCTACAGCCCGCTTGAAAAACTCAACCAACTATTCACGCGCCTTCGAAGAGTCACCAAACGAGCAAGCCATCTCTTCGACATCGCAGCTGAAATAGACCCACTAGCTGATGCGCCCGACGCGGTAAACCTTTCCCAACTAAAACGCGAAATACGATTCGAAGACGTTCATTTCGAATACAGCAAAAAACTCCACACACTCCATGAGATATCCTTATCAATAAAGCCAGGAACAACCACTGCCATTGTCGGACGAAGCGGAGCAGGCAAAACAACCCTTGCGATGCTCCTTGCACGATTCTACGATCCTGACGCAGGAAAAATAACCTGGGACGGAATCGATTTACGTAAAACAAAACGCTCAAGCCTTCGAAACAAGCTGACACTCATACTCCAAGACACCACACTTTTCAATAGAAGCATAGCAGACAACATCGCATATGGCAAACCAAGCGCGAGCCAATCTGAAATAGAAAAGGCAGCAAAACTAGCACACGCACACGAATTCATCAAAACACTCCCCAAAGGATATCATTCTATAGTAGGAGAACGAGGAGTTCGATTATCCGGCGGGCAAAGACAAAGAATCGCTATCGCACGCGCGCTACTTGGAGCGCCAGAACTCTTAATCATGGACGAAGCGACATCACATCTTGACAGCGAAACAGAACTTGCCATCAAAGAAGCAATAGAATATCTGCGCGGCAAACACACCCAAGTAATCATCGCGCACCGCCTATCAACAGTACAACACGCAGACAACATAGTGCTAATGGACAACGGAAGGATTCTCGCCCAAGGAAAACACGAAACTCTACTCGCGCATCCACTTTACCGCAAACTCTGCGCGCTCCAGCTCCACAAATAGAGACGCCACTTTCACAATCTTTTTAACATACTCTGAACCCGACTCCTCCATGAAAGCATTCGTAACAGGAGGAGCAGGGTTCATCGGCAGCCATCTTGTGGAAGCGCTCGTCAAAGAAGGACACGAAGTCACGGTCTTCGACAACCTGCGCTCAGGCAAGGAATCCAACTTGTCAACTGTTCGAGGCAAAATAACATTCATCAAAGGAGACATAACAAAACCACTCGACCTTGAAGCGATACACGGACACGATGTCTGTTTTCACCTTGCAGCAATCCCGAGCGTACCATATTCAATAGAGCACCCAATTGAAGTTCACGATGTTAACGCCACAGGAACGTTAAACGTCCTTGAAGCCTGCCGAAAGCATCACATCAAAAAAGTCGTTTATTCAAGCACAGCAGCAGTCTACGGCGACGAACCGACACTACCCAAAACCGAAACCAGCGTTATCAAAGCGCTATCGCCATACGCCGCAAGCAAACTTGCCGGCGAATACTATATCCACCTTTACGCGTCGCTCTATAACCTTCCAACCGTGGCTCTCAGATACTTCAACGTCTACGGACCACGCCAAGACCCAACCTCACCATACTCAGGAGTCATCACAAAGTTTGTAACGCTTCTTCGACAGGGCAAACAGCCAACACTATTCGCCAACGGAACAAACACACGAGACTTCGTCTACGTAGGAGACATAGTGCAGGCGAACATCAAGGCCGTCAATGCGCCGTCAGGAACGTACAACGCCGCCACAGGAACACAAATCACGATAAAAGAACTCTTTGATGAAATACAACAAATCCTAAAAACTCGCGTCACACCAATAAACGCCCCACCCCTCGCAGGAGACATCCCCCACAGCAAAGCGAACATAACCAAAATCAAAACAATCGGATACGCTTCGACAACCAACCTTTCACAAGGACTCGCTCTCACAGTACAAAACCTTTAAAACAACAACAGCTCAAATCAACTCATGTCTGCCAGCAAAAAGACAGAGGTGTGGAAAGAACTGCTAGAAACACTTTCAACACACATCAAAGCGCCAATAATCTGCGGACCCGCAGTCTTTGGCAAACTCCCATTCTTCCAAGAACTACGAAATCGATTACACGAACAACCTTACACGAACGTTCCAGGCATACGCTATGTGAGCGTCGACATTGAAGGAACACCAGTACACGCAGGACCGTTCAAGACAAACGAACCGCACGCGTTAGACGAAGAACTCTCAGATGCGCGCGTCAAACTACCAGAATGGCAGCCCCAATACGAAGAACTAATCACGCTCTCAATAAAACAAGCGCACCACGCAGGAACCAAACTAGCAATCGCAAGCGAAAGCCTAGCGCGCGCCAAACTACTATTAGAATTCAGCCAATCAGTTTCACACGCGCGAACACTAGAACAAGCGCTAACACTCGCAGCACAATTCATCGTCAGCAAATTCAAACTCAGCAACGCCCTATTAACCGCCAACGGCAAAACAGCACGCTATTACGACCTAGTGCCTTGCGCGCTCCTTGCCGAACAAAAAATAATCGCACAACTCAAAGAATCAAACAGCCCAATCATCGTGCAAAACAGCCACACAGACATATTCTTCTCAAGCATAAAAGACATCAAGAACGCCCCGCCCTGCATGCTCGGCCTTCCAATAAATCGCGCCCGAGAACACATCGGGCACGCAGTACTATACGCGGAACACATTCCGCACATAGAAAACATAACCGAAGTCCTATTCGAACTCGCGCTAGAACTCGAACGCCTCAACGAATATGAAAAAGCGCAGGAAAACGCCACAACAGACTCGCTCACAGGCTTACACAACAGATACGAACTCGCGGCCAAAGCGAACGCGATGCTCCAACGGCTTTCCTCATCCAACCAACCAATCAGCATCATCATGATAGACGCAGACAACTTCAAAAAATACAACGACACCCACGGACACGTCGAAGGCGACAACATACTAAAACTCATTGCCCACATAGTCAAACAATCAACACCGGAAAACGCATTCGCCTGCAGATACGGAGGAGAAGAATTCACCATCGTGCTCCCTGGCGCCGAACAAAACGCTGCCAAAGACTTCGCTGAAAAACTACGAACAGACGTAGAACAATCCTGCCAGCTCACAATCAGCATCGGCATCTGCACATGCATGAACAGCACGGCAAGCCTGCAAACACTCCTAAAAGAAGCAGACGCGCAACTTTACCGCGCAAAACACCTCGGCAAAAACAGAACCGCAGGGTCTGTCATGATAGACAAAAATCTAGGAGTAATAAATATCTGACTATTTAGACGTCATAATCTCAATAACATCCCTGTGCTTTAGGAACGTGTCCCGGCCAATCTTACGCCTTGTTTTCACGTCAACTGCCGCAACGAAGTTCTTTTGCAAACTTTTAGAAAGTTTGATCAAAAGCGCTCTTCATCTCGATTCGAGAAGCAATTTCATAAATCCCTTCTTTGAAGGGATGTTTATGACTCTTCTCTCATCTTGATGATGTCGCGCGACTCAGTCTCATTTAGAAGTCATTATCTCAATAACATCCCTATTCTTGAGCAACGTGTCCCGGCCAATCTTACGCCTTGTTTTCACGTCAACCGCTGCCACAAAATTCTTTTGAAGGTCGGTATGAATCCTTCCTGCGAAATCAAACGCAGTGCTTCCCGCAGGCAACAAGAAACAATCAGGCAAAATGTTGCCGTGAGCGTCACCGAGCTTTCCTACACCGCCAGGGAAAATCGCTATCATTTTAAGCATCTCAAACACTGCGACATCAAGCGCTTTCTGCACGCCTGTTCCTTCCCATTTGTCAAGAACATTCTTCTGGATGAATTCAAGCGCGGCCTTCTGCTTATCCGATAACTGGCCTGACATCTCAAATGACGTGCTGCCCGGAATGTACTTTATGAGACCCTTGCTCGACGCCTCTTTTAAAGCGAGCTCAGACTCAGCGCTAACCGGCACGAAAACATAATCAGGGAACAACTTCTTGCAACGCTCAAGATTCTCCTTCGACTGAGGAATATCCATCTTGTTCGCGACAATAACCATAGGCTTAGTCTTTTTACGAATATGAACCGCCAAGGAATGCAATTGCTCCTCAGTCCAAGTCGAAGGCTTCGCAGGATCCATCTTAAGAGTATTAAGCCCCAACTTAACAAAAGATTCATCAACCTTAAGGCCCGACACCTGCCTTGCGAGCGCAGGAACCGCCCCGCCCTCGTGCTCAGACTGCCTTGCAATCCTATCCCAACCCTTCTTGATAATGCTCAAAATCCACATATCAACTTCAATCTCAAGAAAACGAATATCAAAAGCAGGATCGCCAGTGCCAACAGGCTCGCCACGCTCATTTGTGCTACCGCTCATATCCACAACATGCAAGAAAACATCAGCCTGCCTTAAGTCGTCAAGGAACTGGTTGCCCATACCCTTGCCCTCATGAGCTCCAGGAACCAAACCCGCGACATCCATCACGTCAATATTAACAAATCTCGTGCCGTTAACGCACATTCCAACCCTCGGATTGCACTGCGCATTAAGCTCTCTATCAACACACTGAACCCTCACGAACGCGACACCATGATTCGGCTTAATAGTCGCAAAAGGATAATTCGCGATAAGAATATCAGCTAATGTGAGCGCCTTGAAAAACGTCGACTTTCCAACATTAGCCTTACCAACTATTCCCACTAGCATACGACGTTCGCCTCGTCCTTCATTCTTAAATGTTTGCCTCCGCTACGTTTATAAACGCGCCGACCATCTAACTTCGTATGGCCTTCCAACAGCCGACAGAAAACCCACTGCGGCACAGAATGACCGAACTAGGAAAAGAGGCGATAGAAATAGCGAGCTGGGGCTTCAATGTCAAAGAAGCATACAACCTAGGCTACATCTACGTTCTCATCCACGACTGGCTAGTAGAAGAAGGCTGGGCGCCAAGAGACAAAGACGCAGACTTCAACGAAGTCAGCTATCTTCAGCGCGACAATCCGAATTTCGGAAAAGAACTGCGAATAAGATGGCGGCTTGAACAAGCAGGATTCGAATCAAAACAACTATTCAGCTACCTCATGGACCTCGAATTCTATACACTAGGACTCAAAGACACAGAAATAGTGTACAAAGGAAACAAAGTAAAAACAGACAGCTCAGAATTCGAACTCAAATGCACAGCATACCTTGTCCGAGATAAAGACGGATTCATCGGCAAAAGCATATTCAAAGGCTTCAAGGAGCTATTATACGACCGCTGGATAAAAGCGCAAACAATACGCCACAAACAATTCGTCTATATGAGCGCCTACCGACTGCGCGACTTCGTAGCCGACTATTTCAAACAGCCAGTACTATTCGGAAAAGAAGGAGCCGAATACCTTCGGAAACGAACCCTCGAGTAAACCTTTATAAATCAAACTCACTCGATACATTCTATGGGCGAATATTCGATTCCACTGCAAATAATCAAGCACAGAGGATTCTTCGACCACGAAAAACTCATACAAACACTACAAGGATGGTTCCCTGAAAACGGATACGACCCAGCGGTCGACCTCAAACAAAAACCAAGCATGCTTCGTTTGGGCCACGACTTCCTCTACAAGATAAAAGGCAACAAAAAAGTCACAGACTACATAAAATTCTACGTCGAAGTATCCCTCAAAGAATACAACGTCCAAGGAGTCGAACTCATACAAGACGGCAAAAAAATCAAGACAAGTGAAGCAGAGATACTAATCGAAGTCTCCGCAAAACAAGAAGCGGACTGGCAAAAAAAATTCGCAGGAAAAGGAGAATTCATCAAATGGCTCGGCGAAATACTAGAAAAGCGCATACTTAAATATCGGATAAACGACTACTACGAAGACAAGCTCATCGCAGAAGTTCTAGGCCTATGCGGACTTTTGCGCGACACAATGGGCCAAGAGGTATAATGGTAGAACGACTAGTATTGCTGGAAACAGAAGTCATCAAGTACGAAGGACTATTCGAAGCCAAAGAAGTAATCGGAGTCATCAAGCAATGGGCAAAAGACAAAGGATACGTCTACCTGGAAATCAGCCACATAGAAACCACAAAGCCTGAAGGCAAATACGTCGAAATCAACGGAATGTGCTTCAAGAAACTAACTGACTATACTAAAAGCCTGATGCGCCTTCGAGTACAATTCAACGACTACAAAGACGTCGTCATAGACCAAGACGGCAAAAAGAAAAAAGTCCACGAAGGAAAAGTCGCAATCAGCACAACAGGATTCATAGAAACAGACTACGAAGGCAGATGGGAAAGCAAACCACACTTCTACTTCATGCGCATACTCTGGCACAAATACGTCTACAGCCCGCTCATCTCAGGACACGAAACCCAAATAAAAGAAGACGTGACAATGCTCAGAAACAACGTGAAGAGTTTCTTGAATTTGACGCAGTTCCAGTAACGTTGGAAGTAGGACGACGGTAGGACGGACGGCTGTAGGAAGTTGGAAGGACGGGAGACGGCTTGTCGGAATAGGACGACGGTAGGACATGGGAAGCAGGACGGACGACGGCCAGCCTGAGACTCACCAGAACTTCCAAACACTCTTCTGCGTACGCGCAAGACGCTGCAATTCTTTCTCAAGCTCATCAGCTCTTGGAAACTTCGCCTCGTCCTCTCTAAACTGCCTGCTATGATGGGCGTGCCTTCCGCCTTTTGCAGAATATTGATGCTTCTTATGCAAAAGCTCATGATACATAACGTAATCCATCAACTCCTCATGCGCAAGAAGCATCTCGGTAATCGTCACAGTATCAGTTGCGTACTCGTACGTGCCTAAACGCAAAACACCTGAGCCAAGCCTAAGATTCGGCCTATCAACCATGCCAGCGAAAAAAGCAGCATTAACACGCTCAAAACTCCTCTCAAGAACAGGATGGCTCTGAGTCTTAGGCGCAACCTTAGGCAAACCCTTAATGAAATGATGATACAAATCCATATTTATCGTATGCATACGCACCTTGAACAGGCGGATCAAAAGCTCCTGAATGAGCCCCTTTTGAATCTCGGGCGAAACACCACGCCAGTTACGGCTCATATTAACAACAATATCAGAACCACGCATTCTAATATTCGCATTATAACCCCTGAATTTCCCACTATACTTCACACTAAGCGAATAGCCAACCTTATCCGGAAACAACTCAACAAACGCGCTCTGCATAAACCAAGAAAACAAGATGCTCAATTAAAACATTATGCATTATGAAATGGCTGGTACGGACGACGGTAGGAAGTTGGACGTTGGAAGTAGGACAGATGACGGCAAGGAAGTAGGACAGATGACGGCAAGGAAGTAGGACGGCATGACGGCGGTAGAACGGTGGAAGTAGGATGGCTGACGGACGTACGAAAAGACGGTATGCCCAAAGTAGCATCACAGAACCACAGGATAACGCAAAATCGCTCCAATCTTGCCAATATCACGAAGCTGAACACCCTCCCTTGTTTCCGTAGAAATAATCTTAACTTCAGTAGAGAAAGACTTCGCCATAGCCTCGAACTGGTCAATTTTTTGCTCATCAAGAGCCTCTGAAAGAAGAATCTGCGCCACAGCACCCATCTCAAGCGCCTTAAGCGTGTTACGCTCTCCATAAGACACCATATCAGGCTTGGTCGCAAGCATCTCAAGAAACCTGCCAACAAGCTTTTTTTCCTCAATCACGCTCTCATGCGCCAAAACGTCAGCAGACTTCTCAAGCAATTCCTCCATACCAAAATCACCAGTATAACTCAAATCCTTGATGCCGATAATCTTCTTTTGAACCTCATTCGTGATATAATGCCCCTCAACAAAATCATACTTCGTAGGACCAGGGCCACCCACTAAAATCCCCTTGAGACCTTCCAATGTGAGAAAATTATCCTTCACCATCTCAGCCACCTTCTGGAAATGCGCGCCTATAGCAATCTCGCGATTACGCGCGAAACGAACACTCGACTGCCCACCAGCCTTGAATTTGCCCGGAATATGAGAATGCGTCGAAACAAGATGCACAATAGTCTTGCCCTTAAGCAACGCGATATTCGCATCACGCGAATCGATGACTATCATGCCATAAATCTCGCGCGCAGCAAGCATATCCTTAATGATATCAACCTGAAAATTCTTATCACAACGGTAAATACGAGTGTTGATAGGAATCGGAGGCTCAATGCTGAACACGCGAACATCAGAACGGCCCTCAATAGAAGCGATATTACCCGAAAACGCAGCAAGACCATTCTTCGGAGTACCCTTAAACAAACGCAAATGCTGAATCATACGCTCAAGAGCATCAATAACATTATTACGAGTTTGAGCGCTCTTAATGTTAGACGCAGTACCCTGCTCCTGCGCAAGCTGCTGGATGACTTTAACCAGTTCATAACCCGCAGGCACGTAAACAGTCACAAACTCAGTATGGCGCGCGCTATACGACTCCAACTCCTTGACGAATTTCTTCAAATGGAAACGTTCGTTTTCGTTCAGCGCCATACCATTTTGCTCTTAAGGACACTATATAAACCTTTTCGAGAAGAACAGAGCAGTTCCACCGACCATCATTATGTCGCGATGTAGAAATCCTGATAGTCGTACGCGTACGGCGAATATGAAAATGAGTATTTCTGATCAAGTTTGCGTGTTTTGTATTTCGCCGCAGCTATCTGCTCTTGCATGCTCGTCCTATTCGAATGAATCTGCGGGCTCGTCGGGATAAGAAGCTCATCATATTTCAGGAGCTTTTTCATAAGCTGCGAGAACTGCACTATTTTCTCATACACGCCTTTAGGCGATACAGTTGAAAGAATCTTCTGACTCGGATGTATTGATGCGACCAAATATCTTTTACCATTCTCACTGATAGTTCGATAGATAACTCCTCCGCACGCATTATTTTCCTCATCAAATATGATCATCTGCCACATATCAGGACTGTTCCAGAGCTTGTCATCCACCGCCACGCAAACACCCATATTAAACATCGCAACACTGTGCGATTTCTTCTTTGAAAGAACGAACGTGAACGTCTTCGTCCCCCTTGCCCGCGTGAACTTGAACTTTTGCATCTCATTTTGCATAGCCCGATAGTTCTCCCCGTAGAGCTGCTCTTTTATACGCGCAACAAGACTCTTATCAATTACAGTGTACTGAGAGAGCCAACCTGCAATTTCGACTGCCGTCCAGCTCGGCTGCCAATCCAGCTGCACCACAGCAAAACCATTCTGTTGAAGAATCGCCGTAACTCTTTGTCTCTTCTGCTCCACAGGCATAGCGGACTGCCAAAGCCCAGCTAGCATTTTAGCAAGCCTGCTAAAATCAATTGGCTTTTGACCAATCTTTCTTTGAAACCGCGCAGGATCAGCCTTTTGAGCAGCATCAAGACAACTAAAAATGACATCATTCAACCTATCACCAACAAACTCCTTGTATTTCACAAGAACATCATAAGACGAACTCAGACTCGGAAGGCTATTACCCTGCTGTCTCCACCACGCGTAAATCTTGACCAGCAATTCTTTCCTCTTTTCACCGATATTCGGCTCAAGAAGCTCAAAACCCAGCGCACTTTCATCAACAGACACAGGATTCGCATTTACTTGCTCCACCGCTTCAACAAGATCAGCCCACGCAGAAGTACCAAGCTCCTCACCCTCATTCAATTCAACACTTCCCACATCGATGCTTGCTTTTTTGCCGCTAAGTCTTCTAACTAGAAGCTCAGGTATATCGCTTTCGCGGCTTTGCCTATTATCAATACATCGTTTGTACATTTCTCTATCCATCGTAATCTCAGGACTAAACACGTGGAAAAGAACCGCAAGGCCGATACTCTCATTTTGCCTATCGAGCGCGAGATCACCCTTCACCACCGCCTCCTTCAACTCACGTGCACGCCTGAAAAGCTCCTTCGCGCGAATATCCAAATTTGGCAGGTGTTGTAAGTACAGCACTTTGTACTCCTGATATAGTTCAGGAAGATACGCAGGAGAATTCCTCAAAAACGATTTTAAAATTTCAGCATCCTCATGAATTTGATGAGAAACAATGCCTGCTGCCAAACCCGCATGAACAAGATTTTTTAAAATGTCCGCCGCTTTGATAGGGTATTTAGTAGTGATAAAATTCAAAATCGCCAAATCATCCACACTTCCTGTCGATCCCCAAGATGCAATTAAAAAGAACTGCTCAAAACACAGGAATGTTCCCGGACCCTGCGCTTTGGCACAGGGGATTAGCAAAATATCAAATATTTGAAGGCCAAATTTAGCCCAATATGGAAGCAAGTTGTGCAATTCTTTAAGCATGTAGTGTTCTGCACCAGCGCAAAAGTTCATCAATTTAATAAGATTATCCGCCGCAGTAATCAAGTCTTGCCGATTTTTAATAAGTTTGGCATCTACAACAGCAGGCAGACCAGCATCAAATAACAGCAGAACCTGCGAAGGTTTAGTTTTTCTTGTAAGTTCAACCACTAATTCCAAGTCATCAAAATTTTTAATCAAACCCGCCCGTTTAACACTCAACAAACCATTCGATAGCATCCTCTTCACGAGACCAGGCTCGGCTTTTTCAACAAATTCAGCTATCAGGAAAACCGCCCGCCAAATTTCTTCACGAGTTTTTATAAAACCAGAACTTTGATCAAAATCCATAACAGCATATAATCCGTTTTGTAGAATAGTCTTCGCGTTGTATGGACCGGTTTTCTCATTCAAGTCTATCACTAATTTCACGTCTGCGCGAGTCTTCAACAAATCCCTTTTTGCAATTTCAGGCATGCACAGGGGCCATAACGAGCTGAAATCTCTTTTTGATTCATTTTTCGCGTTTAACTTCTCAACTAAATCCCAGTTTGCAACTAAAAGGGAGGTAGCTTCAGGAAAGCGCGCTGTAGAAAATCTTAACTTTTCTAATTCCGCAATTCTTTTCTCGCGCAGCTGCGAAGTCATAATCTCCGGCTTTTCAGCAAGAACAACAGAGAGCTCCGCAAGAATTTTGTCCAATTCATCATGCTCAACCATCAAATGGCGCCCTTCTTCTTCAACAAGAGCTTTGAAGTCAACCGCATTGAAATATTCTATCAACGATTCGTTTTGCTCTTTTATTATTTCCTGAAGCACTGGCAATTCGTTCTTCAAAAGAATCAACTCATTACGCAACTGCTCTTCATTCGCAAGGTCAGTAGCAACCGACTTTTTCCTTATAACTTCGCCAAGAACAAGTATGGCTCTATCAACACTCGCTCCTTCACGACCAATAGTCGCTTGTTCAACCCGCAACGCTTCCCTCAAATCTTTACGCGTCAACTTCGAACCATCCTGAATGAAATCAAGCTTGACCTTATACTCCTTCAACAAAACACCATATATCTGAAGAACAGTATCTTTCACTTCGCTTTGAAGCTTATCCAACAACGGCCGTTTTCGCTGCCAACCATGAAAAATACCAAAAATGCTCATCAGTTCCTCTTTAGAATACCACTCGTATCAATGGTTATAAACCTTTTCCAGACCAACAACTTATTTAGAAATCGTCTACAACATGTATGGTATGCGAAGCAGTCTTATCCTCATCATGAACAACAGAACCCTTCACCTTTTTACCTTCCAGCACTAAAGGCAGCCAAATCTTATCATTATCCCACATTTTATCGAACGGAATATTCTTCAAAGAAAACCATTCAACTCCCATCTCCAAAGTCTCTCTTGGCTCGCCCTCCCATTCGGTCACCAGATAAACGTGCACCACCTGGTCCCACTCTTTCATCTTAGGAAACAAATACGTAAGTTCGCCAACTTTACAATACTCTGTCGCTTTAACCTGCGCTTCCTCAAACAATTCACGAACAGCAGCCTGCTCTATAGTTTCGCCTTTTTCACGCTTGCCACCAAAACCATTATACTTGCCCATCCCGAGCTTGCGCTTCTTCAAACCCAAACAAATCCTTTTGTCTTTGATAAGCAGGCATAACGTGGCATCGAGCATACAAACCATTTATTTTCAGAGTATAAATCATTTCCTCAACTCAAAACCAACAAAATTTATAACGACTATTCAAAAACACCAAAACATGCTCCAAGCAATAGTCTTCGACTACGACGGAACCCTCGCGCCCACATCAGAACGCCAAGAACGCTGGTTCAAATATTACTCAACCCAAAACGGCAAAGACTGGCCGTTCAAAACATTCCCTGAATTCATCACATTCTACAACGAACACTGCGCGCTCAAAGGAGGAGTGCAGAACGTCTACGATGCGCTAAAACTTCCCTGCGACATGAGTGATAGAGAACACCCAGTATGGCCCGCATACGAAGCATTCAACCAGCAAAACCCGCAAACACTCTATACCGGCATAAAAGAAGAAATCGAACGAATATGGAAACTCGGAGGGCTTGGGCGCAACCACAAACGCAACAGGCGCATACGCCTTGGAATAAACACCACAAACTCCTGGAAGTCCATCCACGCAGACCTAGAAAAAGGAGGAATACTCCAATATTTCGACTCATTCGTAACAGAAGAAGTTCTACGCCAATACCACGGAGCGAACGATCCTGACTCGCTCAAAAAACCAGCCACGATATCAATAGCACTCATGCTCGGACTAATAGACTGCGAAGGAGCATATACCCTGCACGTAGGAGACACCAGAAACGACCTTAGAGCATCTTACAAAGTAATGAGGCTGAATCCCAACCACCCAGAAACACTCATAACCTGCGGAGCGTGCTACGGCTACGAAGGAAGAGAACTTTTAGAACAAGGCGTACAAACCCCTGAAGGAACAGCACATTTCGACTATCTAATAGACAAACCAGAAGAACTCTCAAGCCTCGTTTGGACGCTTCTTTAAACCCCCTCAATCAGAAACCTTTTTAAACCCCCTCCTGCTTTTTCACGAACATGGCAGAAAAAGTATGGGGTACAGGTTCGGTAAAGCGTTTCGGCACACGATACGGTCGAACCACCAAGAGCAAGTTCGACAAGATAGAAAAAGAACAGCGAAGACTGCATAAATGCCCATACTGCACCAAAATCAAAGTCAAACGCCAAAGCTTCGGCATATGGCACTGCCAGAACTGCAACAGCACATTCACCAGCAGAGCGTACACCGTAGGAGAGAAAGTAAGCATCGTAGAACGAGCCCAACAACTCATCGCGGAAACGCCTGAAATAAAAACAACCCAAGAAGGTGAAGAGTAAAATGGTAAAATACACCTGTTTTCTCTGCGGCAAAAAAATCAGCGAAGAAATGATGGGAAAGCGCGTACGATGCCCTTACTGCGGCAGCAAAGTCCTCTATAAGAGCCGAAGCGTCGCAACGAAGGTCAAAGCGGTATGAGCAAAGAGGAAAACGCCCAACGCATCGCGCTCATCGAACAAAACCTGCATTCTCTAACAGCGCAAAAACAACAATACCAAGCGCAACTATTCGAAATCGAAGCAGCTCTAAAAGAACTCCAAACCGCCCCAACAGCCTACAAAATCGTCGGCGGAATAATGATGGGCGCGAACAAAGAAGAACTATCCAAAGAACTTCAAAACAGAAAAGAAATGTTCGAGCTTCGAATCCAAACACTCGAAAAACAAGAAAAACAATTACAAGAAAAATCAAAAAAACTCCACGAGGAGTCAAAATAAAATGGACGTTCTCGCGCAAATCCTATTCGCCATACAAGAACTACAAGAAGACCCATCAACACCAAAAAACATCAAGCTCAAACTCTCAAACGCAACGACCATCCTCGGACAAAACGCCGAGATCAGCACCAAAATCAGCAAAGCTCTATGCGAACTCGAAGAACTCACACAAGACCACAACATGCAATCATACATCAGAACACAACTATTCAATATCGTCAGTCTTCTCGAATCGGTTTAATTCCGGCACGCAAAGCGTACTTATGAGGCACAACAAACTTCTCCTTTCCACTCAGGATAGTTCGCAAAAAACCAATCTTCTCAACCCTGCCTGAAACGTGCCCAATACTAACAGCAGTTCCCTTAACTTTCAACAACTTTTTACGCAAAAGAACGTACGCCACAAGATTAGGAACAACATCACGCACGCTAAGCAACAAGCCAACCAACAAGACAACACCAAGTATCAAACCCACAATCTCAAGCACAAACCTTGCCATATCAAACTGCTGAAGGACGATGATCACAGTTATCGCCTGAATCAATCTTTCAACCACAATGCCGACTTCAACGCTCCAAGGATGAAAACCCGCGCTCTTCAAAATAGCGTTAAGCTCAGCTTCCTTTAAAATAAAACCAACAAGCCTGCCCACAAGCCTAGCTATCAACAAACCAGCAATCAAAGTCACAAAAGCGACCTCGAATTTACTCACTACAGACCATATCGCCACCAAATCCATATACTCATAGAGAATATCGCTTGTTATAAAGCTTTTTATAGACCTGCGCAAAAAGACGTAATATAGACAAACATTCCAAGATAAAGACAAATCTACCATGGCCGACGAACACTCAAAAATAAAAGATCTCGAAGCCCAGATGAGCACTGCCAAGTACAACAAGGCGACAGAACACTGGTTCGGACTGCTCAAAAGCCAAATAGCCAAGCTACGCGAAAAAATAGAGAAAAAACAGGCAGGCAAAGGCGGCGGAGAAGGATGGTTCGTCAAACGAACCGGAAACGCAAGCGTCATCATGGTAGGCTTTCCATCAGTAGGAAAGTCCACACTACTCAACACATTATGCGGAACACAAAGCAAAACCGCAGCCTACGAATTCACAACATTAACCTGCATTCCAGGAACGCTCTGCCATCGCAACGCCAAAATCCAAATCCTCGACGTCCCCGGAATCCTAGAAGGCGCGGCATCAGGCAGAGGACGCGGAAAAGAAGTACTAGCCATGGCGCGCAACTCAAACCTAGTCCTATTCATAATAGAAGCAATGCACCCAGAACATCTCCCACTGCTAAAAAAAGAAGTGCGCGATGTCGGCATTCGACTCGCAGAACAAAAACCGGACGTCAAACTCGTAAAGAAATCAAAAGACGGCCTATCAATCCACAGCACTGTGAAGCTGACCAAAGTCAGCAGAGAAACACTAGAAGCAATCCTCAAGGAATTTCGAATAATGAACGCCGACATCGTGATTAGGAACGACATAGACATCGACCAGTTCATCGACGCCATAGAAGGAAACAGAAGCTACGTCAAACATCTAGTATGCATCAGCAAAGCAGACCTTCTAAACGTACACCAGAAAAAAGATTTACGCGAAAGATTCCCCGGCGCAGTATTCGTCAGCGCAGAGAAAAAAACAGGAGTTGAAGACCTCAAAGACGCAATATTCGACCAGCTCAACTTCCTACGAGTATACCTAAAAGAAATCAACCACAAACCAGACATGGACGAACCCATGATACTCACACGCCCAGCAACACTCAAAACAGTCTGCGAACACATCCACCGAGACTTCACAAAAAAATTCAAATACGCAAGAATCTGGGGCAAATCAGCCAAATTCGAAGGCCAAGTATTCAA
The DNA here is from genome assembly GCA_018302815.1 of Candidatus Woesearchaeota archaeon. Taxonomy (GTDB): domain Archaea; phylum Nanobdellota; class Nanobdellia; order Woesearchaeales; family ARS49; genus JAGVZE01. The sequence goes on from JAGVZE010000007.1 coordinate 62,831, forward strand.
AAACCTCGAAAAAGAATTATTGGATTCGGATGTCGTGGAAATACATTTACGGTAGGGCGGAAGACGGCTGGACGGACGATGGCGGGACGGCTTGACGGCACGAAGGTAGGACGGATGACTGCGGGACGGCTGTTTGAATGCCTGCAGCGAGTGTTTTGTCGCGGCTTTTTCTTTTGACAATACAAGATAGGAATCTTTATAATCCGTTTGAACTTTTTATTTTTCATGGATAAAGACAGCATTGAAGCAGAATTGGCACAAATCGTTCAAAAACTCATAGAAGCATTCATTCTTTTCAAACCCAGAGAGAAAAAATCGTTTTTGGACCGCGATCCGCAAATGAACTATTTCGACAAGGAGTATCTAACCGAGCTCGTTAAGAAAAAAGTGCGTGTGGCGGAATACCTTAAAAAAAGAGTTCCTCCCGACAACGAAGAAACACAATTTCGTCAAGTGATGCGGGGAAGAATAAACGTCATCGTACTGGATCTTAAGAGTTTATCAAAACAATTCTCTTCTGATGTGGCGCTTCGCGCCGCTGAATTGCTAAAGGACGCGGTCAACACAATGGAAGAATGCGAATTCGTCATCGACAACGAAGAATTGTTCGAACTTTGCGAAAAATACGAGTTCGCAGACATGCTCGATGGAAGCGCACCAATAGAATACCACAATAGACGAAATGAAATCCTGCGCCTGCTTTTGGAAGCGCAAAAAAGCTTCAAACAACTCATGGCAATGACGAGCGCATAAATCTCACGTCAGTTAATTCTCATCAAAAGATTTAAATAGCGCGTTTTCAACAGTTTTATCATGCAATTACCGAGTGATTGTTTTTGGCGTTAATGGTCAGTTTCAATTAGATTTCAATTTCTCAAAAAATGCATCCGGAATCTGGCGCAGCTGTATTTCTCAACTTTGATTCAACAGCACAACAAACTCGGAGGATATCATGAGAACAGCATTAATCATCAACGGAATAGTAATTGAACCAAGCGAAACATATTACGCGCAAGAGCGATACTTTGGCATAGAAGGAAAAGTAATCGGCGTTGAAGGGCAAAACCTAGTGATGGGGCCAGCTAGCGTCGTTGACTTACGCCAAATGCTTTCAGTCTGCATGCCATACGGATCGTCTGAATTCATAGAAGAAGTTGAAGTCGCGCGCTACGAGATTTCACTGCAAAGACTAGAGTACTTCACTAAAAAATAATATTGAATAGTGCTGCAGAGATGAGGTCAAATAGCGAAAGCTATCCATACTAGAGACTTTATTTCATATCGTCAAGTATCCTTTCAAAACAAAGCCATTTGCCACATTGCTCAAAAGGTTTTTTCCGACAGTCTTCAAATCAAGTTCCACAATCTGGATGCTGCGCTTGAGCAGCGCTTCAAATTTTGAAAGGTCAGGACGCGCCTTTCGCGAAGTCACCACAGCAACGTCAATATCGCTTTTAAGCGTGTCTTCTCCTCTGCCATAGCTTCCGAACAAAACAATCGCTTCAGGAGCCCCATACGCGTAATCTAGCACTTCAACTAAACCAGAGAGCATAACGCGTCTGACATTCTCCAACCGCTTCAGACGCGTAAACAACGCATTATCACGATTCGCAGTAACTTCCACCACTGCTTTAGTCCTTTTGACACAAAGAAGCCCCTCTTTTGCCAGCAGCTTCACATCACGAAGAACGGTATTTGGATGAAGACCTGCCCTGCGGGCAATCTCTCTTATGTGAAATCTTCCCTGCGGGTCGTCGAAAAACAAACCCAACACTGAACTAGTGTATATTTTTTTATCCAAGTGTATCATTATTTGTACAATTGTACAAATTGATATATAAGCTTTTCTACAAAGTAACGGATGAATCTGCGGTGGAAATTCACTCAAGATGACGCGCTAATTCAAAAACACTTATTCTCTGCGAGCGATCGCTTAACGAACATATTCGCGCAAAATTTCCTTCGCGATCGCTGGAGCCGGCGCGAGCTGATTCCATCTGCTGCCAATAAACTTAGAACCTCTCTGCCGATAAGTTTCCCAATTCGCTCCGATCAGTTCTTGAGCGTGAGACTGCAATTTATCGATGGATGCACCATATTGACCGATACATCGCGCAACGCTTAAATCCACATCAATATCAGAATCATTCTGCGCGTAAAATCCATAAATCGGCATGATTATCCTTACAAGCCTAGATAAATCTTGAGGCGTAATATTGTAAGGCTGACTAAATAAATCCGTTCCAAAATTAATCGCTCCATCACTGCGCACCTCTTTTGGTTCAACAAAACGCGCTCCAACTTCAAATATCTGCATTTGCTCGCCGTATGCAGATCCCATCCGTCCAATTCTCAGAATAAAATCATTACTTATCTCTTCCAATGTGGCATCGGGCCGTTGAAGAACCTCTATCGCATATGTACGCAAAGTCCGCTCATTAAGCGCAAAAAGATCATCAACCGTATTCTCGCCAGAATTCATGATAAATCTCCAACAACGCGCATCAGGCCATTCGTTATGCTGAATCTTATGAATTGCTTCATGCGCTAATGTGCATGCTCGCGTCTCACGCAAAGCAAGCAATCGGGCCAAATCCGACGCGGGAACAGCGGGAAAAACAATAACTCGATCAAGATTAGCAGAATATATGCCTGCGAAATGACCATGTCCATCAACCGCCTGCATATCTCCCTCTGTTTGTCGCAAGATTTTTGCGGCGATAGGCTGCGTCGCACTCAATTCCCGAAGCCCTTCAAATGTGATAAACTGGGCTTCTGAACGCTCAATGATGTGATTGTAGAGAAGACCAATTCTTGTTTCATCAAGAACTCTCTGTTCAATAGCGCTCAGAGCTTCTTTTTGTTGTTCTTGCGGCAGCCGTAAAAACCCGCCAAAAAGAGCGAGGTCCTCATTTGGAATCAACTGACGCAAGTAATTCCATTGATTGGGAAGTTGTACATCTTTTGTTCGGCTGCTTTGCAAGTACAATGAAACTGGTCCAATTCCAGTCGCTTCTGCCGCAGCATATGCCCCGCCCAAAGCCAGAATGCGAAGAAATCGCCTTCTATCAAAAGCAAATCTCTCTTCAGCCTGCACTTGCTGCCCCTGATTTTTCTGCTTAGTCTTCTTTTCGCGGCGTCGTCTGCTCATAAGTTTGATTTTGAGAAATATGGTTTATAAACCTTGCTGTTATGACTACTTTTGAGTGATTAATGTATTTACAAATTCTTCCTTATGAGACTTGATTTCTTGCTCGAAGGTCTGCGCGCCATTCCTTCGCCGTCTGAAGTTTTTGCGTTCGCGAGCTTTTGAACAGCGAAAGACTTATATATCAATAATGGATAATATTATTCAGTTATGGATAATAAACTGAAAGTCATCAATTATCTAGGAAAGAACACCGACCAAGCATTCACCATGCACGAGCTTAGCAAGCTCGCAAAAATTCCTTATGCGACATTCCACAGAACAATCAAAAAACTGGCAGATCTCATAGTAAGAACAAAGGCAGGAAAAGCAACACTTATCCAAATCAACAAGCAAAATCAAATCGTAAAGCATTATTTAATCATCTCCTCAAAAGAAGAGAAAGATGAATATCTCAAAAAACAATCCATTCTCAAGAAAATAACAGAAGAATTACCCGCCGGCGAATACTCGCTGATTTTATTCGGAAGCTACTCTAAAAACACTCAAACCGCAAAAAGCGACATAGACCTGCTAATCATCAATAAGACCGGCGAGCGAGAACCCGATTTTTCCAGATATGAAACACTTTTTCGAATACGAATCAACCCTATCTACGTCACGCGCAAAGAATTCACCGCCATGCTCAAAGATAGTGAAGAAAACATTGGAACGCAAGCATTAAGAAACCACATACTTCTTCACGACCCTGAACTATTTTGGAACCTCGTCTATGGAATTCGATAAGAAAACGTACAAGCAGGAATTTGAAAATGCACTCTTAGAAGGAAGCATCAGAACATCAGACCAGCAGTTCAAAATCAAACTTTTTCTCAGAAAAGCAGAAAACAGCCTGTTGATAGCCAATCACGTCAAAGACATCAAGCCAGCAAAAGGACAGCCAGAAAAACTTTATTGGAATTATTGGGCAATCACTATATCGTACTATGCAATGCTGTACGCCGCCAAAGCAGCCATACTCACCAAAGGTTATGAAACAAAAAACCACACCGCTGCCCAAACCGCGCTTGGCCACCTACTTGTGCCCAATCAAATACAAAAAGAAGATTTGCTGCTGCTCCAGCAAGCCCACAAAATCTTCGAAGACGAATACGTCAAATATTTCGAAGACGCACGAAAAGAAGCCCACACCGCACGCTACACTGCAATCAAAACATACACCGAAAAACGACTCGAAGAAATCCATAACAACGCACAAAAATTCGTCGCAAAAATCGCACTCTTCATCCAAGAATAATCATAGATATGACTGCGAAGCCATAAACAGCACACGCAAAATCATCTCAAAGCATACGCTCTTTGCGGTTTTTCGTCACAGTTACCCGCAGAGCGACTTCACAAAATCGCCTTTACTCAAATTCGCCTTTTTAGCCAATTTCTCAAGCGCCTTGTCAAAACCAGAACCGTACTGCGCAGCCTGTTTTTTTCGCCAAGCAATCTCTTTAGGAACGCCGAGCGCCTCTGCAATTTTTCTGAACACAACCTTGCGCTCTCCATCAACAATCTTTTCCTCACCCGAAAGACCCATCGCGGTAACGATAACTTTCTCGTCTAAGAACGGAACTTTAGCGCTCACCTGCAAGCCTGCCCCAAGCGAACAATCCCTTGCCAAATCAACCTTGGCAAGATTAAGCAAACCTTTCCAGCATTCGGCATTAACGTCCTTAGCGATAACGTGGCGCTGATAGCCAGCGTACACTTCCTCAGTACCCAAGCCGCCAAATATTACTGTAATACCATCTTCTTTCGCAAGCTCAACACCCGCGATAACAACCGCGCCAATACCAATCTGCACAGGGTCGTCCCAGCCAATCATTTTAGCGGACTTTTGCAGGAACTGCAAGACACCATCAACTTCAAACTCGCGAAGCTTCCACTCGCACCCAAGCGATTTTGCCATTATGGTCGCAGCTTTCACATCAGGACTGCCCCTAAGCCCGACAGTATAGCAGACCATTTCCTTCGAGAATCTTTTCGCAAGAAGAGCGATAAGACTGCTATCAACACCACCGCTCAAAAGCACGCCGAACTTTCCCTTCGGAACGCGCTTACGCACCGCCTCAACAATAGCATCACTCGCCTGCTGAACTGTAGATTGCGTGATGTTCGCCTTAAGCGATTGGACATAGCTCTGCCAATCCTGCTCTGAAATTCTCTCGCCAGCTTCAAAACGCTCAATCATATCCTCTTAAACCAAACGAGCGTTTTAAAAAGCTTACCACAAATCCAACTAACATGAGATTCAAAGCATACGGACATCAAAACATACTCGCCACACACAAGAATACACTCGAAATCACCAAAGCAGAACATTTGACCCTAAACGGCGACTGCATACTCGCAGTCAAAGCGGATTTCAATTTCGAAGAACTCAAGAAATTAGCGCAAAAAGGCGGACAGATGAAAATGACATTCACCTGCGAAGGCATCAGCGATACCGTCGAAGGAACATTAAATTCTGAGTTCAAAGACGAACACGAAATCGTATTGCGTCTAGGAGAATACGCATCCGAACGCACCCTTGCAACACGATGCGACAAAGCAGCAAAACATATAAAACGAGAACTAGTAGAACTACTCAAAAAAGGAAAACAATTAGAGGTACACCTTGAAATCTCTGAATTTCAAAGCAAACAATAAGAAAGAGTTTGAAATTCCGAATACTTCAAGACGCACTTCAAATAATAAACCAACAGAGGTGTATCTTGAAGCAGCTCAGTAAAAATGATGTAGAAAAAATCAACACAGAAATAAAAAACGCATACGGAAAAGAAGACTTCTTCGACAAAAAAGACCAACTCGTCATCAAAGACTTCGAACACGCACTATTCATCCTCAAAGACAAACAACCAATGTTCTTCTACAAAGAAGGAAAACCAATACCAACACTAAAATCACTTCTTACAAACCAATTCCTCAAAACAGCAACTGTCGACATGGGCGCGGTGAAGTTCGTAAGCTCAGGAGCAGACGTGATGCGCCCCGGAATCAAAGAACTCGACCACACGATAAACAAAGGAGACATCATCGCAATCGTCGATGAAAAACACAAAAAACCACTGTGCGTAGCAGAAGCGCTCTTTAGCGGAGAAGAAATATTCCAAATGAAAACCGGCAGAGTCTTCAAGAATGTACACCACGTAGGCGATGTGATTTGGAAGATAGACTCGTAACTTCGCTACAATAATCTTTAAATGAGCGATATGACAAAGGCAAGAACATGACTCTTTCACCAGAAAGCCAAGCAAGCCAATTCGCCAGATGGACTACATTTATCAGCCATTCTAACATCAAACTCGCAGATATAATAGATCTTGGCGCGCTAAAGCCAGAAACTGCAGAGTACATCAGCCGTCTTATTCCTTTATTGCGACTCATGCGTTTTTCAGTCGGAGATTCAAGCGTACCTCCCAAAGAAGCATACGCCCTTGCAGGGTCATACCAAACTGTCGATGATCTTGCCAGTATCGCCAGACAAGACGCTAAATTAACCGACCAACAAATATCGTCAAAATTACAATCATATGAGACAGCACTTGAAAACATTTGCCGCGATAGGCGAGCTACCGTTGGACAAAGAGTAACTACTCTGATGGAATTGAATGACTATCTACATAGAATCGTCTATGTTTTTGCAGACATTCGAAGACGATACCAGAATCAAATAGATGACGACTAGTGCATATCCATAATCCTTCTAGCCTTCGGAACGAAATTGATGATATGGTCATCCTTGAACCTGCCTGAACCGATAAAATCAGAATTGCACTTCATTATCACAAAACCATCAAATTTATCGCTGATGACAACATCATTGCCCTTGAACCACTCTCTCATCTGCTCTTGGTTAACTTCGCAGATATTCTTCTTCGCGAACGGACCTATAAGCTGAGCTCCCTCGATGCTCAAGCGCAAAGTATCATTCTTCACTTCAGCGATGTAAAGCCCAAGGCTGTTAATGCGAATATTCTTCACAGAAATATTGTCGATATCGCGCGAAAGAAGACACACACGCTCTTTTCTTCGAACAAACACCGCGTGATCGAACCACTCCGGGTATCCGCCGAACTGGTCAACTATAAGTTTCAAGAAAACCTTCACTTCCCTAGTCATCATAACACTTTCAATTTCCTTCATCTTAAACTCCCCACATCGGATTCTTCTGGCGCATAATCTCGGCAATCTCTTTTAGAACCAATTTCACATCGTCGGATAAATGCTCCTTATGATCTTTATACTGGCGGAAATCCTCTTCCGAAACCATACTGTAAATAATATCGCCCTCGTTCAACTGCCTTCCAACAGTGACTCCGGGCAAACTAATCGCCACACGCTTGCCCTTTTGCGCCTCATCAACATTCTCCTGCTCGAGCTGAATGCCCTTGACAACTGTAAGCTCCCTGCCCTCCTTATTCATGAGCGGAGTGTTAGAACGCAAAGTTCCGTTCGCAATCTCAACACCAACAATAGCAGGATTATTCTGGCGGAAAACATAGCCCTTGAGCAATTCAAGCTTGCAGGGCTTCACCAGCCTATCGAGCTTGGAAAGCTCCAACGCTTTCTGCTGCTTTTGCTTCCACGCATCATAATCATCAATAAGACGATAAATAACATCGTGCACGAAAACCCCTGCTGACGACTGCAGTTCAGGCTTTTCCAAATTGAACGCCAAAACAACACCGTGCAACGGGTCTGAAACCGCAATCGCTTCAGCGTCTGACAAATCCTTCTTTGAAATAGGACCAATGCCTGTCTTTCGAACAGTAATTCCGCGCTGCCTTAGAAGAGTCACGAGCGCCTCCAAACTTCCAAGAGAATCAGCCTTTGCGATAATACCATCGCCATCGCTCTCCATAACGACCTCGCCGACTTCAGACATGACATCTGCCATAACTCTCGCATCATCACCCGTCGATACTATCAGCGGCATTCCTGCGACAGCATTCTCAACATCAAGCGCGACAACTCTAACACCAGTCGCGGCGGTCACGCTCTTCACAGGGTCGAACTTCGCCTTCTTTTCACGCATCTCCTGATGCTCAGACGGCTCGAACAAAGCCTTAACCCTCGTCGAAATAGGCTTGCCAAGCGTGCCAATAATTATTTGGTCATTCACGCTCAACCTGCCATCATAAATTATAACATCAAGAACCTTGCCAAGACCTTTCTGCTCTTTCACTTCAAGAATAGTCCCCTTACCCGGGCTATCCTTTGAAGTTTCAAGCTTTTTCTCGAGGAATCTTTGCGCAAGACCTGTCAACATCATCAGCAATTCCGGAATCCCTTCTCCGGACTTCGCGCTAACAGGAACAAGCGCAATCTGCTTAGTATAGTCGGAAACCCTATCGAACCTGTCCGCGTTAAGACCCATCTCGAACAACTGGCCGACCAATTCATAGAGCTTGGTTTCGGCTTTCTGTATGGTCTGAGGCGATTGAGACGCTAGGCTCTGCACCATCGGCATCTTCTGAGAACGCCACCCATCAACCAAGTCAATCTTGTTCGCAGCGACGATAAAAGGCGTCTTGTACTGCTTTAGAATCTCGATGCTCTCCTTTGTCTGAGGCATCAAACCCTCATTGATATCCACGACAAGAATCGCGATATCAGCAAGGTTTCCGCCCCTCTTTCGCAAATTGACAAAAGCCGCGTGGCCCGGAGTATCTATGAATAAAAGCCCAGGCAAGGTAATCTTGAACTGAAGTTTCTCCAAAAGATTGCCGCATACAGTCTGAATAGTCGATAACGGGATGATGCTCGCGCCTATCGCCTGAGTGATGCCTCCTGCCTCTCTTGCAGCTATGGCGCTGCCTCTTATAGTATCAAGAAGGGTCGTCTTCCCATGGTCGACGTGGCCCATAATCGTGACAATCGGCTGGCGGATCATATCCTGCATGGAACGCATACTGCATAAAAAGGTTTTTATGCCGAAAACTGCCACTTTCACGTTATTGCTCTTTTTTGTTACTCTCCAATGCTCAAAAGACGAAAGATTTAAATAGGGGTTATAATCTCAGAGTAGTAACAAAATCAATATCTCGATTAAATCGTCGGGGGGTTTAAAGAATGAACAAATATATCGCAGCGTTGTTTTTCGTTATGCTCGCAGTCTTTGCGGGCACAGCAGCGGCACAAAACGTGCCAAGTTTCATAGTCGACTCAGAAGTTGACGGAACCGAGCTCATCGATTTCGCAGGAGCAGGCTCAATCAACAAGCTTAACATCGACCGAAACCAAGAATTCGAACTTCGATTGGAAGTCACTTCCTTGGTCAACGCAGACAACCTTTTGGTTCGCGCAAGCATCGATGGCTACGAATTCAGCTCTGATGAAGACATCAGCGCAAAATACGGCCCATTCAAACTCGGCGCAAACAACACCAAGATAATCAAGCTCACCATGCACCTCCCAGACGATGTTGAACTTGACCAATACCTCCTTAGAATCGACCTTAGCGACAGAAACAACGCAAAGGACACCTATGAATACCTCCTCGCAGTCGACGCACCGCGCCACGCGATGAAAATCATGGATGTAACATTCAACCCGGGAAGCACCGTCACAGCAGGCCAAAGCCTGCTTGGCAGAGTACGCCTTGAAAACAAGGGACAAAAAGACGAACAAGACGTCAAAGTCGTCGTCAGCATCCCAGAACTCGGCCTCTCAGCAACCCAATACATCGAAGAAGTCGAAAACGGAGACGAACAGGAAGAAACTGAAGAGTTCTTCATGCGCCTCCCACGATGCGCGGAACCAGGCGTCTACGACGTCAAAGTCGCGGCAACGTACAACGACGGACACGACACAGTCGGCACAACCAGCAAGATAACCGTTCTTGAAAACGAAGACTGCAACGAAGCTCCAGTAGTTATCGTGCAGCCAGTCCAGAACGCGACCCCAGTCGAACCAGCAGTTCCAGCAGGCAACAGCCTTAGAACCGCACTCGAAGTGGTCCTCTTGGTTCTTGTGGCCCTCCTAGTCGTTGTCGGCCTCATAATCGGCTTCTCCCGCATGCGCGAAGAGTAAGCACATTTTATTTTTTTAAATCTTATTTTTTCTTTGGTGATTTGATATGGCAAAGAGAACCAACCTGCTAAATTATGCGCTCACTGAACAGCAGCGTGAAGCGCTTCGTGTTTATCTAACAAACGCTGAAATCAGCCAAACGACTATTTCAAATAAAGTCGGTCGCAGTCAAAGGGGAATAAGCCGTATACTGCTTGGACAAGGAGGACTCAACCAAGAATTGGCGACAAAAATCTATAAATTATTAAGAACGCCTCAAGAGCTTGAATTCCTTTGCAACCTCCAAGAACACGCTGTGAACTTCAAACAACGAGATACAGGCATACAGGACTCCTACACCCATCTGCGCGACGCCTACCTCTCAACCATCAAAACAGCCTTCGATAACCAACCCAACGAGCGAAAGCTTGAAATATTGGCTGACTTGGAAAACCTAGTAAAAAAGTATGAGGCGAAGTGATTCAATGCTCGATGAACAAGTGCGATTCCAACTTGAAAGGGAAAAACCTCGGACCAATTTTTATAAGTCATTAGACACCATCCTCTCCTTCGGAGGAGCCATAGGCGGGTGCATAGCAGGATACACCTTAGCTAAATACGAATTCGACCTTGAATTCTGGGGCAAACTCTTCGTAGGCATACCTGCAGGAATAATCGGACTTGGCATCGGCGGCATAGCAGGCATGTACCTTGGGCACAGCATAGAACTGCCATTCCTGCGACGCTTCCACGAAGAGCAAAACCGCCTCGATAGCCAGCATAAAAGCCAAGGCGCAGACACAGCACGCTTCACCTACCGCGGAAACCACGTCGACTGCGTCATCAGGCCAGAACACCAGCAAACCGGCAACATATTCCTTATGAATATCAATGATGATGTAGTCATGCAACCAACCTTCTCTTATCAGCCCGAACGCAAACGAGCGCTCGCATTCAAATTCGACATCAAAAAAATACCTGCGCTATCACGCAAAATCGGCGAAACCAAAGAAGGCAAAACTGCCACCGGAGAAACCGTAAAGCTTTTCCTCGCAACCAGCATAGCTGATCTTGCGAAAGCATGCCAACAGGATAAAACCTATTGCGAAACGCTCGCGGAACACGTCAAAAAGGAGAAAGACTTCGCGGTCAATTTCGAATTCGACCTTGCCCATGACGGGCTATCAACCACGCTCTTCTATGAAGGCGAGAACTACCGAACGCTCCTCACCAAATTCACCAGAATAGCATCAGAACTAATGAATAAATCATACCATTTCCGCTCGCAATTCGACCAATGACAACACTACTTCACATCGTCCACCCGTACACCTACAAGCTTGAAAGAATGGGAGGGCCGCTAATACTTGACGAACGCGCAGAACAGTTCAAAGAGCGAGACAAACGCGTGCACGATTTCATCAAAGCGTCCAAGTACACAGGAATTCAAACCCTAATCTACTGGGAAACCCCGATCGACCGCCCTTCATTCTCTCTAGCGGTCATTCTCGAAGATCCCTGTCTTTCAATAATGATGCCTCCAAACCACGCGGTCAGCACACCTTATTGCGGTCAGCCAAAAGAACAGCCAGGATATACCACTCCAAAAGAATACGCGAAAATCGTTCTTCCATTCAAGCGCCATTATTTCATCGGCGGAGCTTTAGAAGCGTGCGTCGCGGACGCCGTCTGCCACGTACGAAGCCTTACTGACAAACCAATAATTATCGTAGAAAACCTCTGCGTCACATTCGATTCTAAACACGCAGAACACCTTAAGAAAACACTATTTCCAGCTAAAGAGATAAAATTCGGGTAAAATACCATGACGACACTGCTGCACATAATACACCCGTACACGTATAAACTTGAAAGAATGGGCGGGCCGTTAATAATCGGCGAACTTGAACAATTCAAAGAACGCGACCAACGCGTGCACGAATTTGTAAAACGGGCGAAGGGAACAGGCATAGACACGCTTGTCTATTGGGAAGTGCCATCTGAACGAATATTTTTTTCTTTAGGCGCAATCATATTGGATGAGCGTTTAAAAATAATGCTGCCATCCACTCACGCAATAAGCACGCCCTATTGCGGCAGGCCAAAAAACTTGCCAGGATACACAAGCCCCAAAGCATATGACGAAATCGTAACTCCATATGATCGCCACTTGTTCATAGGCGGACTTTTAGACGCGTGCATACCTGACGCGGCCTGTTACACACGAGGACTTAGCAGCGCACCAATAACAATAATTGAAGACCTCTGCGTCTCTTTTGAACACGAATACGCCGAACATCTGAAACAAACCTTATTTCCAGCCAAAGAAATCGAGCTCGCCCAGTCGCTATCTTTTTAAACCAACCCCTGCTCTTTGACCACTATGGACGCGAAAGCAATCAAGAAAGAAGTCCTTGCCAACGCAAGCTCGCACCCAGAGAAGTTCTTCCCAGTCAAAACTCTCAAAAAACACGGATTCCACAGAGGAAAATGCAGCAATCCAGCCTGCGGAAGATACTTTTGGAGCCAGCACACAACACAAACAGTATGCGGAGACCCTGCCTGCTCAGGAGGATTCAGATTCATCGGCAATTCGCCAGCTAAAAAGAAGCTCGATTACATCGAAGTTTGGAAAGCATTCTCAGAAATACACAAAAAACTAGGATACACTCCGATTAAACGATATCCGGTCGTCGCGCGCTGGAACCCAACAGTAGACTTCACAATAGCAGACATAGCAGCCTTCCAGCCATATGTCGTATCAGGCGAAATAGCGCCGCCAGCAAACCCTCTTGTAATCCCGCAATTCTGCTTAAGATTCGGAGACATCGACAACGTCGGAATCACAGGACACTACGTCGGATTCGTAATGATGGGAGAAAAAACATTCGTTCCACCAAGCGAATACGACGTTGAAAAATACCTAAGCGACCATCTAACCTGGCTAACAGAAGGAATGGGACTGCCACTAAACGAACTCACCGTACACGAAGACGTCTGGGAAGGAGGAGGAAACCTCGGACCCTGCATGGAATTCTTCAGCAGAGGACTTGAAGTCTCAAACCAAGTCTACATGCAATACGAAATCGGCCCAACAGGCCTACACGAACTCAAACTAAAAGTCCTCGACATGGGCCAAGGAATGGAAAGAGTCTCCTGGTTCACACAAGGCGCTGCTAGCATGTACGAAACCACATTCCCACCAATAATGAAAAAATTACGCGAGATAACCGGCGTACAATACGACGAAGCGTTCATGAAAAAATTCACCCCTCTCGCGCCAAGACTAAACATCGGAGAAGTAGAAGACATCGACGGAGCGTGGAAATCGATTGCAGGCGAACTCAAAATGGATATCAACGCCATAAAAGAAAAAATCCTGCCCCTCGTAGCGCTATACTCCGTCGCAGAACACACCCGCGCGTTACTGGTCGCAATCAACGACGGTGGACTTCCAAGCAACGTAGGCGGAATGTACAACCTACGAGTCATCCTTAGACGGGCGCTAGGATTCATCGACAAATACAAATGGAATCTATCCCTTCCTGAAATCGCGCGCTGGCACGCAGACTATCTGAAACCACTCTTCCCCGAACTGCAGGAGAATTTGGCGAATGTCACCGAGATATTGGACGTCGAAAAGAAAAAATACATCGCGTCCAAACAGAAAACGGCAAGCATGCTTCCAAAACTACTCGACAAAACTCTCACAACTGATGAATTGATAACGCTCTACGACAGCCAAGGAATCTCACCAGAGCTACTTCGCGACGAAGCCGCCAAAATAGGCAAAACAATCAACGTCCCAGGAAACTTCTACTCACTCGTATCCGAAAGACATTCACAAAAAGAACAAGAACACGCAACAGAACGAGAAGCAAAACTTCCAATCCCGGCGAGCCTGCCTCACACTAAAGCGTTATACTTCGATGACTATACGAAGGTCGCATTCCAAGGAACAGCCATTGAAATCATCGGCAACAACGTCATATTAGACCAAAGCGCATTCTACCCAGTATCAGGCGGACAGCTCGCAGACCACGGAACACTCAATGGAGAGAAAGTGACTGACGTATTCAAACAAGGACCATACATCATCCACGTTCTTGCTGAAACACCAAAATTTCACGCAAAAGATTTGGTACGCGGAGAAATAGACTTCAACCGACGAATGCAACTAGCACAACACCACACCTCAACACACATAGTCAACGCCGCCGCAAAACACGTCCTAGGCGCGCACGTCAACCAAGCAGGCGCCAAAAAAGACGTCGACAAAGCGCACATAGACCTCACCCATTATGAAAGCCTAACTGACGAACAAATGCAAAAAATCGAAGACGAAGCCAACAGGATAGTGGGCAAATCAATACAGACAACGCTTTCGTTCCTTCCACGCGAAGAAGCAGAAAAACAATTCGGAATGGCAATCTACCAAGGAGGAGCAGTACCCGGCAAACTTTTACGCATAGTAAACATCCCGGGCATAGACGTTGAAGCCTGCGGAGGAACCCACCTCAAAAATACCTCAGAAGCCGGAAAAATAAAACTCATCAAGTCAAACAAAGTAAAAGACGGAATAGTACGAATCACATTCGCATCAGGAAGAGCAGCCGAAACTATCATCAAAGCGGAAAAAGAATTGCTCGATAAAGCAGCCGCGATACTGCAATGCGCCGCCCACGAAGTACCCGGACGAGCACAAGAGCTGTTCGAACTATGGAAAAAAGCGCGAAAAGCAGCACAAAAAGGACAACCCATACCAGCGCTAAAACTCGAAACACACCAAAAAGCCAGCGCAGACATACTCGCACAAACAGCAGAAGTCCTACAGACACAACAAGAATCAATAATCAAAACATTAGAACGCTTCACAAACGATATTCTACAGTTACAAAAGGGTTAAATAGCCCCCAACTCCACGCTCGACAATAAGACTCGGAGGGGTATAAATGAACTATCTATCAATATTTGTCGCAAGCATATTAGGAATGGCAGTCGGAATGGTCTGGTATTCACCAGCAATTTTCGGCAAAGCCTGGCTCAAAGCCCTTGGCTGGAGCGAAAAAGACCTAAAACAGAAAAAGAAAGGCGCAAAAAGCATGAACGTCCTAATGGGAACATCGTTCGTGTGCACCTTGCTCACAGCGTATGTATTGTCAACAATACTAAACTACTGGCAAACGCCAAGCGTAATGCTAGGACTGCAAGTCGGATTTTGGCTTTGGCTCTCATTCACCGCAGCATTCGAACTTCCAACACATTTGTTCGAACAACGATCACTAAAGGTATTCGCAATAAACGCAAGCCACCAGCTCGTCGTTACGCTCGTGATGGCGGCAGTGCTAGCAATTTGGATGTAAATTATTCTTTTATTTTTACTTCTTTTTAGCCGAAGTCTTTGTTTGCTTGTTTTAGTTAACAGTTCTATCTGGGGACAATTTGTCCCTGTGTAGCTTCCAAGCGATTCATCTATCTTTCGGAGTTTCTTTAGATATTCAGCAGGGTTTTGGCTTTTCTGCGTTGTTAAAAATCACCAGCCGGTAATTGATGGCTTGAAGTATTGGTGAGATTGCTCTATTGGTTTTTGACGCATTGGCAGTCCACGAGGACTGGTTTGACATCTACTGCAGCGGCAACTTCGGTTACTATTAACCCGCTGTTGAGTGACGTTCGCACGCAAAAAGTTAAACGATGGACACAAACTAAGTACGAACGTTTTTCATTTCACTTAAACAACTTCTCAAGAATATCGAGCGTGTACAGAACAATCGCTTCAGACTGCATTCTTGACGGAGCGAAAGCCACCTGTTTTGTATGAACGCTAAACACGCGAACCTGATTTATAAGATGAATCTGATTGCCAAGCCCCGGGTCAATAATAACGCCTTTCTCAGCAAGCTTTGCTATAAGATTGCCAAGACCAATTCCAGGAGCTTTCTCCAACAAATCCTGACCAGTAGACTCGAAATATTTACGATGCAAAGCAGTTTCCATCACGCGGCCGCACAAGATAATCGCGCTCCTATAACACCCTGCCTTCATACACGCCTTAAGCTCACTTAGGTCAGCATTGATGACCTCTTGAACATCCAACGGAAGACGAAAAGAAGGCATACTCTCATACTCAACCGTCTCATCCACTATCTTTCCCGCAAGCTGTTCAAGCAAAAACATCATATCCTTAGGTTCAGACCTTGCGATACGCTCAGAAAGAGCAGCCAAATCAGACCCTCTTGTGGCCTCGATTAGCCGTTTCAAAGCGCCAGCAAGCATCATCTTCGCCCCCTGCGCCTTTTGCCCCTTAAAATCAGTCAAAAGAGCAGAATCATCACTAGATATATTACGCAAAGAATCACGAATATCATTCACGATACTTCTTAGAGACATACACTCTTTTTCCCACCAAACGTTTAAATACTTATTGATGGCGAAAAATCACTATGAGAAAGATACTATTCGTACTCTTGGCGGTCCTCATAGCATGCAGCCCGCCCCAACCAGTAACAACGCCAGCGCCAGAACAACACGAAGCTGTAGTGGAAACGCAAGAAGTCGTCACACAGCCACCGCAACCAGCGCCGGAAATCGCACCCGCGCCTTCCCAAGAAACAGAACTTGAAATCAACCCATACACAGAACTTGGATGCGAACAACTACTCACATCAGAACAGTTCGCAGCAGAATGCGGAAAAACAGCCGACGACTACATAGTAACGTACAAAGTCGGCACGCGAAACTGCTTTGTAAACATCAAAGACAAACAAAACGACAGACTCACCGCGGGCGTCACTTTGACAGGCTTTGCAAATGAAGAAGTTGCGACAAAAGAATTCGACAGACGACTCGTCGTCCTCAAAGTCGGAGCCGATAAAAGCGTAGGCGAAAGAGCATACACCATGACCAAAGTTGATCGTGAAACAGTCAACTTCCTACGAGAAGAATTCCTCGTCGAAGTCGGCGCGGACACAAGACTTTGCGACAAAGAAAGCATAACCAACCTCGCAAGAGCCGTCGATTCACACTTCGATTAAGAAGTTTTATTTTTTAATTCTCTTCTTTTTTTACCAGCCATCCAAAAACGTCTGCCTTTCTTTCAACAGATTACTTCTTTCTAACAACGGATTCAAATCAACACCAAACTTCTTCTTCGCCAAAGCCTTCGCGTATTTTAGCAGCAAATCTTTATCCGCAAATCCAATTGGCTTTGAACTTAGAGCTTTTCTCGTCGCTTCCCTAGTCACCCAAACACCAAGAGGAAGAACATACTCATCAGTTATGAACCGCAGAGCGAGAACACCAAACTGGCGCTTCTCTGCAACGCATTTCTCTGCAGCCGCCAAACGCACAGTATAGTAACCGCCGGCGCAAGCGCGCGAATACTCCTTTCGACCTTCAAACGGCTCATAATCAGTACTGTAATCAAGCCGGTCAGGGTTAACGTACATCTCGAACAATTCATAACGCCATTCTTCAGGAAAACACAATATGAGATAATAGTTGCCCAAATATCCGCCAAAATACGCCCTGCAATCACCAACAGCAAGGTCACGCACCTGCTCTAAAACGTGCTTTCCAACAGTATCATCAACAGCAGTAATGCTCCAACGCGTCGGAACAAGCTTTCTTTGTTTGCCAAACACTCCAACAGAAAGCATCCTTGACAAAGCATTCTCGTCCAAATCCCTGTCATAAAGCTCTGTTAGCGCCTCAACAGCCCTAACATCAGTATCGTCAAAATATTTTTGAACTCTTGTGGGAATATCAGGATTCGAAGAAAGCGCCAACCGTTTAAGCCTTGCCTGCGCGCCCATCGGAGCCACCCATTGGTCAGTTGTAATGTTGACTTTGGGCTTTTTCTCCAGCAGCACATCAATATCTATGGTAGATTTTGACATCGCAACATCCTGCGCAAGCTCCACCAACTTATCAGGCGATTTAACATCGCTCACAAAACGACTGTTAATCATCTGCGAGCGAAAATCCACCACCTGCGCGATAGTAGCGTTATTTTGAGCCCACTCCCTTGGCGCGTCAAAACGCTTCGCCTGCTCATCGCGGATAGGAGGCGCCATTATCCCAACATCAACCTTCGGATAGCCAAACCTGCCAACAAACGGAGTCACCGAAGAACCCGAAAACTCCTGCGCACACTCAAGATGCCGAGCTTTCGCTAAAGCAGAAATCAAAATACGCTCCTTCTCCTTATACGAAACAGAACGGACAAACATCGTTATTGAATTACAACCAACTCATCAGTCTCAAAATGAGACTCATCCTCAGGCGAACGCTTGAACTGAGAACACTCCTTCTTATTCTCCCAATAATACCAGCACTTAGCGCCGAACACCTTGAAACTAAAGCACTTATCGCAAACAGCCATACTCTCGGCGTGCCCAATCACTTATAAATACATTTCGGCAACCTTTTTAAAGGCCATCTGAAGCATAGAGGATATGCTCACACCAAACGAAGTCTCAAAACTCAAAGAAGAGCTACTAAGCGCCCAAAAACCGCTATTCTACTACCACGACGACCCAGACGGCCTTGCAAGCTTCCTGCTCTGTTACAGGTATATCAAAGAAGGAAAAGGCCTTCCAGTCAAAGCATACCCACGCATAACCATCGAATACGCAAGACACGTACAAGAATACGGCGCGGACAAAGTCTTCGTTCTTGATGTCGCAATGGTCGACCAAGAATTCATCGACGCAGTAAAAGTTCCAGTCATCTGGGTCGACCACCACACAGTTTTGCAACGCGACCGCGTCACATACATGAACCCGCAGACAAGAGGAGTCAACATCCCAACACCTGTGTTGATATGGCAAGTCACAGGCGAAGAAAGACCGCAAGACTTATGGATTGCGACCACCGGCTCAATTGGCGATTGGTACTATCCACCATTCGCAGAAACACTAAAAGAAGCATATCCAGCACTACTACCCGCATCAACAGTCGAAGACGCGATGTACGGAACAGACTTAGGAATACTAGTCAAAGTGTTCTCATTTAGCCTCAAAGGAAAAATGGGCGATGTATTGACTTGCGTCAAGATACTCACGCGAATAGACGATCCGTACGAGATTTTACACCAAACATCACCTCGCGGCAAAAAAGTCTGGCAACACCACCTCGACATAGACAAACACTACGTATCACTCAAAGAAGACGCGCTCAAACACGAAACAACAGACAGGATTTACGTCTACATATACCACGATGACAAATTAAGCCTGACAAAAGATTTGGCCAACGAGCTTCTTGCGCGATACAAAGACAAAGTCATAATCCTCGGCCGAGAAAAATCAGGCGAATATAGGTGCAGTCTGCGCGCGCCAAAAGGAATCAAATTATCAGCCGCACTTGAAAAAGCGCTGGTCGGACTGCAAGGCTACGGCGGCGGACACGAACAAGCCTGCGGAGCCGCAATAAAGAAAGAAGAATGGAAAGAATTCTTGGAAAGGCTCAGAAAAGAATTACAACTTTGAGTTTATCCGGTTAGTGTTGGAAATCTTACGATAATTCAGAGCAAAGGCATTTAAACAGTGCCCACCAAAATAATAGCATGCACGATATCCATTCAATCTGCCCATTGCTCAAAAACTGCTCGATCAGTAAGATAATAATAACGCCATCATTCATACAAAAAGCAGCAGCAAGAAAATACCACGAAGGATTCATCAAGCAGGTATTTCAAGAGAAAAAATTGGTCGGAATCATCGACCAAGACGACGCGACATTCAAGATTACATACGAACATACCGACTCAAGAGACCTTGTGCTCGCCTGCAGAATAGAACAAGACCACATACGGCCCATAACTGTATATCCTACTGAGCGAACAAAAAGAATCAGGAGAGAAGAACAATGAAAGCAATTCGCGCCAAAAGCACGTACAACCCAATCGATGACATTTTGTACGTAAAACTCAACAAAAATCATTATCATTCATCGCTGGAGAGAGATGGACTGATAATAGATTTCAACTCAAAAAAAGAAATTATCGGATTAGAAATTCTCAACGCCAGCGCAGTTTTGCGCAAGAAGCGAGATTTCCTGTCTAATGTCAAGAAAGGCATCATAGAAATAAAGGTGACATCAACATCAATACTGCTCAAGCTTTTCCTTATCGCTAAAATCAACGAAAAAACATTCCACCGACAAGCCAGCCAGAACATATCCAATCAGCGAGAGCTTCAACCACAAAGAATAACCTGCGAACTTCTTAGCTTGCCAATAATAGCTTAGATTCACTCTCTTTCAGGCCTGCTATAATCAACACTTTGAACAGGCGCCACTGATTCAATTGGCGAAACCTGAGGCGGATTCAAATAAGCATTTGTCAAGTACAAAGCACCGCCTAACAATCCAGAAAACATCAAAGAACAGCAACAACAGCTAAATTTCGGCTTATTATCAAGCGCGGCCGAAATACCTTCAGACACAACATCCAGCACGTGCTCAAGACCCTCTGAACGCACTATTTCCTCAGTCATAGAATATCTTTCTCACTTGAGGTTTAAAAGGTTTATCCTGATTGATGGGCGATTTATCCAAAATCACACTGGACAGTCAGCCGTAACACTTTTTATCCTCAGAAACCTTGCAACTTGAATGGAATACCTTGTTCTTAAACCCGGAGAATTGCGCGGTTTTCTTCAAAATTCAAAGAAAAAGTTAACGTTCACATGGGACGAGTTCGCCAGATTTCTTGGCGTGAATCGAAGCATGATTTTCTTCTATTTACAGGAAAAGTCAAAGTTTCCTCTCAGTCATTATGAGTTTATATGCAAGAAGCTCAACGTTTCACCTATTAAGTTCAATACGGTTAACATAACAAATAAGTTAAAAAAAGTTCAGTTTCCCGAACAATCCGAACAGCTTGCAGAATTCCTTGGCATCATGGCAGGAGATGGACATCTTGGACGTCCAGCATACGAAATCTCGATTGCTCTTGACAAAAACTCGGATAAAGACTACGTCTATCATGTTTCTGCGCTTCTTGAAGATATTTTCAAAACAAAGCCCTCAATCTATCATCAGAATAACATAACTCGTGTAAAAATCTATTCAAAGGAATTATTCAATTTTCTTCATCTGAGTCTTGGAATGATTTCAGGCAATAAAATGAACAAGTTGCGAATCCCCTCTTTCATTTTGAGCAATAGATTATTCTTGGCAGCATTTTTGCGCGGTGTTTTTGATACTGATGGAAGTTTTCATCGACACCGCCCAACAGACGCAGCAGCAGAAATAACCAGCGCAGACGCTCGATTTTTACAAGAAGTAACCGCGGCCCTTCTTTTCCTTGGAATCAGAGCAACTTCATCAGGAAGAAATGTGTACATTTACTCTAAAGAACACATTCATCGCTTTTTTATGAAAATCCGACCGTCAAATCCCAAACACCAAGCAAAATACGCGTACTATTGTACACATGGCAAAGTACCACTTAAAAATGCAATTTAAACGCTAAATTTAAATACCCTATCTGGAGGTTTTTACCTTACGCGCCGATAATATAGTGGTAGTATCTCACCCTTCCAAGGTGATCGCCTGGGTTCGAATCCCAGTCGGCGCATATATTTTAAGTTGCTTCTCTATCAAACCGTCAAATGCTGATACAGTTTCGGCAGAACTTCAGGAAGAAGTTTAGCGTCCTGAATCTCCCTATACACTGCGACATTTTGTATCTCTCTTAGAGACTCTTCGGGTTTTCCGTAAACTATAACGACCGGCAGGCAGCCGTATTGACGCGCCTCAAGACACGCACGCTTGGTATCTTCAATTGCGCGTGCTCCTTCATAACCGAAATCTTGAGGGACTCCCTCCATCAGATAGAACAACAGTTTCAAACGCTCAGGACAGCTCCTCAACTTAGCCGTCGCGTGGCGAATGCCAGCTCCATCCCTACTCTGCTTCATAGGCATCAAACTGCCGATGCTTGAACGAATCGATGCATCGTATGGCGCGTTAAAATCTTTTATCGTATAGAACTCGACACGCTTCTCAGTCTCGCCAGAGACACCGCACAATGCGAACGAATCACCTAACGTATCAAGCGCCTCAGAAACGTAAAGCATTGTGTCTCGCACAAGATCTATCAACCTCTTGTCAGGCTTTCTCAAATCGACAAAATTACGCAACGAACCACTGAGCTCAGCCGCAACCATCGCGGCAACACTTCGATTATCCTTATATCGTCTAGTGAATAATTTCTCCGAAGGAGTTATGCCAAGCCGCATCTCTGCTTTAGCTTCAATCCAGCGGTCCATATCAATCTCGCCCGAAAGTTGGCGCTTTCGCACACGATTCTCTTGCGGCCTAAACATCTCAAAGTTGCGCTTCAAACGCTCCACAACCTCACAATTCTTCGCAAGGAACGCTTCAGCATACGTATTCTTACGCGCAGGAAGAGCAAGTTCGAAAACCTGAACGTGCTGTCTCACATAATTCTGCCCATCCCATTCGTCATACAAGAACCTTGAAAGCGCAGCTTGCTGTTTATCCGGCTCTGCCACAAGAAAGTCGACACCGCCATCGCCCACAGCGCTGATTGCAGGATTAATTGAAAGCACGCTGTCTTGCGCAAACTCCTCTTGCACTTCATCTTTCCAAGTAAGAGCTATCAAATCATACGCCTTGCGGGCAAGCTTAAAAGAAGATTCTACATCAATGCCGGCGCGCGCTTCATCTATAATTTCGGCAAGAGTATCATCACACGAGCCCCCATAAACCTTTGAACGCATACCCTGAACCAGTCTCTTAGCCTGAGTGCTACCTTCACATACGCGCTCAAGCAACACCTTATCACAAAACGCCAAATCCTTTCTCAAACCCGCATACTTATTCCTCAATTGAGCGCCAATACGCGCAAGCTCAACAGTCTCCAAAATACGCAAGGCAAGCTCGCGATTCTCAAATCCATCCAAGAAACCAGACAAATCACCATCATATGTTCCGAATTCAACCGCTCCTGCCTGATATGACGCAAGAGCGCGATAAATCTTATAATTCTCATCATTATCTGAAGCCACGCGCACTCTCGATGGAAGATAAAACGTCTTTCCTTCCAACCTGCACGCGAGCGAATCATCTTCGCTTGCCTGAATCTCTATCTCGCTTCCGGTCAACGCCTGAACGTAAGTCAAAAGCCTATTCGAGACCTCGCTTAAACGCAAACCGTCAACGAGCGACTCCATTCTTGAAGTGAAATAATCGTCCTTGTCCTGAAGAAAATGCAAAGCATCCTTTCTATTACCCGCGTGGGCAATTCCTTGCGCTACCCATTCATCAAACTTGTCCGCGTACAACGCAAGAGAACGCTTAGCAGCTTTGACAAACTCTCCTGCAAGCTCAAGACGCTCCAGATTTTCAGCATCTTTAACTGTTGAAATAATTTTTTGCATACCCGCCAGAATACGCGGTCGGTCAGCCTGACTTACCCCGCATAAACCTTCCGCAATATGTTTGAAGGCAGGGAATAACTCATGATAACCGCCCTCTGAAGTTTTCAGCAAATTATTGAGTTCACTAAGCGCAGACCATCCAAGAGATCTCTCGTACTCGATGCATCCAGCAGCTATAACTGCATACCTGCCCACGTTATCTGTTGATTTTGACGGAAGCTCGCCTAACAATTCATCAAGGTGAGAAGTAGACTCGAGCGCCGTGCACAAGTTTCTAACAAACGCAAACTTATCACTGCTCTTTTTAGGATCAATAACTGTTTTCGTGCCCTTTTTCTCATCACGCATACACTGAATAGATTTCCACGCCCTGCTCCACTGCGTTTTAGTCAGCTTATTAGCCAAAACAGGAATCGCGGTCAGAATATCCGCAGAATACTTACCTTTCGCGTATCCTGCAACGTCAGCAGTCATTATTTTAGACATTTTGTTTCCACCTGACGTGCAAGCCACGCTTCCAACAAGCCGCTCAAGAGATGCGCCTTCAGACAACTCTTTTCTAGTTAGGTCCGAAACTCCCTCAACCGCAGAATCCATATCTGTTCCGCCAAGACTTCGAATCCTTTCAAGAATCCGCTCATCAAGAGCCTCATAATGATCACAGTCAACGCTCTTCGCGCGCGCCGCTCTGCGCTCACGATAAATCCCATCAAACGCGGTAACCCACGCCGATCTTTGGTCATCACTCAAATTCATGGCTGAAAGTTTCGATAAAAGAAGTATTCTCTGCTTGAAGTCAGGATGAGTCCTATATCTTTTTGCAAGCTTAAGACCATCTGCAGTCGCTCGTTTAGTCAAAGAAAGCTCTAATACCAAATCGACAAACTCGGGCGATTTGTAGTTCAAGTCTCCAACCACCTCATCGACTGCTGCGGGACCCACTTCGCACTCGCCATTTGCCTTTGCTTTAGCAATTGTATACAGCTTAGCGCCCAAAGCCTCATCTTTCTTCTTTCTATTGCCGTTTACCTCGAACATGCGTTCCCATGATCTTAGATCAGAGTTATCAAGCTTGTCCGCAATGGCAAGAAATTCAGCAGACATATCGCCACCAATGTAACTTGCAGCAACCATCGGCGAGAGGAGAAGGCGAGGACGCTCTTTTAAAGTCTTCAATACTTTCAAAGCCCGCTTCTTATCCCTATCCAAAGCGAGCTGGTATCCTAACTTGATATACGTTGCAAAATCAGCACGACCTTTAAGTTTTTTATCCAGCAATTCAACCCACAAAGGCAAACTTTCACCCATTCCAACAATGTTGCTCCAATGATACATCATATTCAGAAGAGGATGGTCTGTAAACGAGTGTTCGGGTTTGTGGGGAATCTTCATCAATGAATCCATAGCCTCGTGAAGCAAAACCCTCTGCTTTGGGCTGCTTGAAGTATAAGCGCTGGTATAATGCCGAATGAACGTGTGATGCAGATATCTCTCTTCACCTAGAAGCTCTCGAACGTATCTATCCGCATATTCTCTTAACGATTTGAGACCGTCATCAGGACAAGATTTAGCCGCGCGGATAATATGCTCTACGCTCTCGGTTGTATTAACCTCGAATACTTCAACTTTTCGATCCGCCTTTTTTTCAGACTCTGATTCAGCATCTGCTTCGTTCTCCTCTGATCTAATCTTAGCACATATTTGTATCTTCTTTAGTTTGTGGAAACTCAGAACATACAACGCGAATGCGTCCTCAAGCAGTTCAAACGGAACACCCCTTACAAGATCCTCAATATTTTTGTCATCATCAAGAGTTCGGATGTTTGAGTATTGCTCACTAACTTTTTTGAACGCGTCAAGAACAAAATCCTTCTTATAACTATCATCCTTTGAAAAACATTTAGCGATTCTTTTCTCGAGACTTGTCATCTCACTCAGGGAAGAAGCTTCTCACCACGTCCGCAAGCCCATCATGGACGGAACGGTACGCCTCAACATCATCGGTTATGGGATTCAAGATAGCGGCCTCACAAGCGACAAGCGGAGATATTCCTTTGCGGATGAATTTTCCAGCATTGATCAGAAGCCTTGTGCTCGCGCCTTCCTCAAGCCCTTTGCCTTTCGCGTTGCGAATCTTGGCTCCAATCTGCGTCAGAGCCTGCGCAGTAGACTGCTCAATACCTGCCTCTTTCATGATAATCTGAGTCTCTATATCCTTAGACGGATAAGAAAAATTGATGGCAACAAAACGCTGTTTAGTGCTTTGCTTGAGGTCTTTAGTTTTCTTCTGATATCCGGGGTTGTATGAAACCCAAAGACTGAACGTGTCGGGCGCTTCGAACACTTTTCCAAGCCGTTCGACAGTCATAATCCTGCGGTCATCGCCAAGAGGGTGAATCACGACAATAGTATCCTGGCGCGCCTCAACAACCTCGTCCAGATAAAGAAGGCCGCCTTTTTTCACTGCGACAAGCGCCGGACCATCTTCGAACTTGCCGCTAAGCAAATAACGGCCTTTGAGGTCATCAGCAGTCAAATCCTCATGGCAGTTCACGGTCACAAGAGGAGTCCTCCTGCCATTTTTTTGATTGAACCTGTACGCCATATATTGCACGAAACGAGATTTTCCGCAGCCAGTTGGACCTTTAAGCATGACAGGAATCTTCTCAGCATACGCTTCCTCTGCAAGCCTAATCTCCCCATTCACTTCCATATAGAACGGCTCGCTATCAGGAGAGTACTCGCTAATCTTCCACTCAAGCTGCTTTTTCATAAAACCCCTTACTAGTAATGTATAGGACCGTACCTTGCGTTCCTTGGAAGCATAGGCAATCCTTCTTGGATGTTACGCTCCATCAACTGCAAGATGACGTGGTTATTGTTGTTGTCCATCTCAATTTCCCGGCTAAGCTGTTCAAGAGTGCTTTCAAATCTCGAAGAACCCTCTGTAGCTGAAAGCCAATAGAGAGTCTCGTTAATATCAAGTGAAAGAACCTGATTCGTGATAGAAAAGACTCTTCGAAGGCAGGTAGGCTCAATATTGATTCGTCCATCATTAAACTTGTTTGTGCGATAGTCCCATCTGTACAAAGTGCCATCAAGACCTTCGATTTCGATGGTTTGAGTCACAACGTAAGGCGGCAAAGCAGGGCTTGGCTCGCTCTGAGGAACACCGAGCGCTGAATGCGCAGCTCTGCTTGGCTCTTCTCCGAAATAAACACGCTTTCGTACCGCAGACTGTCTGAACGCTTTGTCCATCGGCGTATCCATATTATCTGTTGGAAAAAAATGGCTAATAGGCTCTCCTTCTTCTAATCTCTCATGTAATGGTTTGTCTCCCTTGTTCATTGTCTTCACCCCGAAGTGGTTATTAATCACTATTTTTGGTGATTTTCTTTATAAAGCTTTCGCTCAGATACGAATAAAATCGACACTGCGGCAAACCTTCTGCTGGCAATACTTATCTCGTCTACAACACCTTTTCAAACATCGGAATTCCACCATTCTGATGAATGGTGGTTTGCTCGATCGCAAACCACAATAGGGTGAAATTCCGAGTGTGCTCAAAAACCACCAGTCACTCGTCATGCCACCGGTGTTGAGCGCCACAGCGCGATCACCGGTGGTTTTTGACACAATATGACACACGAACAAACATTCGAGGAACTGATGTCAAAACCCGCAACGCTATGCCTTTGCGTAATGCGCGAAGGCACGACGCACCTCTCAAACGTTGAATACTGGAAAGGAAACTCGTTTAGCATCGCAGCGCCAAGCGCCTCAATATCAAAATTCGCCCACAAAAACGGAAAATCAGCCTATGAAAGAATAATCCACTGCGAAGACATAATGATAGACGCGCGCGAAATAACAAAACAAGAAAACATCTACCTAATCAAAGGCTCAGCGCAACACCATGAACTTGCGTTAGGCTCAGGCTACAAAATTCTTGAGGGAGAATACTTTCTCAAAGTCGAGCAGACACGCGGGAAAAACGGACCACAACAAAGCAACCTTACGCTAATACTGCTCGCGGATGGCGGACCAGTATTATCACAGCCAAGCTATGATGATCGCCTGCAAGGTTAAATAGCGCAACGTATCTACTCGTGAAGACAATGAGTTCTGGCACTTAACCAGTTAATGTTAAGCGCATAGTATTCATACTACGTTCACTTTTGTTCTGAAATATTCTTCTGTGGTCCTTTTGCATCCAGTAACATTAGTCTTGAACTCATGCGGATTTGGAACCATGCCGATATTACCCTGTTCTATAAGCTGCCCATCAAGCCCATATAATTCAATGTTACAGCTATCAATCCCACAAGATGAAACGCTATATACTCTCATTTCAGTCAAAACATCTTCACATACTGAATATACAATATCACCGAATCCAGGTCTTGGCAGCTCATCATTAATTGGAAAATCATATTGTTTTTCCTGCGAAACACAACCTAGCAATATCATCATTCCTGCTAACGCCACAATAATACTAACTTTTGCTCTCATCTAAGTCATTGAAATGGTCGTAGTATTAAATGCAGCGAAATTGTTAGGCTTTCACCTAATCAACAGATAATAGATTCTGATACGATTTGTACGGCAATATCATTTTATACCATTTGGCCGACCTCGTGAATGTCAAACGCTTTCCTCGCATCTCGGACTATGAAAACAAAACAGTAAACGGCACACTAATCTGTAGAAACTGCGACAACGCCGTAAGCAAAGGCAGACGGCACTATTGCTCGGCTTCGTGCATGAACACTTTCGTTCGCGACCATCTTTGGCGTTTTGTACGCGAAGACATCCTGCGCAGAGACAATTACCATTGTTCAATATGCGAAAAGTGCTACCGCAAAAGCAAACTAGACGTAGACCACATAATACCTGTAAGAACAGGAATAGACCCGTTCAATAAAAACAACCTGCGCAGCCTTTGCAAAGAATGCCATCTAGCAAAAACAAATCTAGACAACGAAGCGCAAATCTTTAAAAAGCCAAAGAGCGCATAGCACACTATGACAATCCTTGCAATCGCGGCGCACAACGACGACCACATCATCGGCTGCGGAGGAACGCTCGCACACTACGCCAAACAAGGGGAAAG
This sequence comes from Candidatus Woesearchaeota archaeon, assembly GCA_018302815.1. Lineage (GTDB taxonomy): Archaea > Nanobdellota > Nanobdellia > Woesearchaeales > ARS49 > JAGVZE01. Next base: position 91,569 of record JAGVZE010000007.1, read on the forward strand.
AATAGTCACGATCATCTGCTCGCACGCAGAGAACAGCCATTTACATCTCAAAAAAAGAACCACGCTCAAAAAACGCATCGCAGAAGCGCTCAAAGCAAACAAACTATTCGGCGGACAAGAAGTCATATTCCTTGGAATACGCGACGGACATTTCCAACACGACCTCAAAGCAAGAACAATATTGATAAAAAACATCATCACAAAAGAAAAACCCGAAAAAATATTCACTCATTCAGACAAAGACTGGAACAAAGACCACAAAGAACTCAGCAAATACCTCCTCTCGCTCGCAGACAAAGGCAGCATCACCTGCCCGATCTTTAGTTTCTCAATATGGAGCGCACTAAACATAGTAAAACAAAGCTATCCTGTGCTTGTAGTGGACACGGCCGCGACATTCCAAACAAAACTCAAAGCATTCCTCGTCCACGAAAGCCAAACACTCATCAGCTGGGCAATAATATGGAAACTCATGATAAAAGACAGAATATGCGGAATCTCAAACAAACACCGCTACGCGGAAGCATTCTACAAACTACGCTAGCTACATCCTTAAGCTGACAACAGAACTCAAACCGGCATCAGGATTCATACTGACACCATACAAAACATCCCCCTCTGAAATCACAGCATCATTATGCGAAATGACAAGATACTGCGCCTTCGAACAATAACTTCTGATAAGCTTTGCCAATTTTTCGCTATTGTGCTTATCAAGCGCGGCATCAACTTCATCCAACACATAGAAGCTCGCAGGCTCGTGCTCCTGCAAAGCGAACAGGAACGCAAGCGCAGTCATAGTCTTCTCACCGCCGCTCAATCCACGAATGTCCAAGAATTTGTTCCCTACAAGTTTGACATTGATAGACAAACCACCCGCGAACGGATCCTGCAGGTTCTCCAAATCAAGATACGCTTCGCCCTTAGTCATCAACTGCTTGAAAATACGCACAAACTCCTCATTGATAATATTGAGAGTCTTCACGAACAAATCCTTCTTGCTAGTCTCAATCTCATTCATCATCTTCACAACATCATCGCGCTCGCCCAACAAAACTTTCTTTTTCTCAGTAAGACCAGAGTATTCCTTTTCAACAGCATCATAAATGTCGAGCGCGCGCAGGTTCACACTGCCGATATTTGCCATCATACGCTCGAAATCATTAATCTCCTTCTTGAGCTGCTCTTCGGCTTTTTCCATATCAAGCTCGATGCCAGCGTAATGCTCGAACTCCGCCTGCAATCCGGCGAACTCAGCCTTGATTCGAGCCTCTTCAATAGAGAATCCATTGAGCGTGAGTTCCTCCTTGCGCGACTGCTCCTCAACGTGAAGAACTTTAGACTCATGAGCATTCACTTCATCAGAAAGCTTATTGCGCCCTGCGAACAACTCCTTGAACTTACTGAAAAACACTTCCTGCTCGGTTTCTTTTTTCTTCAGCTCAACATCCTGGCCCGCCACAATAGCTTCCAAACTCTCAATCTCGCCACCGAAAGCTTCGGCTTCCTTCTCCATATCCTTAAGCAATTTTTGCGAATTCTCCTTATCCCTTCCAAGAATATCAGAAACTTGCATGTCAATGCTCTTATGCTCTGATTCGATTCGAACAGCGTCCTGCTCAAGCTCGCGCTTTTTCTGCTCAAAAGCATTAAGCTCGGCAAGCACACGAGGATTCCTTAGTTCAGACATCTTCGCGCGCAATTGCTCTTTGCGTATTTTCACATCAGTTAACGCCTTAGTCTGTTCGCCAATAGTATCCTCGAGCTCAAGAAGACCCCTTGCGATATCCTTCGCCGTCTTGTGCAACTCTTCCTTGTAACTTCGCGTCGCCTCAAGATCGCCAGTATCAATATGCAAACTCTTCTCCTGCTTGATAATCTCTCCTTCAAGATTCGCTTTAAGCTCACGAATATTCGAAATCCTCTCCTCATTACGCTTTCTAGCAGATTCTATAGTCGAGAATGAACCTTCCAATTCAGCTATCTTGCTCCTAACTTCCTCAAGCTTCAAGCCAACTTCCTTCTCCTTGAACGCTCCAGCCTTCTTCTGCCTAAATCCACCCGTCATCGCGCCTGAACTCTCGCAAAGGTCTCCATCAAGCGTGACCATCCTCGCATTCCCAACACCAAGACGCCTTGCGGTCTCAATATCATCAACCACAAGAGTGCTTCCGAAAACGTGAGCGAAAACATTCTTAAACTGAAGATCGAACTCGATAAGGTCGATAGCAAGACCATGCACGCCCTTCTCTTTCAGAAGCGGCTTCAAATCATCCTTAACAGAAGCAGGCTTCATCTTATTGATAGGAAGGAAAGTCGCAGAACCAAGCCTCTCCTGTTTAAGATATCTAATGGCAGCGGCTGCGGTTTTATCGGAATCAACAACAACACTATGAATCTTCTGCGCGGCAGTGACTTCAAGCGCAAGCGCATACTTGCTATCAGAACTTCCAAGCTCAGCCACAGTCCCATAAATCTCACCAAGCTTTTGACGGTTTTCAAGAACTTTTTTCACAGCGATGTTTGCCGAGATGTGGTCTTGAACAGACGCCTGCTTGATGCTAAGCTTACTCTCCTCTTCTCTAAACGTGTGAAGGTCAAGACGGGCCTTAGCCAAACTATTCGCATCCCTGCTATCCTGATTCAGAAGATCGTTAAGCTCAAGCACAAGCTTCTTGAATTGGTCCTTCTTCTTTTTAAGCAGTTCAAGCTCGTCCTTATGCGCATCCTCAAGCTCCTTAACTTTAGCAATCTTCTCATCAATAGTGGCTATCTGGAACTTCGCTTTATCCTCTTCACGAACGAGAGACTGCTGTTTTTCTCTTAGAAGCTGAAGTTCACGCTGTTTTTCTTCCGCAGACTTATCAAGGTCTGAAAACTGCTTATCTATCTCACCCTCATCAGCAAGATTATGCTTTTGCTTGAACGCCCTGATTTTAGAATCAAGCTCGCCAATAGTTTTTCGAAGCGCATCCAACTGAGCCCCACCCTGCTTTTTCTGCTCACTCAACTCGGCAATCTTCAGTTCTACTTTCTCCAAACTAGCCGTCAACTGCTCTTTTCGCTGACCTATGCGCTCAATCTCGGTTTTACACGCGCTAATCCTAGTCTTATGCGTCGCCACCTGCACGCGAAGCTCCTCAACCTGCTTTTGCAGCTTCACCTGCTCAACTTCGCCCCTTTGCTCAATCTCCTGATTAATCTGCTGAATCTTAGCCTTGCGCTCCTGCATCTCCTCGCGCAACTTCTTAACCTGATCATTGAGCTTTCCTAACTTCTCACGCTGAGCATCACTTCGCTCAACAAATTTCTCACGCTCGCCATCCTTACGGTCAATTTGCCGCTTAAGATAACTCGCCTTATTCTGCTTAATCTTATCGCTGAGCTCCTTGTACTTCAACGCCTGATCACGGTCCTTCTTTAAATCCTTAAGATAACCCTCGCGCTCCTTGAGAATAATCTCCGCTTCGTTAAGCCTCTCGCCAACCTTTTGAAGCTCGCCCAAAGCCTGCTTCTTCTTATCCTCATACATCCCGATCCCGGCAATCTCCTCAATAATCTGCCTGCGCTCAATCGGGCTCATCTCAACTAAACGCACGATGTCACCCTGCAAAATAATGTTGTACCCATCAGGGTCAATCTTCGCCGAGCCCAAAAGCTCAATCAATTCCTGCCTAGTCTTAGTCTGGCCGTTAATCTTGTATTTCGACACGCCATCCTGACGAACTATTCGGGTGATTTTGATTTCATTCTCAGGCAAAGGGAACACTTTGCTCGCATTGTCAAACACCAAACTAACTTCAGCAGCCTTACCCGGCTGCTTGGTCTTTCCGCCATTGTAAATAAGATTCGAGCTTTTTTCCGCGCGCAACTGCTTGCTAGACGATTTACCAAGAACAAAACACAAAGCGTCCATAACATTAGACTTGCCAGAACCATTAGGACCCAAGATGACATTGAAATCATCACCCATCACAAGCTCAGTGTATTTACCAAAACTCTTGAACCCATCAAGAATAAGCCTAGAAATACGCGTACCCTTCTTCTCCACCTTTTTCGCTTCCTCTTTTGGAGCGGCAGCTGCTTCCATACACTAAACCCTGCTTCGCGCCTTTATAAATATTATCGCGCTTCAGGTTCAGGAGAACTTCTTGCTTGTGACACTTAGCATGATAACCGTATCCGCGCTCATCGAGCTTTTGAGGCACAAGCGGCAAATACGCAATCTAAAAATAGAACGCTGATTTGATGCATATCTTGTCATTTAACGGCTTTTGCAATTGGAAACACCGCCTTTTTTGTGCGGTTGTGAAACTATCTTTGTAACAATATGCGGTATTGCCGGTTTTTGCCTGTGAACCCGATAGATGAAGTACAATATTAACGCGAGCGCAGCCATCGCCAGCGAAACAAAAAGAATCAAAAGATCGTTCTTACCCGCAATTTCTGTATTTGCATTGCTTGGGCGTTGCAGCGCGGGTGAAGGATATGTTATTGGTGCTTGTTTTTGAATTACTTGGAGCGAGGGATAGGCTATTGCGGTGTTTTGATGCGGTGGTTGTTGAACATTAGTATTGATCGGAGGGGTTTTTTCAATAGGACGTTCGGTGATCGTTGTATTTTTCGGCCTCACAACGCTGCTAACTCCACTGCTGCCTCCTCCTCCACTTCCAGTTGCCGCTGAACTTGCAGTCTCTTTTGCGCCTGAATTGGACAGGTTGGAAATGTTGTAAACCGTCCCGTTGAATGACACAGTTATTCCATTCTTAGTCAAGTTCGCCTGCGCTTCAGTAAACGTCCAAGTGATAACGTTTTCGCATGTCGGTGTTGTTTGCGCAACGCTTGTAGCATTAGGACACACAGTCACTCCGTTGCTTAGCGTGTTTGGGAGGAGAAGATTTTTCTTTCCGATGTTTGTTGATCCTATGTGGTTTACTGCGATGCTTGTTGAGGTTTGCGTTATGGTGAAATTGGTCAAGTTAACATCGCCAACTTCGAAGAACGCTTCAAGCTCGATACGCAAGTCACCAGATGAATCGAAAAAACTCAAGGTCTGATTAACTAATGCCACCGAATTATTCGAGAGATTGCCATTAACACTCCCAACAATTGTAAAACTAGCGCTAGCTGGATCCGTCGGGGTTAGGAGAATTTGACCCGAGGAGTACGAAGTGAAACTTGACACGTTGTAGACAAGAGTTTCGTTAATGAAGCTGATGACTGTACATTGAGGCTCTGTGCAAATAACAAACAAACCAGTATCGTTGAAATCAACTATCGGTCTTGTAGTTGACACAGTTAAATCACGAAGCGTGATTCGTGCAGACGTGTTGAGCGCCGAGATGTTCGTGCTATTGAGGAAAGCGTTGTTGAATGAGACGTTAAGGTGAGTTTTGTTCACATCAAGCATCCCATTAATACTGAAGTTTGCCGGAATGTTAATGCTGCCATCTGAATTGTCAAACGTAGTGTTGGCGAAATTATTGAGCGTATTTGTGCTGGTGATTATCCATTGTACTGGATTGTTAAGGAACGTGCCATTGAAAGTTGAATCGCTCGAACTCACAATACTAATCGCATAGCTTGTCGTCCCAAGAGTCGTGATGTTGTTCGAGTAAAAACTATTATTATGGGCAGAAGTTTCAAGTCTGATGCCGTGATTGTTGTTTGTCCCGTTAGTCTGAACGTAGTTATTGCTGATAGTGTTGTTTGAAACCGTGCTGAAAAGATAGATACCGTAATTGTCGGTTGAGCTTCCTTGAGCGTGGATAGTGTTATTTAGGATGGAGTTATCATTTACCGTGCTTGATAGGCTGATACCTTGATTAGTGGCTGTTCCGTTTGTTCGTATGGTATTTCCCCTAACAACGTTTCCGGATGCAGTGCTGATAAGGTCTATTCCTACATTGCTTGTTCCCGTGCCTTGTGTTTGAATAGTATTGTCGGTTATGGTGTTGTTATTCGAAGAGCTTTGTACTCTTATGCCTCTGTTACCGCTTGTTCCGTTTGTGTTTATGTTATTTTGATCGATCGTGTTTTCAGAAGAACCAGCAAGCGCAATTCCATGGTTAAGGGTTGTTACTCCTTGTGTTTGGATGGTGTTGTTAGTGATAGTATTATTGGCCGATAAGCTCAGTAAACCGATGCCTTGGTTGCCATTAGCTCCGTTTGTGCGTATGTTATTTTGGTTAATTGTGTTCGTAGAAGAAGCGGAAAGAAGGATTCCCGCATTGCTTGTTCCCGTGCCTTGTGTTTGAATAGTATTGTTGGTTATGGTGTTGTTATTCGATGATACTGATAAACTAATTCCGTGGTTGGTGCTTGTTCCATTGGTCTGAATAGTGTTGTTTATGATAGTATTATTTGAGGATGTGTCGAGGCGGATGCCGAAGTTGCTGCTTGTTCCGTTGGTTCGGATGGTGTTGTCAGTCACTATGTTTCCAGAGGCAGTATCGAGACGGATGCCGATATTGCTGGCTGCTGTTCCTCGTGTTTGGATGGTGTTGTTTAGGACCGTATTGTTATTTGCGGATGTAATGAGACGAATGCCGTAGTTGTCACTGGTTCCATTGGTCGAAATGGTGTTTTGAGCGATCTCATTTCCAGAGACGGCACTGAAGAGCATGATGCCAACGCTAAATCCTGTGCTTCCTTGCGTTCTGACAGTGTTGTTAGTTACTGTGTTATTATTCGCAGAAGACTCTAAGCGGATTCCGTGATTGTTGCTTGTTCCATTGGTCTGAACAGTATTGTTAAAAATTGAGCTGTTAGTAGTGCCGCGCAGTAAAATAGCATAGCCATTGGCTCCCAATGCGTTGCTGTCCTGAATGTTACAGTTATTCACAGTGACGTTATTCCTGCCCGTAATATTTATTCCCACATTAGGCGTCCCGCTTGTAGAAGTTCCAGAGGTGTCATATGTGACAGTTGATCCTGCGCAGTCTAAGTCTACATCATTTGATTCAACACGAATGCAGGTTGTTGTTGAAGAGATATTGTTTGCAAGGGCGTACGCTCCAGAACTTGTTATTTCGCAGCAGGCAGTGATGCTAGTTGGGCAGGCGGCAAGAATGGTATAAGGAAGTGTGCTGCGGGATGATTGGGACTGCGCTGATTCGGCTGTCTGAAGACCTGTCGGGCTTTCCAATCGAATGCTAAGAAACAAGAACGTCAAACCCGCAATTCCTAGAATGATAAATAATGGAAACGCCTCTTTTTTCATATCTTTTCGTACATGCACTTATACGTTTTTAAACATTTGTCTTTCACTAGAACCCGCGCTTCAAGACATTATTTGGCGCATAGTACGATACCCTTCAAGAAGACCCCTCATAGTACGCTCAGGAGTCCTATCGCGCCTAAAGCTCGTATCCATTCGTCCCATAATCATCTGAGGCTGAATAATAGAATGAACGCACGAATACACAGATTCATACCTTTCTACTGAAATGACCTCGTCCTCTCTGGGAGCATAGCCCAAAACTTCCTTAGCTATCTCAAAAATCAAGTCCTCAGCCATCAAATGATCATACTTCTTGAACTCACGATCCCACACATCCTGCAACACGCGAGGAATCTCAGGACAAGACTCCTCAATGAACGTTCCAGTAATCGTCCAATAACTGCCAACAACCGCAAGCGCCCTTAGGCCCTTACCTTCAAGCGCTCTTGCCGCAATAAGACGATCCTGATCAGGATGAGCAAACTGAAGAGGGCTCTCTTTCGTGTCTAAAAGAATACCTTCCAATGACTTGATTATTTCATTCACAAATCAAGCAATCATTCAAAAGAAATATAAAGCTTATGACAAAATCCACGCGCATGACGACCAAAGTACACGCGGCTCATATATTGGTTAAAACAGAACAAGAAGCACTAGGCATACTTTTCGATGTCAAACACGGAAAAGACTTCGGCGTTGTTGCGAAAGAAAAAAGCATGTGCCCATCCGCCAAATCAGGAGGAGACCTTGGCTGGTTTAGCAGAGGACAAATGGTCAAAGAATTCGAAACCGCAGCATTCGCGCTAAAAACGGGCGAATTATCAAAGCCAGTAAAGACACAGTTCGGATGGCACGTGATAAAAGTCATAGAAGCGAAGTGAGTTTTTTATGAATCAACACCCCTCATTAGACGAACCTGAGAGAACACTATTTGAGGGCTTAACAACCCGCGCAAACGCCTTCATCGAAGGAATACTCACCAATGAAATAGACTTCGCATTCCTTGACTACGCCCGCAACTGCAATGCAACTCCCCTTATTGCTGAATTTCGCTACGTCACGCGCGCCAAAAAACACGATGCGTACTTCTGCGAAGGACACCACCACGGGCGAAACTGGAGCCCTCACGCGAAAACACGCATCAACCATCTCACAAAAACAATCGAGCAGACACTCATCGAACAAGGACACACCCTCCTTGAAGGCAGCTACTACCTTGACGATGAAACAGGCCTTGCCAGCAACATAACCTTTTGCACATCTGAAAACTACACCTGCAACCAACCCGAACGGACAAAAACCTGCTTCGAACACTGGATGAACCGCGTCAAACATTCACCAACAGGAAACCTGCGCATAAGCTTAGAACTCCTTAACTACGTAGACCCTCCCGGAACCGACCGCGGCGACGCCAAACCATTCCAAGGACTCTACAGCATCAGGTACGAAAACCCCGCGCAGCAAACCCTGAAATTCTTTAGCACAACTCTTCCAACCGCCATCTGGCTCCTCAACAAATCTGTGCGGCTGCCACTCAATTCCTATGACGAAGCGGAGCTGCGCTGCGAGATTTTAAGACTCGTGCAACCGCTTGTAACAGACGGCCACAGTCTAATTGAAGATTAAAACTCGCCCAAACTCTTCTGTTTCTTCAATCTATCAAAATCACAGCAGGAGTTGATACTTAGCACATAAAGCAATCATTATCGTTTTGCTTGCTGTAAAAGCTCCATAACTCGCAGAATCGCTTGCCGCACGGCATGCTCTGCACCCAAAGGTGCGGAAATCGCATTCACATTAGCCAACTCGGCATAAGCATCAGTCCACTGCTCAGCCACCATGTCTTTCAAAACCTTTTTCAAGCCATTCGAAAGCCCTGATTGCAAATCATAGTCGCCCTTAGCTTCATCATGCGCCCAATTTTCTCCATTAATTTCGTTAAGGCACCATTCCACAAGCGTCTTCGCATCTTCTCTTGAACCCATTCAATTCACCTCTTTCATGCACATCTCAGTCATTGCTTGAGTATATAAAAATTATGGTTATCAAAAATAAAGATAAACAAAGATGGCTTCTTGTTTATCAAAATTCACCCAAACTCTTCTGCTTTTTCTTGCCTGAAATCACTTGATAAGGCGTCCAAGACTTCCTGAATATTTCAGCGTGCTTGCTCCAATTCTTTTTCAGAAACTCAATAGTTCGCGGGTCAGCCATATAGCCAGAACCAAAATCCTCACCAACATGCTGTTTAATCTTCTCAATCTCTGCATCCCTTGTGACTTTCGCAATAATACTTGCCGCGCCAACGATAAGATATTTGAAATCAGCCTTATGCTCGCACTTGAGCTCGACCTTCTTGTGAAGCAAACGCTCCTGAATATACTCGCTGTACGCCTTTATGTTAGGACTTGGACAATCTATGATTGCTTTTTGCGGACTCATCATGTTCACCAATTCAACAGCCTTGTCAGCCTCAAGCCAGTTAAGATTCTTTCCAGCCGCGTCAAGAACATACTCATCAATTTGAGAAGGAGGAACTAGGATTATCTGAAACGTCACATACTTCGGAAGTTCCTTGAAAATACGCTCCCTTGCCTGAGGAGAAAGAAGCTTGCTGTCTTTTACGCCAAGCGCTCTTAACTCTTCCTCTTTTTCAGAATCAATCATCGCAGCGCACAGAACCATTGGACCTACAATACAGCCACGTCCCGCTTCATCAATACCGCATAGCTCCATAAGATGAACCAACAACCTCCTCTATAAAAAATGTACTCCAGAAATCTTTAAATACCCCGCCACTTCAGCAAAGGACATGTCCGGCGGAACACCAAAAACAAAACCAGAACACATCCAGTTCGTAGGCGTATCAGAGCTCTCACCAGAAGACCAAGAATCCGTCTCGAAAATAACAACAGAGCACTACGACAAGATAAAACGATCAGTGCACAATCTAACCAACCTCACAGTACACGTCAAAACATACCAACAAGACGGCAATCGAAAGAAATACTCAATGCATGTACGCGTAGACACGCCAACAAAGCAGCAATTCGTGTCGACAAACTCAGATGACTGGGAACTGCCAAAAGCGCTGCACAAAGCATTCGAAGACATCATGAACCAGATACATCATAAGCTACACACCGATGTCTCTCGACCGAGCTAATCTCTATATTACTTACTCGTTTTGAAGAACACGAATCCTTTCTCTAAGAGAATCACGCATATTCGTGTACGCGCGTTCATTCAAACGACCCGCGCTGTGCTGCGATTCTGTGTATTCCAACCGCCTATTCAAATCAGCAAGCTCACGCTGAACTCTAGGAGAATACGTACGCTGCAAAGCAGGCTCTTCATGCCGTTCAACAACAGGAGTTGGCACAGGATCAACCGCAGGAGGAACTTGAACTGCTGGAACTTGCTGAGTGAAAACAACGACATCACCAAGTCCATCATACGATTGGACACGCTCGAGCAACGAATTGAGGCGCGTTTCAATTTGAACATTAAACTCCTCACTTTCACCATACTCATCCGCGATCGTCTGAACCTCTCGAGCGATATCAGCGCGTAACTGTCGATATGCCTGAACATCATTTTGACCATACAGTTCAAGCTGCGTTTCTTGAGGCAGTTGACCTGCCGCCGTTCTATTGGCAGTCGCTCTCTCTTCAAGCCGTGATTCTAAATCAGTTTTAACACGCATCAAATGGCCAACGCTTTCCCTGCACAATCTTTGAATGCTATCAACCGACGCATACGCTTCCTCAACTTGTTGCTCGCGCTCGCCAACTCGTTGTACGCGCTCGTTGAAATCGGCAGGGAGAACTTCTCTTTCAATAGGCACAAGCTCAAGCGCACCCAAACCAGAATACGCTTCGATGAGTGATTGGAATTTCGCTTTTATCTCCTCAATAAGATTGTGCGCATAAACAGGATCATCCATTGCCTGCGGTAAAACTGTTCTCAACTCGTGAAACATATCATCACGCAATCGGAAATACTCTTTTGGGTCATTAAGCTCAACTGCCGTCTTCTTATCCTCTGCACTTAACCACTCGAGATTCTTCCTGTTATAGGATACCATATTATCGAGATGCGTTTCAAGCACGCGATATGTCCTGAAACAATCCAGAAAAACCTGCTCGTGCCCCTGCCATGTCTCTTGCTCGACCTCTCTTGCCAAATCAGTTATCACTGCAGGAGGGAATTCATCCTCAAGAGGGGCAGATACGGTAGGCGCTATTGAAGGGACACTCACACTAACTGGCGCAGGAGCAGCAGCTACAGGAGTTGATGCGCTCAGAAGTTCATCGTCATCCTTTTTGTAATCAGTAACATCTCCGAACGCCAACCCGCCCATTGTAAGCAATAGAGCGCTGTATCTCATCCTCCGGGATTTCCTTTTCCTGGCACGTTCGGACACCACAGCAGTGTATTCAGGAGGTATAAGGTTGATCTCAATCATATACTCAACGCCCAAGAAGCCCCTTTTTAAAGGTTTCGACGGAAAAGACCTATCGGGCGCTGAACGCTTTCACAACGCCCCACAAGCCTTCTTTCTTTTTTGAGAGCGCGAATGAATCCACATCGAAACACACCCCGTCAAGCTCGCTTGTTTTTGGCGTTTCGCACTTTCCGTGGCCGATTGTCATATGCGGATTGTAAAACTGAGCAACATAACCCGAGCCATAGACTCGAGCGACGTCTTGTCTTTTTTCATCAGCGCCTTCATACTTTTTCATAACAGACCAGTCGATGAAATATTTCAAATTTTCAATTGCCAAATAGTGCAAATCAACCAGTCCCTGTTCTTTGTTCAGACGAACAACAAGAGAGTCCTCATCAAACTTATCAAAGGCTTTGAGCCGAGCGGTGAACGCTTCGAACCTTATCGATTCAAGAACGCGTACGATAACGTCCTCGTTTTCTTCCTTTGCCCGAAGTGCGTACAGAGTCACGTGCGGAGCGTTAGATTCAATCAAACCAAGCTCTGCGCGCAAATCAACAATTCTACTAGAAACATCTATCGGCGGAATAAGGTGGACGAGGTATTTCATACCTTTTCGCTTTAGAAACCCTTATAAAAACCCTTCGCCACTGGACAGATTCGGACGTGAGGCATTTAAACCGATTTATTTCTTAATTAGTTATGTCTTCTTTTCAGCCAATTCCTATCAGCAAACGAGCGCGATTGAAACAATTGCGTTTTCCTACCGAACCATCGGAAGATCTCGCTTATTTCTGCGGGTTGATGGCGGGAGATGGTCATATCGCGATGAGAGAAAGCAAAGCGGATTATTACTTGACAATCGAAGGCAATCCTGCTGATGAACGAGAGCTCTATTCTCAAATTGTTTGTCCTCTTGTGAAGCGTCTTTTCAATATCGACATTCAACCTCAAATGTTCCAGCACACATATGGGATAAGAATACGATCAAAGGCATTGATGGAATATTTAACTACGCAGCTTAAACTGCCAAAGAATCGAAAATACTCGCAGCTCACAATTCCGCATTGGATAAACTATGATAACCGCTTTCTTATCAACTATGTTCGCGGACTTGCAGATACAGACTTCTGTTTATGCTTCAAAAAACGACATAAATCAGTCCCTTATTATCCGGTTATAATCGGAGTGTCTGAAAGCAAATCGTATTTAGAAGAAATCGCGAAAACTCTTGAGACTTTTGGTTTCACTGTTTCACGGCATTACGACTATCGCTATCCTGATTCGAGATTAAAAGCGGGATATTACATTCATCATAGAATTTATCTTTACGGCTACGCTCAACTCAAAAAGTGGATGGGTACAATAGGGTTTCAAAGCCCTAAACACCTTAACAAGTATGAACATTGGCGAGATGTAACACTCACGACCCTGCCTGCTTTAAAGCCAAATGCTAAAAGAAAAGAGGCCCGGGGAGTTCCGACCCGGCCTCAAAATAGCGGGGGGTGGATTTGAATTCGGCGCCAAAGAGGGTTGTCCTCCTTGAACTCCACCGAGCTATGGGTTATGAGCCCATCGGGAACTCCAGACTTCCCTACCCCGCTGTAGTTTAAAGGCGCTTTTTGATGATTTATAAATGTTTGCCCGCGAAACATTTAAATAACATCCGCCGAGGGATTTCTCTATCATGCTACCGTGGCACAACCTGGTACTGCGCGGGATTGCTAATCCCGTTTCCCGCAAGGGATTTCCCGGTTCAAATCCGGGCGGTAGCGCTTATTTTTCGTCAATTGCGCCAGAGTTATCTTCTGCTCTACGTACAACCGTACTTCCTCTACCAAACCGCTAAATAAACTTCTGCGCACATAAATAATATGGACGCATTCAAGCTAATAACGCTCATCACGGCGGTGCTGATACTTCTAAAAATAGCATTCGGCGTTAGCATGCCAAAACTTCGAAAGGAACTTGGCGCAAAAGTAATCCGATACCCTCGCGTACTAAAAGCAATATATCTTGCGCTAGCTGCGTTATTAGGCTGGATAATCCTTCCAGCAATACCAATGGTGATAATAACTCCAATATTGCTTTTCACATCAATACTGACCGGGTTAGTATTCATTGAATACCCAAAGAGTCTGAGCAGCCTTATCAAGGAAATTCCATCAACTCCAATAGGCGTAATAAAGAAACACTGGCTCAACCTAATAATCTGGGCTAGCCTATCAGTTTGGATGCTCGCATCGCTTCCCTACTGACATTTACGCAACTCTGATTCCAACTTGTTCTTATCAAAATCATTACCAATAAACACAATCTTAGTTTTGCGCTCCTCTTTTGGCTCAAACGGACGGCTAAACTCCATCTCCCAACGCTTACCGACCTTCTGGAAAACCATACGAAGCTCATCTCCTGCATTAGGCGCGCTTTCCTTCACGCACACAATACCCTTCGCCCTGAAGATGCCCCGCGGAATAGTTTCAAAAAACTCCTGAATCTTATCAGAATCAACCGGACCCACCTTAATGCTTGCAGATTCAATGGAAGAATCATGAGCGTGCTTATGTTCAGAACGCTTCCACTCCCTGAACTTTTTAGTATGGCTTAAATCAAGCAATAGGCTAACTTCAACTTTTCCCTTAACAGCTTCAATAACGCCCGCTTTTGAAAGCTTGGAAATATTACTTTTGATAGTTTCAAGTTTTTTCTTATCAACAATATCGACTTTGCTCAAAACCAGCAAATCAGACGCCTGAATTTGCTCAAGAGCAGTCTTGTTTCGCGCCAAATTCTCATCAAAATTAATCGTGTCTACAACACACACTATGCCATCAAGCACAAGCTTTTCTGAAAGCTGAGGGAGTTCAAGAGTGACAGCAGCAGGAACAACCTCAGCAAGACCTGAAGTCTCAATTAGAATAGCATCAACATCCTTCTTCGAAATTTCCCCCAACGCGCCAATCAAATCCTCACGAACCTCACAACAAATGCACCCATTCGGAAGCTCGATAAGCTTCTCCTTGCTAGCAAGTATAAGGTCCCCATCGATTCCAAGCTCTCCAAACTCGTTCACAACAACACCTATCCTTGACCCGTGCTCGGAAGTAAGAATGTGATTCACAAGCGTAGTCTTCCCAGAACCAAGCGCCCCTGTAATAATTGTAACCGGTATTTTTTTCATATCAATGCGTGGAAGAACTATCGACTGCCACATTCTCTTGTTCATTACACCCTATAAAAACGTTATGCCAAACACTAACGTTCATTACCAGTATGTTTCGTCGCGCACTTGGCTAATAACATTTATAAATCATCCAAGCTCAATCATTATGATGTCAAAAACAGTGGTGATATCGGTCGGCGGAAGCATCATCAATCCCGGCACAATCAACACTCCATTTCTTGAACGACTAAAAACATTCGTAACAAACTCTCCATTGCGATTCATACTCATCTGCGGAGGCGGAATCAACGCGCGCACATACATGGCTGCAGCGAAAACATTCGGAGTCAAAGGAGACTCGCTCGATTATATCGGCATACAAGCGACACTTCTCAACGCAGAACTTCTTCGGCACATATTCAACGCTCCGCAAGTGCAACAACAACCCAAAACAAGTTCGTTCAAAAAAGTCCTTGTCGCAGGCGGATGGGAACCAGGATGCAGCACTGATTACGACGCAGTACTATTCGCGCTCAAATACAAAAGCGACACGATAATCAATTTGACAAACGTAGATTACGTTTACACAAAAGACCCAAAAGAACCAGGAGCAGAACCACTCAAATGCATATCCTGGGCTGATTACCGCTCGATGATATCCTCAAAATGGAGTTCAGGCCTTCACGCACCGTTCGATCCAATCGCGTCCAAATCAGCGCAAAAACACAACCTCAGGGTACTTTGCATCAACGGAGAACGCCTGTCAGAGATAGAAAAAGCATTGGCCGGAAAACCATTCATCGGAACGGTGATAGGATGAGAACATTACTTCTATTGCTGATTATTTCAACAGCCGTTTTTGCGCAGCCAACAGAATGGTTCAAAGCGCAGACCGTGCAAACACAGCTCAATGTCAGCAGCACAATAACAATAGTGCCAAAAGGCGCAGATCCTTACGTTGAAAGCCTAAGCGCGGAAGTCGTATTCATACCAATCAACACAGAATACAGCGCGCTACGCAAATTCGAAGCAGAACCTCTTGCAGTCGTCACAACCGACAGGGCGACATACACCTGGCGTACACCAACGCAGCCAGAAATACCATTCAAATACGAAGCTCTTGTAGAAACAGCCAACAGCGCGCCAAGAGTTCGAGCGAAAATACCCTTCCCAACAAAAGCGCCACTCGAACTTACAAAGTACACAGAACCCACACAACACATAGACAGCAATGACCCTAGCATAATCGGCCAAGCATACGCACTAGCACAAGGAGAAGACGACTATTTCCTCGTCGTCACCAAACTTGCCACGTGGGTCAAGAGAAACATAGACTACAATCTAAGCACGCTAACCGCCGACGTCAGCCAAGACGCCAGCTGGGTGCTCGAACACAAAACAGGAGTTTGCGACGAACTCACAAGCCTATTTATCGCGATGCTGCGTTCAATAGGCATACCTGCAAAATTCGTATCAGGCATAGCATTCACAAACAGCCCCCAATTCCCAACCGGATGGGGAGCGCACGGCTGGGCAGAAGTATACTTTCCCGGCGTAGGCTGGGTTCCGTTCGATCCCACATTCGGCGAATACGGCTGGGTCGATCCAGGACACATCAAGCTCAAAGAAAGTTTCGATCCGCGCGAACCAACAACAGTCTACCAATGGAAAGCGCGCGATGTCAACATAGAAGTCGAAGATTTGCACATCAGCGCGGAACAAGTCAGTTCAAAAGGAACAACACCACTTGAACTAAGCCTTAAAGCAAGCCCGCTTCGCCCACGAGTAGGATTTGGGAGCCATAACGGCATAATGCTTGAAGCTGCCAACAGGGCAGACCATTACGTCGCGATGGACGTCACGCTATCACGCGTCACAGATATGGAAATCACCTCCGATGAAACACAGACAATAATTGTTCCTCCCAGAGCCAAAGGATACGCATTCTGGACAGTCAAAGTGCGCGATAGCCTAAATCCAAAATTCCAATACGAAATACCCCTGCACATAGCGACAA
Organism: Candidatus Woesearchaeota archaeon; assembly: GCA_018302815.1. Lineage (GTDB taxonomy): Archaea > Nanobdellota > Nanobdellia > Woesearchaeales > ARS49 > JAGVZE01. The sequence continues at coordinate 108,421 of JAGVZE010000007.1, forward strand.
TACGAAACGACACAGTCGAAAGCTCATTCTTTATCGGACAATGGGACATAGTATTCGCCCAAACAGACATCCAAACATCAATCTCGCAATATCAAAAGCCAGAACCATTCGAACTTGCCTGCAGGCTCGAACAAGACAGCATCTGGAACGATGAAGGACAAGTAAGCTGTCTGCTACAAAACAGGCAAGCAAAGCCAACAAGTGCGACTGTTTGCTACAAAACCTGCTCAACATATGAACTTCCCGCGGCAACAAGCCAAACCGTGAACTTTCCAGTAATCGCGCAAGAACCAGGGTTCCACCCAGTTATCATCAATGTAAGCACGCCAACAATTTACAAAACAGCCACGCTAACCCTTGTCAAGAACGACCAGCCGCGAGTCACGATAAAAGACATCCAAGCTCCAGAAACTGTACAGTATGAAGACACGTTCGAAATCGGATTCACCATCAACCGCGAAAGCATATCCGTGCCAAAAAACCTGATAGTAAACATCAAAGGCGCAGGAATAGTATCAACAATACCGCTCGGAGACCTACTATCAGAACAGCACGTAAGCTTCACAATAAACTCAAAAGACCTTTATCAAGCCAAGCCGACATTCGACATATCATTAAATTACGAATCAACCAAAGGAGATGCGCACACCGTGGACGCCACAGCAAGCACAACAGTGAACGGCCTTCCATTTTACAAACGCCCGCTAGGATGGATTCTTCGCCTGCTCGCGTCAGTTTTATAAACCAACACGTTTCAAACACCCAATATGCTTGATATTAACTTCATAAGAGAAAATCAGGACGCGGTCAGAAAAGACCTACAGCGCAGACGGATACCGCAGTACACAGAACTACTTGATACAGTGCTAAAACTTGACGACCAATGGCGCGCGCTCAAAGGCAAAATAGACAACGCAAGGGCCCGAAGAAATAAAGTCTCTGCCGAAATAAACGCAGCAAAAAAAGCAGGCAAAGACGCGGCAACGCTAATAAAGGAAGCTGCAGAAATACCAAAACTAATCACAGAAGCGGAACTTGAACTTGCTAAACTCGCAGAAGACATCAAACAACGACTCTATAAGATACCAAACATAATGCACGAAACCGTGCCATACGGCAAAGACGACTCGGAAAACGTGACGGTGAAGAGTGTCGGCAAGAAGCCAACTTTCGATTTCACGCCTTTATCTCACATCGATTTGATGCAAAAACACGGCTGGGCAGACCTTGAACGAGCGGCCAAGATATCAGGCGCACGATGGTATTTCCTGAAAGGAGATTTAGCCGTGCTTGAAATGGCTCTTTCACAATACGCCCTTGAACTGATGAGAGGAAAAGGATACACGCAAGTTATTCCTCCACACATGATATCACGCGAAGCATACGAGGGCGTGACCTCACTTGGCGATTTCGAAGACTCGCTTTACAAAATAGACGGCGAGGAACTATTCCCAATCGCGACATCAGAAGCTCCGCTCACGGCAATTTATCGCGACGAAGTCCTCGATGAGAAAGACCTGCCAATCAAAATGGTCGGATACTCGCCCTGCTATCGCAAAGAAGCAGGAGCGCACGGCAAAGACCAAAAAGGAATATTCAGAGTACACCAGTTCAACAAAGTCGAACAGATAGTCTTTTGCACGCCAGAAGAAAGCTGGAAATTCCACGAAGAACTCATAGGCAACGCTATCGAGTTTTTTGAATCACTCGGGCTGCATTTTCGGGTTGTCAATATCTGCACGGGAGACCTTGGAATAGTCGCGGCTAAAAAGTACGATATCGAAGCTTGGTATCCAGTTCAAAACGCATACAGAGAAGTAGTCTCAGGCTCAAACTGCACAAGCTACCAATCGGTTCGTTCAAATATACGATACCAGAAAGGCAAAGATCGAGAGTTTGTCCACACTTTGAACAGCACATGCGTTGCCACAACACGCGCAGTCGTCGCAATCCTTGAAAACTTCCAAGACAAAAACGGAGCAGTACACATTCCCAAAGTTTTGCAAAAATACACCGGATTCAAGACGATGGGCGCGAAAAGCAAGTAGTTTCAATAAAAAAGAGGAAAATAATGGCGGCAATTCCCTGGTGGGCATACCTATGCATCGGACTCTTTGTAGCGATAGCTTCCGCACAGATAGGCGGAAGCATAAGCCTCTTTGCATGGGTTGGACTTTTGTTCGTTCTTGTAGGCATAGCAAAACTCGTAGTCCTGTTCATATTAAGCCCGCGAGAAAAGAAAAAGCCAGTGCAGCAAGCGCACTATCAACCACGAGCCTCACTTTGCCCACGATGCAGAATGCAAGTCTCGCACTATGATAACTACTGCAGATTATGCGGTATGCGGTTACGCTGACCTGTCGATGTAGGGAAGGGAGTATCTGCTGTGCTGGAACAGAATTTTAAAAGTCTCATCTAACTGATGTTCCATTGATTGCGGTAACACCACAATTTTCTCTATTTTCAACGGAGACTTGAATCGTATCAGCTTGAGCTTCTGTCCGGATGTGACGGCGTATGCTTTCCCATACGTTCCCCACTTCACCTGAGTCACCGGGTCTGATAATGCCACTTGCTTATTCACGCGCATTGCGGCACCTAAAATAAAAACAGAATTGGCGTATTCGTTATCGCCTACGCCAGTTCCCACGAGCATATTCTCAGTGAAGTGACTTCTTGAATCATTTTTTCCAAAATCAGCAGCATTAACCCGTCCAGGAAAATTTCCCAATGCCTGAATAAACAAGGGCACATCTCTTCTCCAAACAACAAACGGCCCGAGCTCTTTTCTTCCATATCCTCGACACAATAAATATTCCTTTGCTTTTCCCGACTCTCCTTGAAGAACCTCCAAACACTGGGGCAAGATATCAAAATAGCTTCCTTGGGAGTGCGCGGCGCGAATAGTTCCATAACGAATCTCTTCTTGGTTTGCAGCCCTTAGAGCGGCATTCGCGTACATATTCCATAATTCTGCAGTATCCACCTCTGTCGCTTTTCGCTCCAAACCGCGCAATTTTTCGTCCATAAAAGCCATCCGACTGAGGTCAGAATAAAAACGTTTCTGCCACCACAAACTTATTAAACAAAACCTTTAGCAAAATCTCCATGCTCAAAAAAGGTGGAAAGCTTCAAAAATCGACAGCAAGCATACTTTTCACGATTAGCGGGAGGCAGTATTAGTATATGTCAGACTTCACAACCCGCGACCTGCACGGCTCCTCTTTGTTCAAGAATGAAGACGCTCTTGACACAGAATGGCTGCCAAAGAATCTGACTTACCGCGAAGCGCAGCACCACGGCATCGCCAACTGCATAAAGCCGCTTTTGCAGGGAAGAAACGGCCGCAATTGCATAATCTCAGGCGCTCCAGGCATCGGAAAAACCGCAGCTGTACGCTTAGTTTTAAAAGAGCTTGAAGAAAACCCAGATGTCAACGCGCCAGACGTTCAAGTCCTATACGTCAACTGCTGGCAGAAAAACACAACGTACAAAATATTCATAGAACTATGCGACCAGCTGGGCTATAAGTTCACACAAAACAAAAACACAGAAGACCTGTTCAAAATAATACAAAACATCGTAAACAAAAAATCAGCAGTATTCGCATTCGACGAAATAGACAAAGTAGAAGACGTCGATTTTCTCTACTCAATATTTTCAGACATCTTCAAAAAAACAATATTGATGATAACGAACCACCCACAATGGTACCTCACCGTCGATGAACGCATACGTTCAAGGCTTCTGCCGGAAAGAATAGATTTCAAGCCGTACACCTCTGAAGAAATAGAAGGAATCCTTCGCCAAAGAGCAGAATACGCGTTCCATTCAGGAACATTCGAAGACGACGCGTTCGCACTATTGCTTGAAAAAGCATCCTCAAAAGCAGACATCAGAACAGGACTTTACCTGCTTCGCGAAGCGGGCCTATGCGCAGACGAACAAGTAAGCAAGAAAATCACTCTAGCGCACGCAGAACGCGCCTTAACTAAACTGGGTGAATTCAGCATCAAACCAGAAGAACTACTTAGTCCGGACGCCAAATCAATACTTGAAATCGTAAAAGTGCAAGGCGGAAAAATCGGAGATTTGTTCAAACAATACCAAGAAGGAGGCGGCGGAGGAACATACAAAACATTCCAACGTAGAGTAGAAGAACTATCCGCAGGCGGATTCGTCGAAACCAAAAAAGTAATAGGCGGCAAAGACGGAACGACAACAATCGTTACGGGAAAGCACAAGAGTTTGGATGAATACTGATTAGTTCTAATCAGAATTCTTTTTGTACGTCACAAAATCCTAAGAAGGTCTGCCTTGGTCACAACGCCAACAACGTCAGAACCCTTAGAGATAAGGATGAGCGGGTATTGGCGAAGCAGAGCTACAAGCACGCTCTTTCTTGTCGATTCGTGAACAATCGGAGGAGGAAGAGTCATAACGTCACTTGCTGTTTTCCCTTCCTTCTCAAGCAGACAGCCCTCTGAAATAAGACCTATAACCCTGCCGTCCTCAATGACCGGCAATTGAGACACCTGATGCTTTTGAAGCAACTCAATGATAGATTTCACAGACGCGCTTGCAGAAACGCTGAGCACTTTCTTCGTCATTATTTCCTTTGCCGTAAGCTCATTAGAAGCTGAAAGACGATTAACAGTCTCCTCAAGCTTTTTCACAACGCTGTAGCTAGGATCAAGCCTGCCTGACTCTATCTTCGCGATAAGGCTCTGGCTAACCCCTGCCTGCTTTGCGAACTTGTTCTGAGTCAAGCCCAACTGTTTTCTCAACGATTTCACGAGCGATAGGTCGAATAACATATCATATGGGAATAATAACTAGTATATAATAATTCCTCCTAGAATATTCTTAAAGGAATTAAAAAGACAAGGAATTATTTAATCCTGCGCGGATAGAGTCGTAGTATGGTGTTCAAAAAAGAGGCGGACGTAGAATCCATCGCGAGCGAGCTATACGACTTTGAGCGCATCGGAGCAGTATCAATAACTGATTTTCTTGATGAAGATTTCCGGCTCGCGCTCCTCGAACAACTCAAGACAGGTCCGTTTGTAAAAGCAGAACCATTCTACAACAGCACTGTGCAGGACTTCTCACGTTTTAGCAGCGAAAAATTACCGCTTGAACAATTACCTTCATCTTTAAGCCTAATAAAAGAACTTGCGAACGCACACCAGAGTCTTTACTACGCGCTATCTGAACCAGCGTTATTTAACAGCGCGTCCACTCTCGAATACAGCGCGCATTATTATCCGCAAGAGAGCGCAGGGCTCGGAAGCCACCTTGATGAAAGCAAGTATAGAAACTTAATTGCAGTATATGTACTCAGCGGCGAACGCAATTTCATTGTCGGCAAACAACGCGACCTTGCAAACGGAACTTCAATAGAAAATCCTCCAGGCAGCATCATACTAATGCGCGCGCCGCGCGACAATTTCGAAAAAACTTTCAGGCCCTACCACGCGCGCTTAGGTCCAAACAACGAATGCTACACGGTGAGTTTCAGGCACACAAAATGACAGACAAAATAATAATCCACGAATTAGTCCTTTACACTCATCTTGGCGTGACTGAAGACGAACGCAAAGAACCACAAGCGCTCTTCGTAGATATCGAACTCATCGCAGACCTGCACAAAAGCGGAGAAAGCGACAGGATAGAAGACACTATAGACTACCGCAATGTTTGCAGAGATGTACGTACAATCGGCTCGCGAACTTTCAACACAGTAGAATCGCTCGCCCACAAAATCGCGACACACCTTCGCGAAAATTATCCTACACAGAAAGCAAGCGTGCTCATCAAGAAAAGAGGAGCGCTCGCGCGGGCAGCACAGCACGCGGCGGTATACGTCGAACGATGACGCTAATTTATCTCGGATTAGGATCAAACCTTGGTGATAGAGCGCGCACGCTGGAGAACGTGGTCACACTCCTTGGAACACACCTCTCAAATGCGCGCCTCTCGTCAATCTACGAAACAGAACCTGTCGGGTATTTAGAGCAAGGAAAATTTCTAAACGCCGCGCTTGAAGGAATAACAGAACTTGAGCCGCGCGAACTCTTGAACGCCTGCCAAGAACTAGAGAAACAGCTAGGACGCGAACGGATAATAAGGAACGGTCCTAGAACGATAGATATTGACATTTTGTTTTACGGCAATACCGTACTTAATGAGCCAGACCTTGCAATACCTCATCCAAGACTGCACGATCGAGAATTCGTGCTAAAACCACTTCTTGATTTATGCCCTGAATTAACGCATCCGATACTCAAAAAGACAGTGAAAGAGCTGTATGAGGGACTTGAAACGCACTTTTCACTGTGCCTGCTTCTTTGAATTGGTTATCGACGATAAACGCCCACTGGACACTGGACATTCTCCTTAATGGAGTATAAAAAGGAAACAGCGAATAAGAGTATCAGACGAAAAAGAGGTGACCCAATGGAAACAAAAACCATCCAAGCATTATTTTTCGAGCAAATCAGGCTCGTGACCCGAGAAACACTCATGAAACCAACAGGACTCAACCTGAGGAGGCACTAAAATGGACTACTACGACGAAGCGGAAAGACCAGGAGCCATAGATTACTTCGAAGAAGAAGAAGACCTTGACGGAGCAGAAGCCGGCTTTTGGAAAGGATACGTCAGCGCCTAACACTCCTTCTAGAATCGACTAACCTCTACCACACCAACCGGCCGGCAAAACCCGGCCGGACTTTTTCTAATATGTTGCTAAGTAATCACTGAATGAGACTAACAAAGAAAGCAGTTCTAGATTTTGCACGTGTGCGCCGATCATTGCTCGAATGATGCTTTAATCAGTCATAGCAACGATTTGGCGTTGGCTGGTTATTTTTGCGCGTAAAACATGGAATGAACCCCTGTTTTAGGATTGTGCAAGAAGTTCTGACTTCTTAATCAGTTCGAAAAGGTCAAGTAGAAAGTTTCTCGACTGGAGTTCTAAAAGCGAAAGATTTATATAATGCCTTATATTACCTTGTTATATGGTGATATAATGGTAAAAATTCAAATTGATTTATCGGAAATGGAAGATAAGATTGTTGAGGTTTACAAGGTAGTGAATGGTCTCAAGACAAAAGAAGAGGCCATCAAAGGCATGATTAGATTTTTCAAAGTCAAGATTGTTCCTCAAAGAATGGACAAAGATGAGGAATTTTACAAACAAGCGTTAAAGTTCAACGGAGGCGAATAAAAATGAATTTGATTTTAGGCATCGGAATTTCTGTAGTAATTGTTATTTTTGTTTTGTGGTACATCTACCGGACATATAATGAGCTTACTTGGTTTGATACCAAGGTTGATAAGATCGCATCTAATTTGGATGCAGTTCTTCAAAGGAAATATGACTCTATTCCGGCGTTGTTGAGTGTGGTCAAGGGGTATGCTGCACATGAGAGTGGCACCTTCAAGGCAGTTACTGAGTTGAGATCTCGGTGGGCAACAAGTGCAAATGAACGTGAGAAGATTAAGACCGCGAATCAACTGGAATCAGCGCTTTCAAAGATTATCGCACTTCAGGAGAACTATCCCAAATTGAAAGCTGATAAGAATTTCAGGGATATTCAAAAGAGCATTGGAAAAACGGAGTCTGCCGTGATGAACGAACGCAAATATTACAATGAGATTGTGCGAAGGTACAATGTTCGTGTGCGTTTGTTCCCTCGCAATCTTGTCGCTAGGCTCTTTGGATTCAGTGAACGATCATTCTTTTCAAGAGAAGATTAATCAGAGGAAATGAAAATGAATAACGGATTATTTGGAATCGGTGCAAAAACCGATATGTGGGGAAGACGAAGATCAACAAAGGAAATCAAGCGTGAAGTACTAGCCCAAAATCGAAGACGCGGTAGAGAAGGTGAAGAAGTTGCTAAAATGCAACTCGCTTTACAAGGTTATGAGACTGAAAGAACAGGCAGAGGTAGCGATTTAAGAGCCAGACGAAGAGATTTTACCGGTCGTGTTATAGAAAGTAAGCTCATAGAAGTAAAGACAGGTAACGCTAAACTCTCAGCTTTGCAAAAGAAAACAAAACCACGAGTGATGCGAGTACGAACATTGTTCTGAACTTACAATCCTCTGAAAATAGGTTCTTTTCGAATAGTCCCAAAAATTAGGGTTTTTCAAAGGTTTGGATTGACAATCAAAATTATCCGATAATTTCTCCACCTGGACTAATCAGCGGTCCAGAAAGAATTTTGAAGTCCAGTAATTTAATCAGCGTTATGAACACTATTATGGCCAGAAGTATGAGTGTTGCTGCGAGTAACGGGCGCAACCATCTGAGCCTGCTATACCTTTCAATAATAGTCTTGAATAAAAATTTCCAAATCGCCAGCGTAAAAATAATGGTTCCTGCCAGTATAAATAGGAAACGAAAGGGGACTAGTTGAGTTACGGCGATGTTCTATTGTTTTAAAAGAGAAACTGGTTAAAAAACTTCGCCTTTTCGATGGGTCTTGGGTTTGCTCTTTTGAATTGTGTTTTGATTTCATCTTTGGGTTCAATACACTGAAGCTCTGCTTCGAAAGCTCAACCCAAAGTGAAAGACAGAAATTGCCGATCCCACAGGAGAAAACTCGCGTAATACCCCGGAGCTCTACTCCGAGGGATAGCGAGTCCAAGAAAACGCATAGCGTTTTCTGGGCCCAGAAACTGCAAAGGCAGTTTCTTGGTTTCAGGCAATTTCTTTATTATTTATTGGACAGGTGATTTCTGGGTTTATCGTCGAGACCGCTACATTTATATATCAGATGAGATACTTATATCTCAAATGATACAAAAATATTCCAAATACCGGGTTTTGCAACAGTTCTTTGATTCTCCACGTAAAGCCTTCTTGATCCGCGAGCTTTCGAGAAACATGAAGCTCTCGGTGCCTTCCGTTCGCCTCCATATTAAGGCTTTGCTCGCGGAAGGACTTCTCATCAAAGACAAGACCGGCTTGTATCCTTCTTTTCGGGCTGCGAAGGAGAGCCCGCTCTTCAAGCTCCTTAAAGCTCAGAACATGGTTTTAAGGCTCTATCAGACCGGCGTTCTAAGCACAATCGAGAAAGCGACCTACCCATCTTGTATTGTGCTCTTTGGAAGCGCTTCCAGGGGAGAAGACACCGAGGAAAGCGATATTGATTTGTTCGTGCAAGCAAAGCGAATAAAGCTTGATTTGAACAAGTTCGAAAAGACTTTGATCCGAAAGATTAATCTCTTATTTGAGCCAGACCTGACGACAATCAGTCCAGAGCTGCTTAACAATCTCGCAAACGGAACTGTGGTATACGGGTATTTGAAGGTGGTATGAATTGGAACCATGGAATGAACATTCGGAAAAAGTTAGCAAACAACGATCTGACACTGAAAAAGCCAAAGCGCTCCTTAAAATGATCGCTCTTCGAGAACAACGCATTCCATTAATGCCATTGCCCGTATTTACGACCCTTGTAGCAGAAGAGCTCTACGAAATCGTCAAAGAACTCATCACGGGAATCATGAGCGTTGATGGATGGAAAACCACCAGCCATGAACTACTCATAGGATACCTTGCCAAATTCTATCCTGAATTTAACACCGCAGAAGTCATGCTCTTGGATCAACTTCGAGAGATGAGAAACGACATCGCATACCGAGGCGTCATGATTAATCCAGAATACCTTGACCGAAACAAACAAGCTATTCACGAAGCAATCCACAAACTCAAAGACACTCTCAACAAAAGGATCACCAAACAACGCTAAAGCTCACAAATACAGAAAACTTCAAGCAAGCATTTAACCACCAACACATTCCAGCTTACCATGCAAAGCTCAATACCACAGAAATTGGTGTTGAGCCAACCGGTTTTCAACACAACTGTGCGCAATCTTTTACTTTCTTCACCACTTTCTTCGGATTCAAGTGATTTTTGCACTGTTTAGTGTCAGACGTTAAAATATAACCTGCTCTTGCGATACGCATCTTTTACCTGCTCATAATTGCCATTAATTTCGACACCTCTGAACGCCAACTGCGCCATCAGTTTTCCATCAAGCACGTACAAATCCTGCACTGCAATCCTTTTGCCATCAACTTCTTTCACAATCTCGGACAAACATGCAAACATCTTAACATTCTTGTACATCATTTCACCTCGCCCAATCGGGCAGAGAAAACGCTCGCGCGACCCTTAAAGGACTCTTCGCAGAAAACAACAGAACTCTTACCAACCAGTTCAGAAACATTCCTAAAATGAAACATTATTCTGAAAACCCCAAAACCTTTTTAAACCAACTCCAATAGGTCAAACCAATGGCAACATACGAAGAAGTAGTCAATCTAGCAGTACGAAGGTCACTATTCTACCCTGCAAGCGAAATATACGCAAACGCGCCAGCAGGAATGTACGATTATGGACCATACGGCTCTGCCATCAGACGCAAGATTGTAGAGACTTGGCGAAAACACCTAGTCCAAAAAGAAGACTTCCTTGAAATAGACGGCGCGCTAATCATGCCAGAAGACGTGTTCAAAGCAAGCGGACACTTGACTAATTTCAACGATCCAGTAACACAATGCAAAAAGTGCAATGTGATACACAGAGCCGACAAATTATTAGAAGAAAAAACAAAAGAACAATACCGCGAAGCGATGCCTGCAGCTGAACTCACTGCTGCCTTACGCAAACACAAACTAACTTGCCCTAACTGCAAAGGCGAACTTTCAGACGTTCGACAATTCAACATGATGGTAAAAGCCGACGTTGGAGTATCAGCCAAAGCCTCCTGCTATCTTAGACCTGAAACCTGCCAGAGCATATTCGCAGACTGGGCGCGAATGGTCAAAACAATGAGAGTCAAACTGCCAAAAGGAGTCTCACAGTACGGAAAAGTATTCAGAAACGAAATATCGCCGCGTCAAACACTCCTTCGACAGGTCGAATTCAGCCAAATAGAATCAGAAGTATTCTTCGACCCCAGCAAAATAGATGAAATAGCCAGATGGGCTGAAGTCAAAAACTACAAAATACACGTACAGCTGGCGAATAAAACAACAGTTGAACCAATGACTGCTGAAAAACTAGCAAGCGCAAAAATAGTCTCAGGCAAACTAATCGCATATTACCTAGCACGCACGCAACAATTGTTCGAGCGCTTCGGAATCCCCGTCTCAAAAATGCGATTCAGACAACTCGATGACACTGAAAGAGCATTCTACGCAAAAGAAGGATGGGACTTTGAAATACAAACATCACTTGGCTGGGTAGAACTCGCAGCAAACAACTATAGAACAGACTACGATTTGAAAGGACACCAAGAAGGAAGCAAGAAAGACCTATCTTTTGTAATGGAAGACGGCAGACGATTCATCCCGCACATATGGGAAATATCAATAGGACTAGATAGAACATTTTATGCCGCACTCGAACTTGCGTATCACGATGATAAGGATAAAGAACGAACCTGGCTCTCGCTTGCGCCAGCGCTTGCGCCATTGCACGCAGGAGTATTCCCGCTTCTCTCAAACAAGCCAGAGCTTGTTAAAAAAGCAGAAGAAGTGTATGAATCACTACGGGAATCATTTGAAGTAACATACGATCAGAGCGGAAGCATCGGAAAACGATACGCGCGACTTGATGAAATAGGAGTTCCGTTCTGCATCACAATAGACTTCGACTCGCTAACAAACAACGATGTGACATTACGTGAACGCGATACCGGAGCTCAGAAACGCGTAAAAATAAGCGAGCTTAACAATGTACTCGCACAATCACTGTACGGGAAAAAAGCCTGAGGTGGAAAAATGGAAATAAAAGATTTGCAAGCAGGACAAGGAAAAATAGATATCATCGTAGAAATAGCAGAATTGCAAGAGCCGCGCACTTTCGATAAGTTCGGCAAATCAGGAAAAGTCGCGAACGCCAAAGCCAAAGACGCCAGCGGTGAAATAACGCTAAGCCTTTGGAACGAGCAGTGCGACCTTGTAAAACAAGGCGATAAAGTCCACATCATCAACGGCTGGGTCTCAGAATTCAAAGGAGAAAAACAACTCAGCACCGGAAAGTTCGGACAGCTCGAAGTGGTCAAATAAAGAAATTGCCTGAAACCAAGAAACTGCCTTTGCAGTTTCTGGGCCCAGAAAACGCAAAGCGTTTTCTTGGACTCGCTATCCCTCGGAGTAGAGCTCCGGGGTATTACGCGAGTTTTCTCCTGCGGGATCGGCAATTTCTGTCTTTCATTTTGGGAACGTCCAACCGCAGCAAGCTGCGGGGTATTGGACTCAAAATGAAATAAGGACGTTTAACTCTTTTAGTTCTTTTTCAACCTGTTCTTTCTCTTTGCAGAGTATCGTGTACATTCCAAGCTCTCTTGCGGTCTTCAGATTGACGTCCATATCATCGATGAATAAGCAACGCTCAGCAGGTCTTTTGACCAAACCAAGAGTGTATTCGAAAATCTCCCTGTCAGGCTTTTTCATACGAACTTCCTCGCTTATGACAATAGGCTCGAATAATTTGTCCAATCCTAATGCTGCAAGCGCAGGCCTTGCCCAAATAGCCACGTGGTCGCTAATGATGGCAAGATCATATCCTGCGGCTTTAACTTTAAATGCAGTCTCGTAAGCCGGACCCTTATTTGGATTTTGAAAAAGCGTTCTTGTTTCCAACATCATCCGCTCAGCTTGGTCTTCGCAACCAGTGCCTTGAACGACCTTTTGCCAGTATTCGAATTCTGAACACCTGCCGACCTTGAATTCCTTCCAAGCAAGACGCTCATTCTCCCTAAACGCAGGATCTTTTTTTATCTTATCACGATGCCCTGCGCCAAGCAAAACTCCACCAATGTCAAAGATTATTGTTTCAATCATTTTAAACCTCCAAGCCAAGCGCTCGTAACTCTTTGTAAACCGTCTCTTTATCTTTGCAAAGAACCGCTTTCATCCCGACTTCTCTTGCAGAATCGACGTTTCGCTGCTTATCATCGATGAAGACACAGTTTTCTGCTGGTTTTTTGAGGCGCTCAAGAGCAAGCTCGTAGATCCTCCTGTCAGGCTTTGCAAGGCCCACCTCATCAGAAATGAGGATTGGGAACCCTTCGAACACTTTGTCCACGCCTACCGCTTTAAGAGAACCGTACGCCCAAGGCGCCACGTGATTGCTGATTATACCGCGGTGCATTCCACGCTCTTGAACTTTACACGCGAGCTCGTAAGCAGGACCTTTAGCCGCGCTCTGAATATATTTTCGCAAATCATTCTTTGCAGTTTCCACCAACGACTCATCTTTGAGCAGAGCCCTGAAAAATTCATCTTCAGTTATCTCGCCTACCTTCACCTGAAGCCAATATCTGCGCTCGTTCTCTCCATACTGTATGCCTGCCCCATTAAGCATACTTCCTATCGATGCCCCCGTCACAAGGACACCGCCGATGTCAAAAACCACTGTGTCAATGCTCATATCACTCACCTCAAGAAGCGCTAAATTGAAGATAGGTATATTCTTTTTCCCAATAGAATATATTCAGGAATATTTTTATACTCAGAACGTGTTCTTTGTCGTATGGCTCGAAGAAAAATAATCAAACAGGGAAAAGGAACGCTCACGATGAGTTTGCCATCGTCTTGGGTCAAGCAGGCAAAACTTGCCGCAGGCGATGAGATAGAAGTCGAACAGAACGGCTACACTCTTCTTGTATCGCCTCCACTTCGAATGAGCAAACAAGAGCCGCTGCGCTTCGACCTTGACTGCTACAGCAGAGGAATGACTTTTGGCATACTAAATAACCTTTATACTCGAGGAGAACAAGAGATTATATTCACATACCACACTACTGAACAACTACAAGCGCTTCTAACCGGAACACGCGACCTCATAGGATTCCACGTCATCGAACAGACCAAGAACACCTGCACGGTCAAGGAACTCGCGCAGGGAACATCCGAAGATTTCGACGCGCTCCTTCGCAGGATATTATTGCTTTTACTCAGCGTCGCAGAAGAAGGCGCGCAAGCTTACAAAGAAAAAAACGAAGAGCAACTCAAGATTCTTCGCACGCGAGACATCACAATCAACACACTTTGCGCGTACTGCATGCGCCAGCTCAACAAAAGAGCAGGAACAAGCATACAACACGCGCTACACTTACACACACTACTAACTCTATTAGAAGAACTGGGCGATGCGTATTCACGCTTCTATTATGATGTGATAAGACTGGGGGCAAAAACAACCGAACTATGCGAGAAAACCGCGCGCTTCCTTCGAGACTACTACGAACTCTTCTACTCATTTTCACCTAAAAAAGCGAACGACCTTCGAACCAAAAGAGACGCGCTTAGAAGCAAAACAGAATCACTTAACGTCACGAGCAAACAAGACATAGTCGCCTTGCAGCACCTTAGAAGAATACTTGATCTAACAATGGATATAGCAAAGTTCAATCTAGCGATGCAGATTTAATTCATTGAAAGGAATAAAACTCCATCGTATATGAACTTCAAAGCGACCAAGCCGATCGCAGCAAGAACCACCCGCCTAAACGAATCCTGCGGCAGTTTATCAACAAGCAATTTTCCAACATACGAACCTATTATTGCTATGATAAAAAGCAAAGGCAAAGACCAATAAAGCCCTGAATTGAGAAAACCGCTTCCAACATAAATCGGAATCCGTGTCAAATCCACTGCAAACGCTATTCCCGCAGCAGTCGCGATATACACATCTTTTTTCAATTTAAAAGAGGTTAGAAACGCTCCTCTTAACGCGCCACCTGTACCTATAAGCCCTGCCAGAAAACCAGACAGACCGCCCCCTAAAAGAGAATTTTCCACTGACTGCTTAATTGAGAGACTTGGCATTAACAGCGAGATAAAAGAAAATGACAGCAAAAAGAGACCTAAAATCAATTTCAAAACTTCCTGCGGCGTGTAATTCACCAACAATGCGCCAATAACAGCCAGCGCAACGCTCGGCAAGCCAAAAACCAACAGCAGTCTCTTATCCAACCAGTGACTGAAAAAAATTATTCTGCCAATATTTCCAAACAGGTGAAAAACAGCGACAAGAACCAACGCAGACTTAAAATCAAAGAAAAACAACGCCAGAGGCATCAAAAGAGTAGAAGAACCAAAACCCACAACAGTCCCTATAACTTCCGCCAAGAATGCCAGGATGAAGAAAAGCACGTCCATAACAAGACGCAACGCAACCATGTTTAAAAAAGTTTGCCAGAATAGAATATCAAGAAATCTTTCGAGCATCAAGAATGGAATTGGCTTTTTTCTTTTTTGAGGGATTCGAGAATCCAATCTCGCTCATCCATTTCTCGACATTTTTGTATCCGTTCAATGGAACTTTGTAGCAGGGCAATGTGCTCAGTTTTCCCGGAGGGTCGCACCAAACATTCGCAACGTGAAATCCATTGTTCTCAAGAATCAATTTCAACTGTCTTGCCAGTTTAATGCTACACGTAGTAATTTCAATCGAGGGATATTGCGGACTCCCTCTTTTGTTTGCCGTAAATATCGAACCATCAGTATCAACAATCCCTCGAACAGTATGACGCGCAAAATTCCAGTCATCAAAAATAATCAGGGGAATGACAACTTTCCCGCACTTTCCTTCACCCACAGGAAGACCATACTTTTGAGACAATTCCAAAAATATCGGTTTTGAATTCACCACTATCCGAATCCCTCGACCTCCAACGAATATCCTTGACTATTTATTCCAAACTTTCCTGATTAACAGTTGTATATGTTCAAAATACTCCTTGTCTTTCTTTGGATCGCCAACAAAACCTATCCGATAGTGATTCTGAGTATTGCTCAGATTACCATCACCGATGATGATTCCAATTAATTCAGCAAGATATTCGTCCATACAGTTGAATAAAAATAATCGTCTTAAATACTCCACGTCCATGGCTGTCCAGTGGTTCAAAAACCGAAAGCATTTTAAATCGACTCCTTGAAAGTGACCTTGTCAACGGGGGTATAGTTCAGCCCGGGAGAACACATGCGCCTAATAAGCGCAGTTTAGACCGCTGAAGCCGGTGACGTCGCCGGTTCAAATCCGGCTACCCCCATTCATTTTCATAAATACTACGGTTTAGCTGGTTACGGATTTGAAAATCCAGAAGTCTGAGGACTTCTGTCCATCCTCGCACGCTGATGCGAGCTTCGGATGTCCGGCTACCCCCATTTTATTTTTATGAGGTAATCATTATGAACTGGGTTTATGTTAAATTTCGTGAATTGGGTTACAGTAGGTTGGCAGCATTTGGAAGGACGATCGAGTCCTATTTCACCGCAAATGTGGCAGCTTTATTTGACTTTTATCATGAAGTTCCTGAATTTGAAATAGAAAAAGACTTACAAACACTTGAGAAAATTTTCGATCCCGAATATACTCCGACCTTTTCGTCCAATCTAAAAAGGCCCACTCGCTTGTATGAACAAAAGCTGATGATAGCGCATCCATTAGAATCGTTATTGGGCTCAATCCATCTTGCTTATTGCCGTAACCGTGAAGATTTCGCGCCAAAACAAATAGAACGCTATCAGGCTGCACTTCAACAGGCTGAACATGTGGACTTAAAACCCTGCGAGTGGTTTGACAAGGCAGAATTCCTAGACTTTATGAAAAAAATGGAACTTCTCGACTCGAAAGACGACGGCGCATTCACAAAATGTCTTGAAGAAAGATACGAACAACGAAGAGCGCGATGGCAACTCCATTTGGAAAAAGAAAGGCTGGTTTGACAATTTCGGCAGTATTCGTTTATTTTTTCTCTAAATCTATCATATAAACAAACGCAGGCGGGGCGTTCCGCAAAACATATTCTCGTTCGAACGAACCGAAGCGTTCGAGCAAATATTTCTCGCCCAACGAAGAATAGTGGAATTGGATGTAGCGGTGCCTTGTGATTTTGGCTATCTCGTTCAATACTTCACGATGCGCCTCTTCGTCGAATGCGACCAGCGGAAGGCCTGAAACGACATAATCTGCATGTTTCACCAACGATGAAAGCCTTCTTGCATCCTCGTTCAAAATCAGCATTCTCTTGTCCTCGAATCGCCTCAAATCGTAACAAAACTCGGCATTTATCTCAAAAGCGACAAGCTTCGATTCAGCAGACATCCTAGCGAGCAGCTCTCTTGTTATAGCGCCTGTACCGGCACCAAGCTCCACAATAGTTTGAGCTTTTGAGAAGTCAATGTATGAACACATCCTTTTCGCAAGCGATTTGCTACTAGGAAGAACCGCTCCTGTCTTACCCGGAGACTCCAAGAATTGCTGAACAAACTTCCACATACCATTGTGACGATAATGCCCATTTAAAAAGGATGCGTTTGCAACAGCGCGTTCAATGTGTCATATCTGCGGAATAAATTCAGTCCAGCTCAAATTTTGCGCCATAATTGTCTCGGGTATATTCGTTCAACCAAGGTTCATCTAAAAAAGAAAACGCGAACTTTTCAGCAGAATTCCATTCAAGAATGCCGATGCAGTTCTTGTTCAATTCACGGCGTCGCCTGAAATTTACTTCGTTCAAAATGTATCCTCTTGTTTGACCTATTGGTTCGAGTTCTTGACCTATTATGTGATAATGACCGCAGAAAATAATACTCGGCTGTTTGAATTCCGCCAGTTTGCGAATCATATCAGACCCGCTCTCGTTCAATCCTCCTTGGTATGGCTGGTGTGTCAATAGAATGTCAAACTCTTTGGATGAGAGCTCTTTAATTTCGCAGCGTTTGAATTCGAGTCCGTGGCAGTACTGTTCTAATCCTCCAAGAGAGCCTATCTTTATGTTTTTGTCCTTTGCATCGAACTCAAAAATTTTGCCATTGGGCAAATATTGCATTCTGCCGTGATAATCTACTGGAATGGGAGAGAATCCGAAACGTTCTATTACTTTCAGGTATTCCACATCTTCATGATTGCCTTTCACCCATATTATTGGCGCGCGAAGAGCGTTAGGATTTTCCTGATCCAGTATTCTGACTTTAGAAGAGTTAGTGAGGTAGTAAGGGAAACTGATTTCTTCAATGTCTCCTTTATCAAACGCGAATCTTTTGGTCGCAGGGTCCAATCTAAAGTACGGGTCAGGCCACGCTCCGAAATCCCCTACTTGAAGTATCAAATCTATTGATTGACCCGTTTCCACTTCGAACCTTCGAAGAAGGCCAAACGCCAATGAGAAGTGGCCGTGCAAATCTCCTAGAACTGCAATCCTTAGCGGGTCACTGTTTTGAAGGCAATGTGATTTTTCCATACGCTCCTATGATCGCAGTTATATCATTGTTCTTATCAAGGCGCACTATGCGGACCGGCGCATCTTTCACAAAAAAAGCGATATTTTTTTTCTTATCATTCACTGATCCATCAAATTCTGTCTTTATGACTGCGGTTGCGCCATCAAGATCAAAATATTCGTAAGTCAGCGCACGTTCAAGCAAATTACCTGCACCGTATCTTTCTTGGCGAATCACTTTTCCAAGTTCATCCCTATACTTCCGGATATGGGCATGCTCGGCGGATTCCTCCTGAGAAAGCGCTTTCAAGTCACCACAACGATAAAGCTCTATATTCATATAAAAACAACACAATAGCCCATTTATAAACCTTTTCATTAATAAGTGATAACTTTTGCCCCTGCGGATCCGATAAGAACTTTCAAGATTATCTTGTGCTTATTAACATCGATGATGTGGGAATCAGGATATTCCTTGCTCAATTCAACGGCTCTCTCATGCAGTTCCTCTTTTCTTTTCCATGTGCTCTCATCAGTAAAAACAAGATGAATGGGCCGATTGGATTTTCCCGCAAAAGTCAGATTAGATAAATTTCTGAATAATTCAACGAACGGCCCTGAAAAACTTGGTTGCAAGGCACAATCCCTGCCCATGGGAGCGGTGTTCCTCATACCACGAGTTTCGAATAAGAACTTTTTAGACAAATTCCCGAACATCTCATCGAATAAACCATCCTTTAAAACAATCAAAATGTCAACATCACTCGTCTTATCAAAATCCGAAGGCAAGCCTAATTTTTTCGGATTATTTGAATATCCGGTGATCAAGCTACCATACAGGACAAATAAGATGGGCTCACCATTAAGAGTAATCCTAACGAGTGGGTCAGAAGAGAAAAAATTCAGGATACTTCGCTGACATTTGCGTATGTTCTCATCGCTCGCCTGAGGCCCGGGCGGATAGCTCTTCTTGGTGGACACTTTTTCCTTCAAAGCCTTCTCGATTTTTTTGAAAGAGTTCGAAGACAACTTTCCTCGTATCGTACTCAAAAACTGCTCAACCTCGTCTTCTTCCAAATATTTTCTTGCAAGCAATTGCTCAAAATGAGTGCGCGCACTATCTTGGCTTTCCATGCGGATAAGTTTGGATAATTGCAACTTTTCCAAAGAGATAATATCATTTAGTAATGCTTGAAGTTGATCATGCCTTTTTTCACGAGTGGCGGCTTCTATGGCCTGTCTAGCATCAGCTAGCACTTTATTGCATAATGCCACAAGCTCATCTATTGCCTGCGCTTCCTGTATTTTCTCGTTATACCGCCTCAATTCTCGAATTCTTCCTTCAAGATCCTCCAATTCCTGCAAATCCAGAACAAGTATAGCTTTCAGCTGATTTTCCACTAATTCGGGCGGAGTCTTGCCGCTCAGAATATCTTCTGCTCTTTCCTGAATCAACTTCGCGATTTTGACCGCTGCGCCCATACTTGTTACACTAGCGTTTGATTATTTAAACATTGTCTGTTTTTAAGTGACTGTAGCGAACGCGGCAACTCCAACTATGCGTGACGCTATCAAGTTAAAGATAATCATCACTGCGCCCGCTATAAGGCAATAAAGAATAGTGCTGCGCAAAAGATTGTTACCAAGAAGATAACGCTCCTGAAGCTTGTCAGCACCATTCTCAACACCACTTGAAAGAATAGTCAAAACGTAAACAATCTGGAACACGTAAACACCCACAACAGCCTGGAAATAATACGTCGGCACACCATCACCAAAGAACGTCGCTAAAGTCCCAATCTGAGTGCCTGACTGGTCTGAACCAAGCTGGTTGATGCTCTTACCCAGATTTCCAATAATGTACGTTATCATGCTCGTGATGCCGATAACTATTCCCGCAATCATCGGCGTTAAGAACGCTATCTGCGATTTCATATCAGAAATGATATCCGCCATCAAATCCTTCAAACGCTCATTGACCTTATGAATCTCCTTGATGTACCTTGCGACATTAAGCAAAGCCTGCGCCGCGATAAGCGGACCCTTCTTCACGCTCTCAATAAGAACTTTCATCGAAGATTGGATGATCGCGCTTGGATACGAAGACAAAGCGCCAGTCTGCGGGTTGAAAATAGCCTCGCGAACGCTCATGCCAAGCTTGCTGATGTTTATCGCCACAAGCTTGAAGAACCTACCAGAAGTAGAATCCTCCATGACTTCAGCAACCTTTTGAAACGCAATCTCCGCAGGAATACCATCACCCAAACGATTGCCAAGCTGGAAAAGAGCGGAAGAAAACTCATCCTCGAGTTTTTTCGCCTCATCACGTATCTTGATGACGTTCTGACTCTTTAGTCTGAAATAAAGCCCGATGCTGAAAGCGAACGCGAGAGGAATGAACAAAGAAAGAATGCTAGAACCCAAACCGAACGGGCCAAGCATCAATCCTTCTATCTTCGTACTCTCCTTGTAACCTAAAAATTCGAAATTACCAACAACAAGATCGTACGACGGATTCACGAAATGGATAATCAAAGGAGCAAAACCAATCAAAAGAAGCGCGATTCCGCACATAATTGCCACACTCGCAGGAGGAATAGATATACCTGCAATTATCAGATTTCGGTATTTCCTAAGTTCAGGATTAGTCTCAGACACATCAGAATCACCATAACCTGTCGGACGATTAGACAAAATATTTCGGCCCATGAAATAGACAGTCATAGGCAAAGCGACATTATAGAGCGCAGCGATATGATACCACGCGATACCCTCCATAAAGCTAACCATAAGCGGCAAAATGACAAGACCCAAAATCGGCAGGATAACACCAAGCATGTAAATCATCGTTATAGGGCTCTTGAGATTCTGAGCGTAATGCAACATCTTCTCATAAGTCTCATCAAGCATGACATCAAGCGCCTTGTCAAGCAAACTAAGTCTGCGCTCATCAGAACTCTCAAACAAACTGCTCTCAATCAAATGGAAAGACTCGACGAACTCCAAGTTGAACTTTCGCCAGCCATTAAGATACGACTCCAAACTATCCTTAATGCTCTCAAACTTACTGTTCTCAACATCCCAAATCACCTTTCGCAAATCGAGGCTCAGCGGAGGCGCCAAATGCTCTGAAGCAAATTCAATAGCAAGCTCCAAATTCGAAGTATGCCTCATATACGTGACAACGTAGAAAATACACAAAACCATCTGATTGCTAGACTTGATGCGCCAAAGATTCGCCATAAACACAGGAATTTTCTGCAGGATGGCTATTCCTGTGAGCCCCAACATCAAGCTGAACAAAGTGAAAAACATCGAATCATAAATCACGAGGAAAATAAGCAAGCTGAGCAGGATGAAAGTCACAGGAAGCAAATAACTTGCAGCAAGAACTCCCGCGGGAGTTACCTGCAAATGGCACGAGTCCAACAAATCCTGCAACTCTTCCGCTTTTTTAGGAGGAACTTTCAGCTTTAGAATCTTCTCACAGCCATTGCACACCTTCTCGTAAATAGACATGTGATTAGGAAGAAGCTCTGAACGAAACGCCTGATATTCTCTGCTGTAAATCGCAGAACTCCCCACGCTCGCCTGCACGTCAAGCTGCGCTTCAATCTTCTTCTTATACTTCGCTATGAGTTCATCGTCGCTCACTTGCGCACCGCCCGTTTAAGCCACTCGTTCCACCTGAAAAAAATCTTCTCCGAATCAAGAGTTCCCACTTCCTCACGAACCTGCTCTGAAATCAAATGGAACTCATCATTCGCCTTGATGTAAAATTCAGCCTCAAGCAAGTTCGGATCTTTAAGCTGATTCGACACGTTAACCATAGTCTCCTTCATCTTCGCGCGCAAGTTTATGTTATCCCACACAGCATCCCAATTACCCGCCCACTCCTTGACATTGCCCGCGATAGACTTTATCACATCACTATCACCCCTTAGCAAGTCGTTGGTAGGAACAAGCTGGTCGGTCTGAGGGTCATACTTGAACAAGTCAACAAAACCATTCTCTGACAAAGGATCCTGCTCCCAAAGCTTTCTCACTTCAGTTATCTGCGTCACACGCCTGTAACGGTGGATGCCATCCGGAGAACGCACCGGGTTTGCAACAATAATAATATCGGTCGCCTTGAAACTCGTCCTAGGAACACCCAAATCATTCACGACACGATCAAAAACACCATAAGGACTATCACCGTGGATAGTGCCCGCGACAACGTTCGCCAAAGCTCCGACACGCATAGCCTCATACAACGCCTTCGCCTCAACGCTACGCACTTCTCCAACGATAAGACTCGAATCACCCAAACGAAGCGTAGTTCGAATACCCTCATCAGCGCTAACCTCCGTCGTTCCTCTTGTAAGCGCGGAAGCCACCTTCATACTCTGAATATTGTAATTTAGCTTTCGCAACGATTCGACAGGTAACTCTAAGGTGTCTTCAATTGTAATAATCCTGGATCTTCTCATAATTTCCACCATAACGCTTCCTAGCAAAGAGGTCTTACCGCTGCCCCTAGTACCCGCGACCAGCATAGTCCTGCTACCATCAATTAGAAAACTCATAACGCCCGCAGCCAGCGGGTTAATCATCTTTGATTTCACAAACAGCGGAATAGTCCAAGGCTTATCCCTATGCCTACGCCACGAATACGCAAGACCAGTCGGATTCAACGGAGCCGTAATAGCAGAAATACGCGCCCTCGCATTCGGCAAAATAAGCTCAGTATCAAGAATCGGATTCGCCTCATCAAGAGGCCTTCCAGAAATCATTCTAAGTTTCGAAGCCCAACTTTCTCCTTCCGGAGCGGTTGGGATGATATTAGTTGTGCAATCACCAAACTCATCATGCACGATGAAAATCGGAATTCTGCCCATAGGACTATTGACAGAAATATCCTGAATCTTTTCATCAGAGAGCAACACTTCCATCAAGCCGAAACCCACAGTATAGCGCACCAAAATCTCGGCCAGCTCATCACGCTCCTTTGCCCTCAAATGAATATTACGATGGCTCGCAAGCTCCTCCAACAAATCGCTTCCAATAGAAGTGAAAACAGCGCGCATACGCTCAGGGTCAACAAACTCAGAACGCTTAGGCTTATGCTCAGAAAGAATATTCCTTGCAGCATCGATAAGCTCATACTTGTCATAATCAAGCTTGAACTCCGCAGGAACCATATGATACAAGAATTGAACCGTCTCGGGCTGTTTGAAAATAGTAATCTCAGTGCTACCAACCTGATAGCTCGCAAGCTCCTCTGCGTCAGTTGGGAACTGCGCCATCAACTTCGTGAACATAAAATCAGGCTTAATCGCAGGAGAGAAAAGCCTGCGATAAATCGAACGATCGCCAATCTGGAAACCCGCAAGGAACGGCTCTGCGAGCTTTATCATCTTAAGCTGCTCGAACATCCCAATAGTTTCATTCAACAATCGGTAATAATTCTGCAGACACTGCACGCCTTCTTGGTTCACCGCGCCGGATTCGACAAGCCTTCGCTCTTCCCTGCCCAATCTAACAAGCTCAACATACGCTCCAACAGGATCAGCTTTAAGCGTACGAGTCAAAATGTTCAAAATATTCGAGTATCTAGGATTCACCCACTTTGCGCACCCCGGCTTTGAAAGAATACCATACGCGAATTTTTGCTTCACCAACTGCTTGTAAAGCGAAGCCACCTCGCTTAAAATCTGCGCCTGAACCTCATCATACTCAAAATCACGCTTTTGAACGAAAACAATCTGGGTAACGGTTCCGACTTCGGACAAAATGTCCATCGTCATCGCCATAACCCTAGAATCATCTTCTAAACTCGGGAAGAAAGAACACGAAGCGCAGTCTATGCGGACAGTAATATCTTCTCCTTCACGGATAACCTCGTACTTACCGCACTCCATGCCCACCTCTTTACGTTACTTATACCACTCTATCAGAGTCACACAATATTAATATCCCTACCTCCTCTTAAATCGTTCATAACTATATAAACATAACCATGCCCGAACTACCACCGCCACCATCAAAAGCTCCTGAACCAAGACAACCAGCGGAGCCATCGTCTGATGCAAACGAACAGCTCAACTTAGTTCGAGCGCGCCAACGAGTAGGCGAAGAAAGGTACAGTGAATTACGCAAAAAACTACTTTTGATCGAGAACAATATGCTCGCAAACCAAAAACGCTCCTTGAACGATGTCAAATCACTGCAGACAGATCTTAATGAATTGAAACGAACCATACAGGCTGCCGAAGATAAGATAATCACCATAATCAAAGAACTCAGATTGACCGCGCGACGCGAAGACATAGATGTACTGAAACGATATTTGGAGCTTTGGGACCCTGTTCGATTCGTCAGCGTCGACCAAGTCGAAAAAATAATAGACGAAAAACTCGGCGGGCACGAAGAAGAACACCACGAGACAAAGGATACTTCACTTGTGAAAAAGCCGAACTATGACAGCCCTTCTTAACGATTATTTCTTGACGCCAACACAAAGCCCCCGCTCAAGCACGTTCTCGACGAAACTAACCTCAAAACCAGCTTGGCGGACAAGATTGAGCATATCTTCTTTGACGAACAGACCGAGCTCATGGCGGTCCTTGAAGTATCGAACCCCCTTTCCGGTCTCAGCTATAAGAAAATTGAAGTCAAGAATAGAAACATTCCCTTTTATTCGCGAGATATGAGCGCGGGCAATCTTCACATCTTGCTCAGAATGCGTGAGCATGTGCGGTTTTCCCGCGGCGAATTCTCCCTTCCAAAACCAGGGTTCTATCATCAAGACCCCGCCGAGTTTCACATGCGCTCCCAATCTATCAATAGTCTTTTTCAAATTAGCGCGCGTCTTGACATATCCAATAGAACTGAATAGACACGTCACGACATCAAACTGCCGTCCAAGATTCATCGTCATCATGTCTGCCCTCTTGAACAAAACCCCGTTGATATTCTTTCTAGCGACATTTAGAATACCCTGATTGATATCGGTTCCGACACACGTGAAGACCTGTTTTAACTGTTCAAGATGTTTACCAGTGCCACATGCGACTTCAAGCAAGTCATTCCCGCGCGACCTCTTGAGCTTCGTCGCTATCTCTATCACCTTCTGAGCTTCGGCTATGTAGTCCTTCTTCTTCCCACCAACGTACAAAAGATCATAATAGTTCGCCAACTCTCTGTACATCATCTCTTTTTTCATACTGGTATCTCGATTATCCCGCTTTAAATACTTTTTTCCTGCTGGCGACAATTTTATGACGGCCCGGCTTGAGTTCACAGTTCTTCTGTTTCTTCAAGCCAGTTGCCCATCATGACAAAAAATGAAGCGAATGCGGTTGTTCCCGCATAACTTTTAACGCCCACCTTGAGCATCAGATCGCCTACGGCGCAGATTTTATCTAATGACACGGGAATCTCAAAAATGTATCCGACAATGCCGCTCACAACTGCCGTGAATGCCATAAGACACATCGTAACAAGCATAGAATAGGAGATAACAAAGGGATGAAGAGGGTATTTTCGGAACAGATACTCTGCACGGGCGAGAACTTGTTTTGACAAATTCGCCGCTTCTCTTGCTGAACCTAAGCGACCAATTAATGCCTGCTCAATCTTCACCTGAGAAAGGTATGCCTGCACGTCATTGTTCTGAAGCGCTTTTACCTCCTCCTTATACACTTCCTCAAGACTATCAACAACCTCTCTGAATGTGTCTATCTCGTCCAAAAACGCAGCGCCGATAGTATCCATGAAGTCACCGCACTCCTTTTGAGCTATCGTCCAATAATCAGGAGTCAGGGAATGGCCACCCCCTAGTTTTGGGAACGG
Organism: Candidatus Woesearchaeota archaeon; assembly: GCA_018302815.1. GTDB lineage: Archaea > Nanobdellota > Nanobdellia > Woesearchaeales > ARS49 > JAGVZE01. Next base: position 134,520 of record JAGVZE010000007.1, read on the forward strand.
AAGCATCAACGGGCCTATTATGCTGCCTTCCCGTTCGATCCCCTTCTGAATGTTGTATATTACGCTAGCATCAAGCTTTGCTTTTTCAAGCTCATCTAACCATTTTATGAGGTTCTTCTTGTTCTTCTCAAAAAATGCAAAACTTTTCAAGAACTTCCAAATACCATAACGGACGGTCATCTTAGGACCAGAACGCGACTCTCCGATAAGCGCCTTCAACACCCGCACGTCATCAATTCTTTCGGACTTCAAAACAACCTTATCGATAGAGCGCTTAGCATCGAACAACGCCTTAAGCTTCTTCGCTCGTTCAGGCATAACCTTGAGATAAGTCTTAACATAGCTTCTTGTTGTAACCATACTTTCATTCACAAGCACAAAACCTTTAAAAACATATGCGCTCTAGAGTAAATAAAAAGAGCTGAACCAATGGCACTAGCAGACTTATTCAAGAAAAAACCAACCGCTCCTATTGGGCCATCAGAACCACAAGGCACACTAGGAGAAGTGCCATTGTCACAAGTCATGACAATGCAACAACAAGGACTTTCTAACAGCCAAATCATACAAATGCTCCAAAGGCAAGGATACCAGCCAACACAAATCTACGACGCTTTGGCGCAATCAGAAGCCAAACAACAAATAGAGCCAATGCCTGCCGTGCCAGGCGAAAGCGCGCCAAAGAAAGAAGAACAGGCATCAGAAAAAACAGCAGACCATCCAACTTCAGAAGCCTTAGTCGAACAAATCATCGACGAAAAATGGCACGAACTCCAAAAGGAACTCGCCAAAATGAACGAGTGGAAAGAACTACTAACTTCAAGAGTCGACAAAATCGAACAGACTGTAACCGACATGAGAACAGACTTGACAGGCCTTCATAACGCAATAGTCGCGCGAATAGGCGAGTATGACAAAACACTCATGGACGTCGGCACAGAAATAAAAGCCATGGAAAAAGTCTTCCAGAAAGTCTTGCCTGAACTCACAGGCAACATACAGGAACTTTCACGCATAACAAAGACAGTCAAAGGACCTAAAGAAAAATAATTCTATTATTGTTCAGTCATATATCTAACTGTGAAGAACGCGATAAGCATGACAAGCATCAATCCCAAAACTTTCGGATGGAAAATCGTCTGCCAAAATTCAGCAGGACCAGTACCTGAAACATTACCGGACTTGACAGCATCCAAATCATATTCCTCGCTCACGACAAACATCAAAGAACCAACAGCAATCAGGATAAGAAGAGCGATAACGAATGTGCCACTTGCGAACTCACCGCTTTTGATATGCGCTACAATGTCCTTTTGTTCGAAACCAAGCACCATATAAGTAAACATCACGAAAGTCATAAACATAATCAATAGAACAATCCATGGCGCCATCAAATTGATAGTCTTCATCGCGATATCAGAAAACAAAGTCAGCATCGCAAGAATAAGCGCTATCAACGCCGCGAAAACCTGATTCTTCTCCTTAAACCACTCAATCCTCAAAAGCACGACATAAGTTAGCACTAAAACTAAAATGAACGGAAAAACACCTTCAAACTGCTTCAATACCGTGATGTCAAGAGGGGTTGCCATGGTTACTTCTTTGGAGGAGGTCCTGATGGAGCCGAGCCACCGCTTGAGCCGCCCATACCAAATAGGGATTGAATGTTTTGCGCGAAATCTTGAACTTTTTGAGTCCAAGACTTACTCTTGTCTGCTTCAGTTGGTTCAGAAACCACGAAATAAATCACAAGACCCATAGTCGCCAATATAATTATCAATGACAAAAAGTTCGGATCCGAAAACAAGCTTGCAATCCACATGGGTGCGAAAGACGGAAAAGCCGCTGAAATAATTGACATGGTCAATAGAACAAAAGCCGCTAACGCGATAATTGACATCACCGCATTTGGAAGAGATGCTCCAACAAGACCAAGCAGTATCAAAAGCATCATTATCGCAAGAAGTAAAACCACCATCTGCGGAAGAATCTGATTAAGAATCAAAATGGGATCTTGTTGGGGCTGATAGAGACGCAACACGTGCGGAATAATTACCATAAGTGATAGCGTGAATGAAAGAATTCCTGCATGCGATTGAAATGTGGTAATTCCAGTCATTTTTTTCAATATGATGTATAGTAATGTGAAAATCAATAAGAACGGCAGTAATGCATCAACAAAACCCCAGTTGTTCAACATTTGGAAAACATTCTGCAACGTACCGCTTCCGCCGTAGTATTGGTATTGGAACAACATTGTTTATGCCTCCTTTTTTACTTGGACTTATCTGCCGGTTTCTCGAATGGATTGTATCCAGTCACGAATAATACCGTAGCAAGCACGAATATTATTAAAACTATCGCTGCAACACTCGTATCAGTGTAAAATCCTGAAAGCCAGTTCCAGAACACTTCAAGCCAAGTCGCGCCCGAATCTGTTTTTAAAGCATCAAGGAAAATGAACAAAAGACAAATGGCGACGAACGCCATAAAACCAGTTCTCCAGCCACCTTCCTTGAGGAACACTCCCTTCGCAGTTTCATCTGCGCTGAAGAACGAACCTACTAACATCAGGAAGAACACGATAATCAGGAGAAGCACGACAATCTCACTGCTGACCTTTGTCACAATCTCAACAAGCTTCGAACTTGCGACGACAAGGAATGAAACGACGAACGCGACCATAGCGTTCAAATTCTTGCGAGTGTATTTGCCCTCTTTATCCTCAGTACCAAACACGCGGGTTCGCTCAAGAAGAGCAAACATCACGCTGAACGTGAGCAGGAACGGCAAAAGTACATCAAAAACTCCCAGATTTTCAAAAAAATCCACTACGTTACCAAGTACAGTTGCCATCGTTCCTCTTTTGTCTTAGTTTGAGGTTTGTAGTTATATAAAGGTTTCCACCCAAGAATTTATAAATAGCTATTCGGATAGTTATGATATGCTCAATAAGAAAGCCTTCCAAGAAATGCGAAAGCATATGGACACGTACGAAAAGCTTCGCGAAGAACTTATTGGTATTAGTAGAGGAGTAACTAAAACCAGCAAACACGCAATCTATGCCGCACACCGCGATGACCTTGACGGCGCGAAGAAATTACTCGATGAAGCAAAGGCAAACGTCATCAAGATTAATATCTTGATCACTAAAGATGTAAACTTGGCGCTTGTTGGCGCATACTCAGAAGCACTAGAAGAATACGCCGAAGCCTCTATCTATATACACTTTCTCAAGCACAAAGACATTCCAACACCAAAGCAGCTAGAGATAGAGGCAGAAGTATATTTGGGCGCACTTTCTGATACCGTGGGAGAATTAGTGCGAAGAGCCATAAATTCAAGCATCAAGGGAGATTTCAAGGCATCATTAGACATAAAAGACGCAGTCGCAGAAATTTATGCGGAAATGATGCTCTTTGACTGGCGAAACACACCAGTACGCAAAAAGTTCGACGCCATCAAGTACGGACTAGAAAAACTTGAGGACTTGGCGCTCAAGATTAAGTTCAAGCAATGATTCTGTAGTCACTTTATAGTGGTTTATATAGTAAACTTTAAATACTCATCATATGAGCCTTTTTGTATGCCAACTGAACTTACTGTACATGACAGATTTCCTGATCACAAAACAAATAGATTGGTACTGCAAAGAGCCACGCAGCATTTGACTGAGCTCCTAGTGGGATTCTATGATATGAATCGCAGAACAACAGGACTGTACATTGGAGATATTGAACCGCGCGCAGAGTTATGGACGTCTCAACACATTTGGGAAGAACCATTGTCTTCGCCAAGAAACACGCGCAGGCAAGACGCTCGAGGAAATAACCTGGTTACATCGTACCATATCCCTGATGAAGTTATTGATGATTTATGGAGAGCGTTTTATAATGATCGTCTTGACAACGTTCGGCAAAACGCAGAATTAATCGGGTATAGTGTGCACACGAGCATAGGCAATCGCTTCCAATTATCGTCAGATGTTTTTAATGTGAGTTTATTACTGGCCATAATTGCAGGACAGCCAGCACCGCTGCAAGAACACAAACTGCTTATAACATCGTACCAGTTAAACGCGCCTGTTGAATTTTTCAATGCTTGGGCGGAGCACCGCGATAGACTTATCGCTCAAGCACGAACGCTTTATGTTTCTGACAATCGCAATTGCTGATTCGCAGGCATAATTTTATAAACAACCCGACTTCTTCACGCGACTATGAAACGAACGCACACCTGCGGAGAACTCACGAAGAAAGAACTTCAGAAAGAGGCAACTCTATGCGGGTGGGTGCATACAAGACGAGACCACGGCGGGCTCGTATTCATAGATTTAAGAGACAGATACGGCGTGACCCAAGTCGTGTTCGACCCCAGCCACAACAAAGAAGTCCACAAGAACGCAGAACACCTCGGACGCGAATTCGTTTTGCAAGTAAAAGGACACGTGCGAATGAGACCTGCCGGAATGGCAAACAGCAAGCTCATAACAGGTGAAATAGAACTTCTCGCAGACTCACTAGAAATACTAAACAGAGCGGAAACACCGCCATTCGAAATAGACGATAGAAACGTCGCGGCAGAAGAATTACGATTGAAATACCGCTATCTCGATTTAAGACGACCAACAATGCAGTCACACCTTTTATTGCGCCACAAGGCAATGCAGGCAGTGCGCGAATTCATGTCAAGCCAAAGCTTCATGGAAATAGAAACACCAATGCTAGTCAAAACAACGCCTGGTGGAGCAAGAGTATTCAAAGCTCCAAGCAGAACACACCCAGGAACATTCTTCTCCTTGCCAGAGAGCCCGCAAATTTACAAGCAACTCCTAATGGTATCAGGGTGCGATAGATACTTCCAAATGGCAAGGTGCATGCGCGATGAAGACCTTCGAGCAGACAGGCAATGCGAATTCACCCAAATCGACTTAGAGATGAGCTTCGTCGACATGGACGATGTGCTCGCGATAGGCGAAGGAATAATCAAGCACGTATTCAAAAAAGTCCTTAGCGTAGACATACCAACACCATTCCAAAAAATGACATTCCACGACGCAATGACAAAATACGGCTCGGACAAGCCAGACTTGCGATTCGGACTAGAGTTAGTGGAAGTAACCGACATAGTCAAACACTCTGATTTTGGAGTGTTCAAATCAGTTGTTGACAAAAAAGGACGCGTATTTTGTTTGAAAGCACCAGGATGCGGCAACTTTAGCAGAGGCGAAATAGAAGAAATGATAGACATCGCCAAACTACACAAACTACCCGGCCTTGCCTGGATGAAAGCAGAAAACGGCAAATTAGAAAGCAACATCGCCAAATACTTCTCCGAAGCATTACAAAAACAACTGATAACTGCGATTGACGCCAAAGACGGAGACTTATTGCTATTTTCCGCAGACCAATACGAAAAAGCAGCCAACGCGCTTGGACAAGTAAGACTGCACCTTGGCAGAAAACTCAATCTCATAAAAGACGGGCAATGGAAATTCCTATGGGTAGTCGATTTTCCAATGTACGAATGGAACGACGAAGCAAACCAATGGGCAGCACGCCACCACATATTCACAAGACCGCACGATGACGACTGGGACAAACTCGAAACAAACCCCGCAGCAGTACGCGGAAAACTGTACGACATAGTATTGAACGGAGTCGAACTAAGCTCAGGAAGCATCCGAATCCACAGCAAAGACATGCAAGAACGAGTGCTCAAAGTCATCGGCCTTACTTACGAAGAAGCCACCAAACGATTCGACTTCTTGCTTGAAGCCTTCAAATACGGAGCGCCACCACACGGCGGAATGGCAATCGGGTTTGACAGGCTGGTTGCTTTGATGGGCGGACAAAACGACATCCGCGAATTCATCGCATTCCCACGAAACAAATCAACAGACAACCCCCTCGACGGCAGCCCACAACCCTGGACGCCTGAATTCCTGAAAGATTACAGTTTGAAGCTAGAGATCGTGCAGAAGAAATAAATCACTTCAATTGCTTCGCATTCTTCCACATAAAGTCAAAATAACTTTTCATCGTCCTGCTCACATTCTCGTTTTCGATAAGAATCGCTTCAGGCTTTTCATCCCAGATAAGAATGGCAACCTTTCCAGCATAAATGTTGATGGTCGCAGGCGAAACAACATCGGAAGGAACCTGACGATACTGCGTATATCTGGCCCTGCTTGTTTTAGTGCGACCTTCGCGAATAAGCATCTTAGTCTTCATACCCTTCTTTTCCTTCAATGACCTAAACAACGGAGCGTAATGAGGCATCCTGTCGCGGAACTGGCCTTCACTTCCCATAACCAAATATTCATCGTCTTTGCCCACAGAATCAAGAATGTCCTGGAAAATCGTCTTAAGACCGCGATAGCCCTGAAACAAAGTCAAATTCTTTTTCTCCTTCGAAACAGCGTATTGAGCCCTAAGCGACGGAATAAGCGCCGACGCCAGCTCCTCTTTCTCCTTGAAATAATCAATAATCTTCTTCGGGTCAGCAGGAACGTACGTCGTGCGCTTGTTCTCGAATACGGTTGAGACAATGCCGCGCTCAATTAGAAGCTTAAGCGCATTATACGTGCTGCTCCTATCAAGCTGAGCCTCCTTTGCAATCCTTCCTGCAAGTGAAGCTCCAATACGAAGCAAAGTGAGATAGACCTTACTCTCATTCACGCTGAAATTAAGCCTCTCAAGACCCGCTATAAGTTCCATACGCACTAAAATCACCTTATTCTTTTTAAGCCTTACTGTTGTAGAATATTCTTCAACAAATATTTATGAGGCCCCTCTCTGCGCCTTAAGAAGGTCGCAAGGCCGGAGTGAAAACAATGAACGATAAAATACCAACAGCAGCAATCATAGAACACAACAGTTCAGCAAAATACGTGCTTGGATTGGTTCGGGGCAAAGAAGAACAAAAACTTGTCGTAGTATCAATGCGTTATGAATGGCACAAGGATATCGCTTCAGCATACAGTAGACGACTTGGCAGCGAACAAACATTTCGCCCTCTTGGCGGAGGATACCTTACCATAAACACAGAAGAGAAAAAAATCGAGACTCATGGAGAAAGCGGGTCCTACGGAAGACCCGATCTAACACTTGTTCAACGAGTGCTCAAAGAAAACTATCCTGAATACACTATCGACCTACACTGATCCGCGCAAGAGGAAACACGATGACACCCGAAGAACAAAAACAACTAACACAACAGGAAAGACTCGAGCAGGAACACTTGCCAGACCTTACTCCTCGGCAACAATTTGAAGAGCTTGCTGAACATCAACGAAATCTTCTGCGAAAGAGGGGAATACATGGTTCATCATCAGACCTTTACATCGCGAAGAACGCGGATGTCGCAATCATTGGAATCCAGACCTCTCAATATGGACACGGACACGACTCAATCTATGTATTCAAAAGTTCACAAAATGGACCAACAGTGGATATTCTCCTGGATGAACATAGTATCCTCGGAAGAGTGTTTCCTACTGGGATATCAGCTGAGGGAGAGCGATTTTTCTACAGAAAAATCACTGAAAAAGGCAAAAGAAACGACTTGGAGGCGGACATCCAATGAACGAGTTGAAGCATCAACAGGAGTCACAAAAACAGTTAGCTGCACTTCACAGTAAACTTGTGCAAGCGCATCCAACCTGGCCTTCGGGCAAAGCCAAATGGATAGCCATGCAGGCGCTAGGAATGAACATCAAAACAAACGAGAATGAATGGGTCTAGGAGGAAACATGACTGATGAAAAATTAAGAAATGCGGAAAGGGCGGCGAAGAAAAGCCAAAATGATCCATATTCGCGGGAAAGATATTTAAGCGCGCTTAAACGGACTGGCAACCATGCGCAATTCATCAATGAGGTAATACAAAAGGCATACGCTGATGTTTTTGAAACAATTAAAATTTCAGTGACTGGGCTTGATCCATTTCCCACGGTCAGAGTATATCCTGATCCTGGTACAAGGGAAGAAGAAGTTATCTACCATGCCGGCCTTTCCTTTGGATATCGCCAAAATCAGTATAACACAAAAAGGGTTTACATTCTCTTGCCTGATTCCATCATAATGGATTGTATAATAATTGACCGTTCTTTAGGACGAAGATACCATTCCATGGTAGACATTCGAAATGGACGAAACCTGGAAACAGCCGCATATCTTGCGAATGCCGGTGATGCAATATCCGCGATCAATAAAGAGTACGAACGCAGAAGCTTGGCCAAAAGCACGCCACCTCCCGAACCTCCTATTGTTGGATTTGAGCCCACCGGCGGTGATGAGTGGTGGAGGTGCTAATTCAAAATGACAGACGAACAACTTATCGCCGCAAAAAGAGCAGTTAAAGAAAATCCGAACGATTTTTGGGCGAGAGAATCCTATTTGAGCTTGTTAAAACGCGCAGGAAAAACCCCCGAAGCATTCGAAGAAATAATGAACAAAACATACCTAGACCTGTGCGAAATTGTCAGACAGCACGCGAGCAAACTGGACCCGTTTCCAACGGTTGATTTATATTTAGGACCGCTGGATGTTCTTGATAGAAATGGATTTCAGTTCAACGACGGCAAGGATACGTCCAGACCCTATGTTATCTTCGAAGACGGCACTATAAAAAAGAGCCTCAACACATATGGATCCGCGCTTGATACGATTACAGCCAAACCACTCGAAGGCACAGACTACGTCCTTATCGCGCCACTGGCAATGCGAAAAATAGACAGTGAACTTTTACTAAGACAGCGAATGCAGCAAGAATCTGCAGAACCATACGACCCGTACGATCACGGCGATGCGTTCCATTGCTGAGCAGTCATATCCTTTTATTTGTTTTTCCTTCACAAACCTTTTAAATCATCACCGTTCTTTCTACACTCTATGGATATCACGCCTGAAATAGTCAAAAAAGTAGCTGAAAACGCGCGGCTCAAGCTCAAAGAAGAGGAAATCAAGAAGTTCGCGCAGGAAATGAAAGACATTCTTTCCAACTTTGAGAAACTAAACGAAGTTGACACAAAAGATGTACCTCCAAGTTTCCACCCAGTTCCTATTAAAAACACATCAAGACCTGATGAAAAAGGCGAATGCCTAACGACGCAAGAAGCGCTCAGCTTAAGCCCGCACACATCAGGCAACTATTTCAAAGGACCAAAAATACTATGATAAAACAATACGTCGAATCCGCGAAAAAAGGAGCAGTCGATCTATTAGAACAAGCCCACAAAGCGCTCGAAGAAACGCAAAAAATAAACAAAGAATACCGCTATTCTGCAGCTTTCGCAGACCCAGTAGCACAGGCTGAAAAACTCCAACAACAAGCAAAAGACGGCAAAGCAAAAGGACGATTGTTCGGAGTATTCGTTTCAGTCAAAGACAACATCTGCGTCAAAGGAATAGAAAGCACGGCATCAAGCGCAATACTCAAAGGATACAAACCAGTATTCAACGCAACAGCCGTCCAAAAATGCATAGATGAAGGCGCAATAATTCTATGCAAAACCGTACAAGACGAATTCGGATTCGGAGGCTTTAGCGTAAACACCGGCAAAGGAATAGAAAAACCGCTCAACCCAATCGATAGAAAAAGAACATGCGGAGGAAGTTCAGGAGGCGCTGCGGGCCTCACCAAAAAAGCAACCTTCCCACACCTCGCTCTTGCAGAAAGCACAGGAGGATCGATAGCAAACCCAGCAAGCTTTTGCGGAGTCGCAGGACTCACACCCACATATTCAAGAGTCTCACGCTACGGACTAATCGACTACGCAAACTCTCTGGACAAAATAGGAACAATGGCTCTAAACGTCAATGATGCAGCGCTATTGCTAGAAATAATATCAGGACACGATCCAAAAGACTCAACCTGCTCGCAGCTACCAGTTCCAAGCATGGCAGACGTTCCCGGAGTCATATCCGGCCTTAGAATAGGAATAGTCAAAGAAGCATTCAACGAACAAATGGATAACAATGTTCGCAAAACAATCCTTGAAGCAGTCTATAAACTAGAACAAATAGGCGCGCGCAGAATAGAACTAAGCCTACCACTATCAATGAACTACGGACTCTCATCGTATTACACGCTCGCGATGACCGAAGCCTCAACAAACCTTGCCAAATACTGCGGACTAAGATACGGAGCAAGCGAACAACTCAGCGGAACTTACAATGAATACTTCTCACGAGTGCGAACAAGCCAACTCGGCGATGAAGCCAAACGAAGAATACTACTTGGAACATTCGCGAGAATGGCTGGACACCGCGACGCATTCTACACAAAAGCAGCCCAAGTTAGAACCAAAATCATCCAAGAATACCACATGGCATTCAAAAACGTCGATGTTCTCATAACACCCACAATGCCGCTTGTCGCACCAACATTCGAAGAATTAAAGCAATTAACGCCGCTGCAACACTACATGATGGACATACTGACCGTTCCTGCCAATCTGGCGGGGTTGCCGCACATAAGCCTGCCCTGCGGTGAATCAAACAAACTACCAATAGGCATCATGATAACAGCCAACCACTTCCAAGAACAAAAAATGCTACAGGTATCAAATGCACTTCACTGAAAACGTCATCATAGGACTTGAAATCCACGTGCAATTAAACACGCAGACAAAACTATTTTGCAGCTGCCCAACTAACGCTTCAGAACCAAACACTGCAATCTGTCCAACATGCCTTGGACATCCAGGAAGCAAACCAGTGCTCAACGAAAAAGCGCTTGAATTCGCGGCAAAACTCGCGCTAGCGCTAGGATGCACAATCGCACCAACAGTCACGTTCAGCAGAAAGACATACTTCTATCCAGACCTGCCAAAAAACTTCCAAACAACACAATATGAAGTCCCGCTCGGAAGCAACGGAGCAATCGTTTTAGACAACGGCAAAGTAATCCACATACAACGAGTGCACGTAGAAGAAGACCCCGGAGCCTTGATACACGAAGCCGCAAGCGTTCTTATCGATTACAACAGAAGCGGAATACCGCTTTGCGAAATCGTCACAGCGCCGGATATGAATAGCCCTGCGGAAGCCAGAGAATTTTTAAAAAAGCTACTCAACATCTTAGGCTATCTTGGCGTTTATGATGTCAACAACGGAGTCGTCAAAGCAGACGCAAACATCAGCATAAAAGAAAGAAACTATACTCGAGTCGAACTCAAAAATATCACCGGCTTCAAAGAAATAGAACGCGCACTCCAATACGAAATCGAGCGACAAAAACAAAACGAAGTCAAGCTTGAAACGAGAGGGTGGAACGCAGAGAAAGGAGTCTCAATATTCATGCGAAGCAAGGAGACTGAAGAGGATTATGGTTACATTGTTGAACCGGACCTTCCTGTTTTCGAGATATCCTCTGAATGGGTGCGTAGCGTGCAACAAAGCATCCCTGAACTTGCAGAGCAGCGCGCGGCAAGATGGATAAAAGATTTGAGCGTTGATAAAGACGACGCACGCATAATCGCTGCAAACCTAGACGTAGCAGTCCTTTTTGAAACAATCGCAAAACAATGCGAGCCAATCTTTAGCGCACGATGGGTCAGGCGAGAAGTGCTTCGCATACTCAACGATGAACGCAAAGAACTCAAAGAAACAGCATTCGAATCAAGCTCTCTAATAAAACTCTTCAAGCTCATACTTGAGAAAAAAATAACTGACAGGATAGGACAACGCATAATAGAACAATTGGCAACAAAGAAATTCTTGCCCGCAGCATACGTCAAAGAAAATAACCTTGCAATGGTAGCAGACGAAGGAGCCCTCAAAAACGCCTGCAAAAACGCAATAAAAAACAATCCGAAAGCAGTCGAAGACTACAAAAAAGGCGAAGAAAAATCACTCATGTTCCTAATAGGACAAGTAATGAGGGCGACAAAGGGAACCGCTGCCCCGAATGTCGTGAAAGAATTACTGAAAGGACTACTTAAATAGATTTTTTTCTGAACTAATTAGTAAATTATCCATACTTTTCTCAGTCAAACTTAAAGAGGACCGGCGTCTTGTGCGGTTTATGAATGAAATTTATGAAGTTGATTCATTTACGGAATTTCTCGAAAAACTTAAGCCTTTTTGAAAAAGAGTGGATTGAAAAAGTAAAAATTCAATTAAAGGAAAACTTATTCCTCGGCAAGCCGCTAAGATTCGATTTTTTTCGAGAAAAGAGACTCGGCTCAAACCGACTTTATTATTTCATCAATGCTCAAACGAGTAAAGCCCTCATTGTCGCCTATGGGTCCAAAAAAGAACAACAAAGAATAATTGAGGAAACCCTTTTGAACAAAGAGGAATATCTTTCACACATTCGTTAACGAACTCGTTTTACCCTTCCCGCCTTGATGTCTTCAAGAGCCATTTTCAGCTGCAACAAAACATCATCTCTCAACTCGTCGACGCTCGGCTTCTTCTTCAACACTTGAACTGTTTCCATACAGTTATTTGTGGTTTGAAGCTATTTAAAACTATCTTCAGATTTATTGGAAAGTTTACCGAATATGGATTTCCCGTTCCCACTCTTCTTTGGGCTGAGAATATAATCTCCAGAACTCTCCTGCTATCTTGTCAGGATCATACGCAGTGTTAGGCGCAACTTTGCCATACACGCTCACTGTCGCAACGTGGATTCCTTTAGGTTCATACTCTTTCGCAAGATTCATACATAGATTCCACAAACCAGCCTTGCCAGCGCTGAGCGCAGTGAACCTTGGGCTCGGATCGTGCGCAAATCCTCCGCCCGTGAACAAAAGGGTTCCATTTCCTTTTCTTTCCATTGATGGCAGGATTTGCTGTACTGCGACAAACGCCCCGCCTATATCCGCCTGCAGTTCAGCCATGAACTCTTCGCCGGTGATAGACGTTGGAGAACTTTTAGCTACAATGGCCGTGTTGTAAACAAGAACATCAGTATGACCCATCCATGATTCGATTTGAGAGAATGTCATTCGAAGCGAATCAAAATAGCCCGCATCTGCTGTGAACCCCCGCGCTTTCGTTCCTTTCAATGTGAACTCACGAGCATACTTCTTCATTTTCTCTTCATCTCTTGAAACAAGCGCAATATCAAACCCTTCCCGCGCGAACTTTTTCGCGACAGAAAGTCCGATTCCAGGTCCAACTCCAATTATAGTACATAAGCTCATTCAACAACCTCCGAATAAAACATCGCACTCCTGCACGAACCTCGCTTCAAAATCATTCACCCGCTCGCCATCTTTCTTTTCAGCAGACAAAACCTGCATGAGCTTTCTTGAATCCTCAACATCTTTTTCTGAAAGCTTGAATTGAGACGCGTGCTCCTTGAGAAGAGAAGACTCAACTTCTTCAACATTCGCCTCTTTCACCATGATAACTTCTATCTCTTTGCTTGTCAAAGCGAAAGTGTTTCTTAACACGCAATATGCTCCTTTTGCGTAAGCGTCATGCAACAAATCGTTCCAAGGAATGTCAGACGGACGCCCCTGTTTAAGACAACCAAAAACGCGAAGTGTAACAATAGCATCCTTAAGATTATTTTTCAGAATGCGCTCCTTAATAGAACTGACTGTCTCACTTGGCGTTTTTTGCTCAGCATCAACCTCAATACTCACCTGCGGATAAACAACAATAGGAACGTGCTCTATCTGCCAATCTTTGACCAAAACAAAACTTCCGTTCTTCAACTTCTCAAGCTCGGAAAAATTATTCGGAAAAATCGGGCCAGGGTAAACAATGTTTTTGTATTTGTCCAAGCTAACTTTGTTCACAACGTGAACGTGGCCGCCGGCGTAATAATCAAAACCCTGCGGCATCAAGCTAACAGCCATAGCCTCCATCTTCTCCATTCCTTTAGGCTTAAGCTCGGCCAAAGCGCTGTGGAACAAGAAAATCTTCGGACCTTGCTCGTTCTCTAAATATTCTTTAGCGAGATAATGATAATAGCCAGACTCCAAACCGCCCTTCTTGCCAATCATTCCCGTGATTTTAATTTTCGTCTTCGGGTCAATTGTGAAGTGCAAACGCACACGGCCGTCAGCAAGCTCATCGCCCCTTGCGACATTTACTGCAAGCCCCGCCTGCTCAAGCACATCAAGCATAGTCCTTCCGCTAGGCGAAAAATCATGACTTCCTGCGATGATATAAATAGGAATTTGTTCGTCTTTAAGCTTTTTCAACTGCTCAACAGCCATTTTGAGACTGTCGATTGCAGGTATAGCGGTATCGAACAAATCGCCCGAGATAAGAACAAAGTCCACTCGCTCAGCAATACATTTTCCTATCGCAAGACAAAACGAATCAGCATTAGCCAAACGCAGTTTCGGCTCACGCCAGCCGCCAATATGACAATCTGAAAGATGGGCGAATTTCATGAATCATAGCACCGCAATTCTCTTTTTAATCATTTATAGTCCACACTAATAAAGCTTTAATACCACACATCTAATCGCATCTCGCATGCAAGAAATCATCGGCATCGCAGGAATGGGATACGTGGGGCTTCCTCTCGCGTTACACCTCGCCAAGAATTACAAGCTAATTGGCTATGATATCAGTACACGAAGAATAGAACAATTAAGCCTTAACCACGATTGGAGCTTGGAGCACACTCCTGAAGAGTTGAAAGCGGTGAAAATAGAATACACAACCGACGAATCACGGCTCAAAGAAGCGACTTTCATCATCGTCACCGTGCCAACACCAGTCACAAAAGCAAACATACCCGATTTAACTCCAGTTGAAAAAGCCGCCGAAGCAATAGGGCGGAATATACAAAAAGGAGCAGTCGTAGTTCTTGAAAGCACAGTCTATCCAGGAGTCACCGAAGATGTAATGGGACGCATAATCGAACGAGTATCCGGCCTTAAAATGTATGAAGATTTCAAGCTCGGATACAGCCCTGAAAGAATCAACCCTGGAGACCGCGAGCACGCAATAGACAAAGTCATCAAAGTAATCTCAGGACAAGACGAACCAACACTCGAACGAGTATCCGCAGTCTATTCAAGCGTGTGCAAAGCAGGAGTCTACAAAGCAGCAAATATCAAAGTCGCTGAAGCCGCCAAAGTAATAGAAAACACACAGCGCGACATGAACATCGCGCTCATGAATGAACTCTCAAAAATATTCCGCAAAATAGGCATTCAGACAAAAGATGTTCTTGACGCCGCAGGAACCAAATGGAATTTCCAAAAATTCTCACCCGGACTTGTCGGCGGGCACTGCATAGGAGTTGATCCGTATTACCTCACTCACCGCGCGCAAGAACTAGGATACAATCCTGACTTAATCCTAGCCTCGCGCAAGACTAATGACAGTATGGCGCGCCACGTAGTAGAACTTGCCGGCGAACAGCTAAATATCGCAGGAAAAGCAGTCAAAAACAGCACAATCCTAGTATTAGGAGTAACGTTCAAAGAAAACTGCAAAGACTGCAGAAACAGCAAAGTCGCGGAAATCATATCTGAACTCAAAAAGAAAGGAGCCAACGTACTCGTCCACGACTCATTCGTGATGGACGAACCGGAAATGGTCCAACACGAAATCGGAGTTTCTCTAACTCCATTTGAAAAGATAAGCAAACTAGACCAAGTAATAATCGCAGTATCACACAATCAATACAAGAAACTAACCGCTGCAGATTTAAAAAAATGGATGCCTGACAAGCCACTTCTAATCGATATCAAAAACACTCTCAACAGAAAACAACTCGAAGCAGACGGAATCACAGTCGATTCATTCTAAGCACTGCGCCCAAAGATTCCTTGCGCAGCTCATCATTGAATCGTTCTTTCAATAATTTAATAGATTCTTCGCTCATTTTCTGACGCAGTTTCGCATCTTTTGCCAGATTAAGCATCTTCTTAACCAAAAAATCTTTCACAAACCCAAACGAGTGCTCTCGTGCGTATGCCGCCTTGTCCTTTGTCCACCAATTTTTGTTCGGAAGAAACTCATCCGTGAAATATGAAATGGGGCTTTTGCATACGAACCCGTTCTTTCCATCAATAACCATTTCCGGCACAGCAAACATATCTGTCGCTATAACCGGAAGCCCCGCGCTTAACGCCTCCAAATACACCATGCCAAAACTATCCTGATACGTGGGCAAAACAAACACGTCCGCGTTAGAATAAACATCCCTGAAAAGCGCCGCCTTATCCAAATTCGCTTCGCGCAGAACGATACTCTTCGACGAGGTTATTTTCACTTTTGTCTCACCTGTCAACTCAGCAGTTTTTGTCAAAATCATCAGAGTCACACCAGGCACAAGCTTCTCAACCTCAAGGAACGCATCAACAACTTCTTTGCCTCCCTTCAAATAGAAATTCGAAGAAATAAACAAAAACCGAACTTTGTCGCTTTTGCTCTTAGTTACAGTTTCTTGTTGCACGAACGGATAGACAACAGAGCACTTCTTGGAAATCTCATCATTCTTGAAAAAATTCACAACACTATTTCTCGCAGCTTCACTAATGCAAACGATTCCTTCACACCATTTCGATTTCAACCGCCACCTGATGAACGGCTTTAGCAGTCTTAAGAGTGTAAGATTGTAATACGCAAGAACGGCCACGTTATCAATCTCGACAACGAACGGAAATCTGTTCAAGACCAAAAAGCCAGGAGAGTAAATAAGGTCCACACCCTTAAGGTTTTTTCGCGAAATCCGATTGTTATAGAAAAACAACGATTTGATTTTCTCTACGAACGGATTGCCCCGCACGTTAGTCAATTGATAATCCTTCTTCATCGACTCAAGAGACTGCAACGTCCTGAACTCGACGCCTTGGGGCGGATTCAAAATAGTCTCGCGCCTTCGCACACGATGCTCACGACCTGTGAATAAAACAACAGTCATAACGCCTTTTCCCATCACCGGTTATTTAAGCCCTTCGCCAAACCAGCGAAACCCGTGCGTGAAGGAGACTGCGGTCTGTGTTCTTCAGGCATAACTTTTATCGGCATCGCGAATGGCAAGAAACTGCTTGAGACCAGCGCCTCTCCCTTATCTAAACTTGCGATGTTTCGGTCATCACTGCTCAAATCCTGCGAAGCGCTCTCGATAATCGCCTGACGCTCAGGACGAAGCTCAATTCCAAAAATAACTTTCGTGTTCAAATTCGCCAAAACCTCCCTTGGAATCAGCGAAGGAAGCTGGGTTATCGCCACAAGCCCAACATTGAACTTGCGGCCCTCCCTTGCGATCGTCGAAAACACATTCGGCCCGCGCTCAAGCACATCCCTGCCAAGAACACGCGGAGCCTCCTCAAGAACAACACTCACAACAGGCCTTGACTGCATCTGCGAAAGCTCGTATTTTTTATGACGGTCAAGAATCTGGTGCGCAATCATGCTGCCGATAAGAATCTCCACACTGCCGTAAAACGAACTAGTGTCAATGATAACGATTTTGCCCTCCTGCAAAGCAGAAACAATATCCGGAATAGTGGTTGAACCTGCGATAGTGTCAAACACTCCTTTGCAAGTAATCTCTTTTTGCTGGTCCACATCAAGGCGAAGCAGCTGCATAATCTTGCGTTTAACCACAGCGAGAGTTCCTTCCATAAAGCCGTGGCCGGGCGATTCATCTTTCATAACCGCCTCTATCCATCGTTGTCCATACGAATTATAGAACGCGTGCAACGCCTGGCTTTGCGCATCACTCCAATCAGACACGCCATCAAAATGCCGAGGAGTCAATTCAGCGATGTTGATTTTAAGAGTTCGGCCGCCATTGTGCGGAGCTTCAGAATAGTATAACAAATTCTCTCTTGCCAAAGGATGGAGCCTTAATTTATCAAAATATTCATCGTGAGGGTCAAGCACGAGCATTGATGCGAACTCCTTGTCAAGACAATCCCACAACAAGTTCGTCATAAACACGCTCTTTCCACGGCCGGTCGTCCCAGCAATCAAAACATGATGACTGAGCGCCTTTCGACCATCAATAGAAACCGTCACGCCCACATCCTGCGAACCGCTACGTAATTTTCCTAGGACCAGCGCGTTTGGCGGAGCGGTTAGGAATTTCACGTCATCAGCAACCACGCCTTCCACTTTAGTGAAGAACGACGGCAAGGTCTTAGCCATTGACGCCTTGCTATCGCCCAGTATGGCAAGATTTTTCACTTTCGCCAAAACATAATTTCGCAGCTTAGCATCCATCAAATCAAGCTTATCATCCTCCTCAAGCTTCATTCCTGAAATGAGTTCAAGCTGCTGCTGTGATAATTGAGAGCCGTAGAGCAAATCAAACACCTGAAGAAGCATCTTTGACGAGCCGGTCTTCGCGATCAATAGCTCGCCAAGCTCAAGAAGCATCTCGCTTTTTTGGCGAACCAAAATGCTGCCGAATTCCCCGCCGATAATCAGCCCTTTAGTCATAACAAGCTGCGCAGAGTATTCGTATTTATTCTTTATTGTATGCTGGAAGCAGGATGGATAACGGTGGACGGGAGAACGGCAAGACGGGAGGATGGATGGGCGGAAGAAGAATGTAGGAAAGATATGAGGCAAAAGTCGGTAATTTTATAATACGCACAGCCTTACAAGGCATTATGAAAAAAGAGATACTAAAAGCGCTCGCCCGAGCCAAAGAACTCGAACGCCTTCCCGATCCAACCAATGAAGAAATCGCAGCCATATATAAGGACGCGATGGAAAAAGCAGGAGAACTCAACAAGCTTCTCGAACCATGCTGGTTCATCAATGACGTGCACAAACAGCCGGCAAAAGCCGTTAAATCGACGAACAAACCAGCAAAAAAACGTACTTCATCAACTTCACGAAAACGCAAGACTCACGCTTCTCGTTGATATTCCCGACAACTTACGTTTTTGAGCGGTCAAGACTCTCAGATAATATACGTTCATAGACGATAAATCAGGCCATTTATTGACGATTCTCGACGACAAAAAAGAAAACTTTATAAACAATCAAGATTTTTAATCATTTGTCGAGTTTGATAATTATCGACGGGGCAAAGGGGGAAACTTTTCGCCTCTAAGAACTAAAGGAGGACACCAAAATGGCAGAAAAAGTAGCAAAAGTAGGAGTTAAGAAAGCAGAAGGATATCTCTATTTCGTAGACAAGAAAGGAGATGTCTCCCGCGCGAAGATGGCAAGAGGCCGAAAGGGCAAGCCAGGAAAAGCAGAGATGGTAGCGAAAGTCGGCGTCAAGAAGCAGGGCGGATTCCTCTACTTCGTAGACAAAGCAGGCGACATCTCGCGAGCCAAGATGGCGCGCGGCGGAAGATAAATTTTTTTCTTCCATTATTTTTTTCTTTAATTTTCTAATTTTTATAACAAATGTTAAAAGCAACAGAAGTTTCTTCACTCCTATGACTGACTTCTATCTTATCCGCCACGCAGAAAGCACGGGAAACACGAATCCGCATTTAATCAACGGCAGGTCGAATCATTATCCTTTGACCGAGAAAGGGTTTTTGCAAGCGCGCGCTGTAGGAAAAAGACTTTTGGCCGATGGAATAAAACCCGATTTGATAGCAGCATCACCCGCAATTCGAGCGCAGCAAACAGCAAAAACAATATGCGACGAACTCAAAATCCCGCACACTCGAATCGTGACTTTCGATGACATCCAAGAACTCTCACAAGGAGACTGGGAAGGGAAAATGCGCGAGGAGGTATACACTGCTGATGTTCTTGAACGCATCAACGCAGACAATTGGAACTTCAGAGCGCCCAACGGAGAATCGCAAAAAGAACTCGAAGAACGAATGCATTCCTGGGTCAGCAGACCACACCAATCAAAAACAATCATCGCGGTCACGCACGCCATGGCGATAAAATGTTTACTACGCAAACTCCTTGACAGCACGCCGAAAATGACCTTACACTGGCAATTGAGCAATGCGTCCATAACTCACATAAGAAAAACACCAGACACGTGGCAGATAGTCAAAGTGAACGACCATTCGCATATTCTCACATAATCGCGTCCACCAAAAACTATAAATACTAACGACGAACCAGAAAACACAAAAAGGTGGGGAATGCTAAAGAAACTCAAGTCATTTTTCAAAGAATACGTGTGGAACTTCGGTCCGCGCCAAAACTTCAAGCTAGGACTCTACGGACCTCCAAACTCCGGCAAGACAACCCTTGCCAACAAAATTTGTATTGATTGGCTAGGGGAAGAAATGGGAACCAGCAGTCCCATTCCTCACGAAACAAGAGAAGTCAACATCAAAGAAAAAATCTCAATCAAAGCCAAAGACGGCAGAGAACTTTTATTCAACCTTGTCGATACTCCGGGAATCGCGACAAAAATCGATTATGAAGATTTCATGAAAACAGGAATGTCCGCAGGCAAAGCCAAAAAAAGAGCACGCGAAGCCACAAAAGGAGTCATTGAAAGCATAAAATGGCTAGATGAAGTCGATACAGTCCTTGTCGTTCTTGACGCAACCCAAGATCCATACTCACAAGTCAACGTGACCATCATCGGGAACCTTGCAGCGCGCAACATTCCGGTATTGATCGTAGCGAACAAAGTAGACCTGCGCAAATCAAGCCTCAAACGAATACAATCAGCGTTCCCACAATACGAAGTCATCGGCATCTCAGCCAAATACGGCAAAAACATCGAGGGGTTCTACAACAAGCTCTTCGAGCTAGCCGGGAGATAACCAATGGTAACCCTGCACTTTTTACCCTACACTGAAATAGAGAACCTAAGCGGCGTTGGACGAATAAGAAAATTGCTCTCACTTGCAAAACAAAACAAGATAGTTCTATTGCAAGGACGGCTTCGCAAAGAAGAAGAAGCCGAGTTGATTAAGACAACAATGGAAGAAATCAACAAAGAATTCAAAGGAATCGAACTTGCAGTCATAAACCCAAGCCAAACATCAACAGACGGGCTACAAAAGCTAAAGTACGACGTAATGGGATTACTATTCGGCGACACCCAAGGACTCACAATCATCGGTCCTTCCACAATCGTAAAAAACATCAAGAAAGACCCGACAAAAATAGAACTCCTAACACAGGAAGCTAAAAAGAAGAGGAAATAAAATGGGGCTAGATGCACTTGTTTTTTCTTACCCCGAATTCACGCTGAAACTAAAATCAGAGATTAGCTTTCCTGAACGCGGAATGTTCCTAGGAGCAGTGCCCGTGGAGTTTTCATTTCCTTCAGGCCATCAGGCAAAAGGAGCGCTAACATATGACACGGGCAAAGGAAAATTCTTCCCCACGCTCACTGATTTCTTTTCGCCTAAAATCGACTTCAACGATCCGAATGTTGACCGCCGGCTAATCGAGAACTGCAACACGTACAGGCTCGAGATAAGCAGAGCATTCGAGTTCATCTATGGCGCGGGACTCGTGAAAGAATCAGTTCTTAAAGCAGATAGTTGAACATTTTTCTAGCACAAAGAATTTAAAGAACACTTCGCCGATAATGTTCTATGAGAATCATCGATGCGCACATACACACAAATTTTGCATATGAATCAGCAGGAGTGCACGCCCGCGAGCTAGGAGTAACGTTCTCATGGGAAGCTCTGCAAAAAGAGATGAAAGAAAACAACATAGCAGGAGCGCTCATCATAACAACAGACCATCACGCGCCAACCCCCGCGGAAAGTGACATACTTATCGGACAACGTGAAAAAGATCCGCGCCTCTTTCCAATATGCTCAATTCATCCAGACTACACAGACAAAAGACATCTTACAGCCATAGAACTGCTACTTAAGAAAAAAGCCATATTCGGCATCAAGATTTTTCCAGGGTACCACCCAGTCTATCCAAGCGACAAACGATTCTTCCCCTTCTATGAACTCGCCGGCAAATACGGCGTTCCTGTAATAATACACACGGGCGACACATTCGGCAGCGATAATCTAGTCAAATATTCACACCCCCTGGACGTCGATGAAATCGCGGTCAAATTCAGAAAAACCATATTCATACTAGCACACCTTGGAAACCCATGGGTTCGCGACGCGGCAGAACTAGTCTATAAAAACGAAAACGTCTACGCAGACCTTAGCGCGTTCTGCATATCACACCCAGAACACAACGAAGTAAAACGCATAGCAGACGACATCAAATTCGCCATCTCATACTCCGCGCGGCCAGACAAATTCCTCTACGGCAGCGATTGGCCCCTAACATCAATGAAACCGTATATCAACGTCATCAAACGAGCCGTTCCCAAGAAATTCCACCAACAAATATTCTTTGACAACGCGAACAGAGTGTTCAAACTAGGACTCCAATAGAAACGCTTAAAACACCCCGCAATCTCCAACACCTCATGCCACACCAGTGCGTACGATGCAGCAAACTCTATGATGACGGCTCAAAAGAAATACTGAGCGGCTGCACGTGCGGAGCTAGACTGTTCTTCTTCATTAAAAAAGAAAAGCTTGAGAAAGCCAAGAACACAGTTTTGCCTGAACTAAAGCCAGAACAACGGCAACAAATAGAAGAAGACGTCACTGAACTTATAGGCAATAACGCAGACGACGCGCCAGTCATACTCGATTTTGAAAGCGTACGCGTCGTAAAACCCGGAACATACGAACTCGATCTCGTAAAACTATTCCAGGAAGACACGCCGCTCATCTTCAAACTAGAAGACGGCAAGTACATCATAGATATAGGCGAGAGTTTTGATAGACTAAGAAAGAAATCTTAAACCAGATTTATGTTGTATGCGTTGTTTATGTTCGAGAATGCCCTCAAGAATTCATACGGCAATATGGCGGACAGTTTGTGTTCAGCTATGAGTTCTCCCAATTGGGTTTGATACGCTCGAACTAATCCTGCATCCAAGAGAGGTCTTCCGTTATCCACGCATGCGGACTCTGTTTTCTTCATAAGAATGGCAGCTTTTGTCAACAACGCAGCATTGATATTTCCTGCTTCTTTTTGTTTAATGATGCTCTTCAAAGTCTCTATGACCTCTTTTATATGCAATAAAAAGTCCTCACGGGCCCTCATTGAAACGACCATGATAACTGAAAAAGTATTGAAATATATAAATCTGTCCCACTATGCACGACGCAACATTTAAATATAAGAGCCACCACTTTTATCAAAGCATAAATGAGGTGATTATACTATGGAAGAGGAACAAAGAGGAGTAGCCCTTGTCATTCTCGGAATAATCGCGGTGATCGCAGTCATAGGACTCGTACTCATGTTCTCCGGCGCAAAGAAAAGCGCAGGAGCAGTACCGACCTTACTTGGCAGCGATTTACCAAGCGGATTCTGCGACAGCCCGTGCACATTCGCATTCGGCGCATCACAATCTGAAGTAGCGATGCAAACACAAAGATTCATGGCACGCGGATTCACTCCAGTTGGACAAACCCAATGGACATATGCAGCAGACGGCTTTGGCCTATACGGACAATGCCTTTGCCCGCCAATGAACACACCGTTCGCGAACACGCCTGAATACGAGCAGATTGTCTACGGAACCCCGCTCTCAGGAAGAACACCAGGAACTCCAAGCCCGATGTATGTGGAAACCCCTGCACCAACAGTTGGCCAAATGCCAATAGTCGATGGAGCAGTACCAGGATACCCATACCCGGCAAGCCTGAACAAGTAAATTCCTAAACCCCGAAAGGGGCATCTTTTCTTTTTATGAAATTTTTATTCGTGACCATTGCTGCGATTTCTCTTATATCGTTACTCACCGTACTTCTTGCTGATACAATCAATGGAAACGTTTCTATAACGCCAAATTGCGGAGGACAACGCACATACGCGTTCTACCGCACACTTGAAGAGAAAACCGCAGTAGAACATATGTGGCGCAAAGCAGGATTCATCCCTGAAAGCTGGGAAGAAGCGCCGGACAGCTTCAAAGCAAGCGGAATGATGGGCTTCTTCTGCTTACGACGCATGACGCGCCAAGAACTCGAACAAGAACACATGCTCGAACGAACGAGCGTAGTGACAAGAGGCAGTTCTAAGGCGATGAATCGGACTTGATTTATTCGTTTTCTACATTTATCAAATAAGCTATCGCACTATCCACGTCATTAGATGCCTGTAAAAGCGCAGCAACTGCAGCGTTTTGCTGCGAAGCAGTATACGTCTTTGTTCTTGTTGCAAGATCGGTCGCTCTTTTCAAAAATACGAGAACTCGTCTCTTGACAATCTGCAAATCACGCGCACTCATCTCTTTAGGCTCTTGCTTGTGCAACGGGCCTGATTTGTTCTTCACTAAAACATTCAAAAGTTTCTGAATATCCTCAAATAGCAAAGCCCAAGCATCAGACTGCTCTTTTGTTCCAGTGCCCCATTCAGTCTTTGTTCTTAATTTGAGCACTTGGTTCAAATCGTACATCAAGCTTATCATCGCGCCCCTTGCAGGATAAAGTGTTGTCATCTTTCTTAAGCCTCATCCATGACCAATCTAGCCACATTGTTCGTCAACGTGACCATTGTCTTGAAAATCTCGGCAGTGCCAGCAGGAAGCTCTGAAGCCTCCTTTAGAACGCCCTCGCGCTGCAAAGCGACATTGTCAGCAAGCTTCTTGTCCTTTGTGAAGTAAGCCTTCATAACATCCAAGTACGACTTTTCAACTTTTTGGAAAACACTCTTAACTTTCTCTTTCTTCTTCTCTTTAGAAATGTATTCGACAAGCTGCTTTGCGCCATCGGCAAAATTCTCCAAGTTGATAGTCAAATAGTAGTAGCTTAGAACTTTATCGTTCGTAAGCTGGAACAACTCTGCTATCTGCTTATTCGAGAACGCGCTCTTGAGGAGCCGCATAAGCAAGAAATAAGCCCTATTGACCTCATAATCACGAACAATAACACTCTGGCCAAGCTCTTCCTTATCAATTGCCGCTATGCTATCCTGAATCATGCTGCGAACCAACATGTCCATCCTGCGAATAGTTTTATCGATACTAAGCTCCTTAAGATTAAGCAAATCCTTTGCCACAATGCTTTTTGCAGTGTGGTCCGCAACTTCAAGCGCCACAAAATCGTGCAACATCTTACGGATATCTTTAGCTTTCTCCGTCAATTGATCGCCGCTGAGCGTTATAGTATTGTAATTGTTGATATACGCGCTTGTAATCTCACGCTGAATAGTGCTGAACTCCTTGTTATCAACAGGAATTATAATCTCTTTCGCTGGAAGCTGTTCTTCAGGCTTGTTCTCAGGCGTAATCATCAACTCCTTATCGCTCTTCTCAAACAAATAAACCAAATCACCCTTTTTCAAATTATGCTTATCGAGCCATTCCTTAGGAAGCGAAATCGTATGCGAAGCCTGACCTGCCTTAACTAATCGTCTGATTATCATCTAAATCACCTACCTTTTTTCGGCAATTAAGCCGTACAATCGTACATTATGTGCCATAAGTATATATAAATCTTTTGACAATGAAGAATACATCAGAAAATAACGATGCTGGCGTATCACAACACAGAAGCAACCTACGGTTGCTAGACATCACTCAGGGCAGGTCCTCACGGACCTCCCAATTTACAATGCAACGAGATTCCAAAGAACCAAAGAAGAATGTTTGGAATCTCAAACAACACGAACCGCAGCGATCCCTGCGGTTCACTCAACAACCGCCATTCCAAAAAATTGGCGGTTCCCAATGTCCCCTACCAACCAATTGGCGCAACCCCCACCTAATTCTTGCGCCAATTATTTATTCTCACCATTTAAACAACTCTAAAATACGAATATGAACCACATAACAAATCCCCAACTATTGGAACGCGTGGATGCATTTTTGCGAGGCATCACTGCGGAAGACAAAGTAGTGATAGTGCACGATACAGATCCTGACGGCATATGTTCCGCAGTCATAATGGCAAAATGCATAGAAAGGCTGCGCAAACGCAAAATAGACCTGCACATTTCTCTTGACAGAAAAACGCACGGAATCAGCGCTGCCATGATTTCTTCATTCAAAAAGAAAAAAATCACAAAAATAATCACAACAGACTTTAGTTTAGAACAAGACCCTGAAACAATCAAAAAACTGGAAAAATTCGCATCAATTCTAGTAGTTGATCATCACAAAGTCTACAATGAAATACAAAGCGACAAAACACTACTATACAAGCCGCAATTCTTCACATCAATAGACCCGCCAAAATATTGCACGGGCAAATTAGCGTATGATGCCGCTAACAGGGTCGTGAACGCATCTGATCTCGACTGGATGACGGCGGCCGCCTGCATAGCAGACATCGCCACACAACCCTGGGAAGACTGGCTTTCACAAGTGCTTAGCAAACACAACATTCACATCACCAATTTCGATAACAGCGAACTATTCAAGAACAGAATAGGGCAAGTTGCTGCCACGATAAGCAGCACAGAAATCTACAATCAAAAACTCGTCCCAAAATGTTTTGACGCATTCTATGTGGCAAAAGGACCTGATGACGTACTCAACTCAGTCTTTGGTAAATACAAAAAAATCATAGACAAAGAACTCTACAAACATCTTGATCTATTCGAAACAAAAGCCGAAATCTACGGCGAAACACACTTCTACGAACTCAAGTCCAAATATCGTGTCAATTCACCGCTTAGCACTATACTCGGGCTCAAATACCCAAACAGAACAATCCTGATAGTTAATACTACAAAGCCCACAATCTCGGTTAGCGCGCGAAGAAACGACAAAAATCCACCGGTAAATACTCTACTTGAAAACGCAATAAAAGGATTCAAAGACGCCAACGGCGGCGGACATGCACCAGCAGCAGGAGCCGGATTTTCCAAAAAATACTTAAAAACATTCAAACAACGAATCATTGAGGCATCACATGGCTAGAGTAGGACTCGCAGTCGCAAGCATCATCGCGGTAACAGCAATCTTCGCAGCAGTATTGATAGTCAGCGGAAGAACAGTACTAATGCTTGTCCTTTAACGAATCAAATTTATTTTTCAGAATAGTATATTTTCCCTTTAAAATCGCATACATATCCCGAATTTCGCCAACAACTCCACGTTTCAATCCTTCAGAAATAGAATCAACAAGTCGCAACCTGAGCGCTTCATAACGCTCAGGATCCATAAAAGCGCCCTTAGAAGCTTCCAATCGCAAAGCACAATGAACGTAATCGCTAAACCACAAAGGGTTCTGGCCTTTATTCTGAGCATCACTTGCAACTTTCAAAAAATCCTCAACAGAACACTTCAGAAAACCAGCGCCGAATTCACCAATAGAAGCTTCAACCTCAATCTCGACATCTTCGACACAGTCATTTTCACCTTCGATGACTGCGGTTTCCACGCGTTTGCCAATACCATCAATACCATAACCAAACTCTTCCAAATCACCCTTATATTCCTGCGGGTGAAGAGCGCTCACACGCGAAAGAATAACAGAACCAGATTTTGAACTTAATTTGTACATATTCGTGTCAAAATAAATTCCTGCAACTTCCAAATTAGAACGTGAAGGCTGCGAAACTTCAAACTCCTCTCGTAATGAGTCCAGCATCAAAGAAATATTCTCTTCCAATTCAGAAATATCGCCATCGCCACCAAACGGCTCACACCACTGCAGAATTTTTTTCATTTCATTGCACACTTACAATTTGAATCCTGAACTTAAGAGTCTTATTGCCAAGCTGATGAGCTGCAGGGTCAACGCCATAACCTTCCTCGGGCTTCACAGTGATAACTTTAGTCTGGTTAGCTTTCATACCCTCAATACCATTCTCAAAACCAGGAACCATACGCTGCTCCTTGAATCTGAAATCAAGCGGGCGCCAAACACCTTCGCTAAATGAAATATCGGGAGTGATATTCATCTCTTTCCAATCAAGCAAGCTCGCATCAAAGATTCCTTCTTCAGTCCAGCCGATATAGTTCAGTTTCACCTGAGCTCCAGCTTCGACTTTCTCCTTCGGCTTAAGATCATCAGGAATGAATGGGCTTTCTCCAGCCCAATCAAGTTCATACGCGTAAATCATGCCTGCGAAAAGCTGCCTATCCTGCGCGAACGGCTTGAAATGTTTAAGACCTAAGCCACGCATGTAGAACATCCTTGTGAACATACTATCCGCAAGAGGCTCTACTGCGGCCATAGCCTTGAACTGTGAACCTTCAGGCCAAATCATAACAACAAGCGCGCTGCTCTCGTTAGGAACTTTGACATTTTCGACATTTCCTTCTTTGTCATACATCGAAAGCTTGCCTGCAAGCGCAACTCCGTTTTGTATCTGAACCTCGGTTCGTTTGCTCGTCAAATTAATCTTGATATTTCCGCAGGTCATAATTTGGCCTTCTTTTGAACAGGAATCAGGGTCATCAATGAAACCAGGCCAGCCTGAAATCCATTGATTCGCAGCATCCTCACTTTCGAGCGAAAGCGCATCAGCGTACAATTTTGACGCCTCTTCTTGAGTCATATTAAACCTCTTTGCCATAGCAGGCACGGCCTCTTCTTCAGGAACATTGCGCCATTTCTCCCATACTTCTGCGCGCTCGAAACTCCAAGTACCAAAATGCGCCCAAACTCCCGACTTTCCAATCATGTCCGCGCTAGCTATCATGAAATTCTCCGCAGGCTCGCAATGCGTCAAGTCAGTCACGTGTTCAGGAATGCCAAGAGCTTTCGCCTCAGTTTTGGCATCTTCTTCATCCATCATTATCATGCGTTTTATGAATTTCACAGAAACATACGGATCTTTCGTAGTGTTCTCAGCTAGCTCATATGCACGGTTGCTTCCGCAAGCGAGCATACGCATTATGGCCGCAGCTTCTTTCTCGTCATTAGTCTGCAGGACTTTTCCAATCCAGTGCGCCTGAGGAGTAGTTTGAGAAGCACCATCAAATGTTACTTTCCTATTCGCAATAAACTTGAAATGATGGCCGAAATCCCACCAACTGGAGATAATCGCATCCGGCTTGCTTTCATCCTTAATCTTAGTGAGGACGCTCCACCAAGCATCATTAACTATCGGAACGCCATTCACAGCATTGTTGAACGAGTTCGCGACCATATGAGGACCGTTTTGGACAGGACCAACTATGATTAATCCGAACACGAGTATGACAAGAGAACCTGCGATAACTCGCTGAATATCAGAGCTTGTCATCTTCGCCAAACGCTCATGCATCAAACCAACAAAAGCGCCGAAAGCTATAGCGAACGCAGGACCAAGCAAGAAAATAAATCGCACGCCTTTGAGCGAAGCGTATGTCGTTCCGAAAAACCATAACGCGAGAAGCGCAGCGTACATGGCATCGCGCTTTCCGTGCTCATCTTTTTTGAACGCTAAAAGCAAAATCCCGACAACCGCCAAAAAGAACATCAATGTTCCGCCAACAGAAGATACGACTGCATCAATCGAACCCGGATTGAGCTCTGCCACAGTAGTTAGGACATTCGGCCAAAGCGTAGTCAAACTTGCCTGTTTGATGCTCGTAAAACCAAGCGCTCCCTGGAAAGTCCCGCGCATAAACTGATAGAAACCCTGAGTGAACAACGAAAAGATGAATGCGGATACGAACAAAACCGCGCCAACAAACACATCTTTACGAACATCTTTATTGTGAACAATCGCTTTCACGCCAGACTTTCGATGAGTATACACTGTGTAAATGACGCCTATAACAATCGCGCCCAACATGAAATCGAACACATACCACCAGCCTGACCAGAACTGGCTGAACAACGCGACCACTAAACCTGCCGTCGAAGCAATAACTGCCTGAAGCTTCCACGATCTAGCGTGATACGCCTCAACGAAAAGCCAAACAAGCAATAACGGGAAAAACAATTGATAAGCATCATTATCGCCGCCCCAAGGCGTCCTTCCCATAACCGCAGGAAGCAACGCAAGAACAGTCACTGCGAAAAAGCCACCCATATTGCCCGCAAGGCGCCTTGTCGCGAAAAATATGAAAATAAGAGAAAAGAACACGAAAATTATCGGGTAATAACCAATAGAATCCATCAAAGGAACATTCGGACGGAAAATAGAATCTATTTCATGAATCAAGAAATAAACGTAAGGGTGCCATGTTTTTTCCATACCAACGCCAAACGGCGCAAGCATGTGGTCGTCCCAAGGAATGCCTGCTTCGAGCCGGTCATACTGATGACCAGTCTCTAATATATTGCGCGCATAACGCATATAATGGTACGGGTCGATATCAGGCATATATCCATATGTCGTACCATTGCTTTCGTATTGATAATGAGCACGGATTTCATTAGCTAAACGCTCACGCTCTGAATCAAGAAGACTTGATTGTTCAGAACGCAGCTTCTTCATGACATCTTCAATGACTTTATTACGGTTTGAATCAGGAAGATTCGGATAAGACCTGACAACTTGGTCTGTTGCCTGGCTTCGAAGGAAATTATCAACGCTTGACGCAGCAGCGTTATCGGCAATGCGCAAATCTCTTGCTTCCAAACGCATCCACATCCCGCCCCAAGGATACTTGCCGCCCTCATTAGGAACGAACTGCAACGCGAGAACAAGAAGCAAAGTGAACAGAACAGCATGCTTAGAAACAAATGAAGCCGCAGATTTCACATACGGAACCAATTCTTTTGCCTTATCAAGCGCGCTCTTTTGCTCCATTTCACGTATCACCTTGAGCACAGTTTAAAAACTTTTTCTCACCAAAGCCGTCTTGCGAACGTGACAAAACGAGGCTCGGCGATGAAAAGACGCCACAAAAACCTCGAAGGATATTCTCTCGGGTAATATGCGAGAATTCGCTTAACACGCTCCGAAGACATATATCTGACCAATCGTTCATAGTCATCATCAGAGAACTTGTCCAAAGTTTCCCTTATTTTCTTATGAAGCCACAATTCTTTGCGAAGAGGCCTTAGCAGTTTAGAGTAATTTTTGCCTTTCTCAAGAGCCATTGCTAGAATATTAGCGGACCAAATACCAGTGATTATGCCTCCACCCGTAGTGTTCTTGACAACACCTGCCGCATCACCTACCAAATAGATATTGCCTTTCTGAACACTTCTTGCGCCATCATAAATAGGAATAGGCCCTGCCTGACGCTCGATAATTTCGCCACCAAACTGTTCTCTTAACATATCAAAGAAAACATGGACGTGTTTCTTCGAAGCTACACCAACCCTTGAGAGATTTTTTCCTTCTGGAACAGCCCATGCGAAAAAACCAGGAGCACACTTACCAAAGAACGTGAGAAAAACATTCGGCTCGAACTCGCCTTTAACTGTCGCCTGCGACCCTATATAATATTGACGGCCCTCAAGAAGACCTGCAGATCGTGCGACTGCGGAGAAAGGACCGTCCGCGCCTATTAATATGTCAAATTCTTTTTCAATACTCCTTTCGCCATTTTTGAATTTAGCTTTGTTGTCCTTTGCTTCCACAAACTTATGGCGAAGATGCAGTTTAACACCCGCATCCTGCGCGCGCCTTACCATCCACGTATCGAACTTCTCGCGGCAGATCACGTACTCGTGCATAGGAATCTCAAGAGTTTTTCCAGAAGGCGAGAAAATACGAACCGCCCTAAGCTCATTAACAATGTATGATTCATCCTTTGGAAGGAATTCAAAAAGAGCCCGGGTCACAATCCCCGTGCACGCGATAGGACGCCCAACTTGGACGTGCTCCTCGAAAAGTTCGACATCATAACCCTGCTTTGCGAGCAATCTTGCAATCTGCGCGCCAGAAGGACCTGCCCCGACAACAAGAGCGTTCATGCCGTTCTTAGAATGACCATTGCTTAAAAAACTATTCTCCGCGCAACTCTCTAGTCAACTCAGCGGACCTTGAATTGTAATCTTCTTTTTGGATATCCCCTCTAACATACGCCCCATTCAAATCCTGCAATTCTCTCCAAACAGCATCCCTGCGCTCGATTTGAAGCCGAACCTGCTGAGCGCGGTCAGTATCTATGAGCAGCCTCGTTGATTCCTCAGCAAGATGGGTCTGCGTATCAGTAAATCCATCGAAATAATCCCTATCGAGAGTTGTGTGCGAAAGCTCAGCTATCTCTTCGCCATTTCTTGATGGGCATTCGAGCTGAGATTCAAGCGATTCACGCGCCTGCGTCAAGCGCCTATCACGAACAGAACTTCTGATCTGGGCGCGATAATAATCTGTCCAAATGTTCGTGACCTGTTTTTGATACTCAAAAATAGATTCATACGCGTGCTGGACTCTCTCAATCTGATACCTCTCATGAAGCTGCACAACCCGGTCTAGCATCTGCTTGACATCAGGAGACTGCGAAAGACTCTCGGCTTCAGTTAGATTCTGACGGGCAGCAGCATAATCATGGCTATCCGCTTCTCTTTGAGCGAGCTCGGCCAAACTTTGCGCGCGTTCAGCGCGCCTTGCGGAATCTTGAACAGAACTGTGCAATCCATCAAGCTCGCCAAGCGTTCTTTGAAGAGATAAAATTAAATTATCCGGAACAGTGTTCTCTTCATCGCTGCGTTTCCAGTCACGAGCTTTTTGCAGCGCGTCATCAAGAGCGGAACGCGTTTCATCATATTGTTCGAGAACATTAAGAGAGTCAATATCTCTATAAACCGTAAACGCAGAATCATATCTTTGCTGAGCGGTAGACGCAAGCTCCTCACGCTCAATATTAACACGGGCCACAGACGCAGAGCTTCTTGCCTGAGCTATAAGTCTGTCAACAAGCGCGATTCTTTGCGCTCCAGACTCGCTTTCTATTTTGACAGCTTCGTCACGAACGTGCCCGAGCGTTTTAACAATAGAATCTATCGCAGCTATCTGGTCCTGAGGCGCTGCTTGTTTGAACTCATCGTATTGCTCCTGAGCTGCGCCAAACAACGATTCAAGATGAAGTTCCTGTGCGCGAATACGCTCAGAACGCTCAAGCCTTGAAGCGGTATTCGCAAGCTCTGCCCGCGCGCTCTTAAGCTCATTTATCTGGACGGCAATGCGCGGGTCATTCTCGACACCACTCAACTGCTCCAAACTGCTGACTGCCTGATCGTATTCTAACACTGCGCTTAACACGATTGTCCTATTGTTTGACGCTGACGCGCGCTCACGCATATCCTGCGCCTCTTCAAGCTCGACCTTGGCTATTTCGCGAATCCTGTTTTTATTCTCCTCAACAATTATCGATTTTTCATAAAGATCGTACGCATAAACAGACGCGCCAATAAGCGCAGCTGCAGCAACGGTCTTTATTTTTCTAGCGTATAGGTGTTGGATGAACCTTGTATGAATCCATTTCTTGCTCGCCTTCGGAGGAATCCCTTTTTTGAAACGCTCCAAATCATCGGCAAAGTCAGCAGCGCAAGCGTATCGCACCCAACGCTCTTTCGCCATAGCTTTCTCAACTATGTCCGCTAAATCGCGAGGGATTTTTTTATTCAACATGCGAACAGGAGCCAAAGAATTCGTCTGCACAGCACGCACTATCTTGATGACGGAATCGAGTTTTAGAATTCTCTTTGAATCAGATATGTCCACAAACTGAGGAGTAACTCCAGTCACTAATTCATAAATAATCGCGCCCAAACCGTAAACATCACTTCGATTATCCACCTGATCGACATCGCCTGCCGCCTGCTCAGGAGATAAATAGTGCGGCGTTCCTAAGATAAGTCCTTTCTCTTGTTCCGCCTGGCCTGTTCCGCGCACCAGAGCGATACCAACGTCAGAAATGTACGCCTTGCAGTCTTCGTCTTCTAAAATGTTGGCAGGTTTGAGATCGCGATGGATGATGCCCTTATCGTGAATTTTCTGCAAAGCGCGCGCAAGCTCGATGCCTTTGTTCACAGTCTCTTCCAATGTAAGCTTTTCATTAGCATCTAATCGTTCTTTTAGAGCATGATGCATGAGCCCTTGTTCCAGATACGGAATCTTCACTTTACGCTTAGAACCGGTCGCATCAAGAAAAGAAATCTCTCCCCATGCAAAATTATAAACACGCACGACATTCGGTATGCTATCCAATGAACGTATCACTGCCGCTTCCTTCGCGAAACGCCCAAGCTTCGATTCATCATAACCTCTGAGGAATTTTAGCGCAGTAGTGCTATCCATCAATTCATTTGTCGCTTGATATACCGCCCCGTCCGCGCCTTGGGCTATGAATTTGATATCTTTGAAACCAGAGACCTCTATTTCTTTGGGCAAATCCTTCGCATCGCCATGTTTGACACTCGAACCAGAACCCTGCTGCGGCATTATGACGGTGGGAGCATGGACTGCTGGCGGTCCAGGCTCTTTTATAGTCATGGCGCTAGCAGCTTGCGCATCAGTGAACTCCCCCGTATCTTGATCGGACAAGGGCTTTGAAATTCCTCTAACTGGAGTGAGGGGTTGGCTGTCGTTGACTCTTTTCGGAAGAGGACCGCTCGCATCATGATCAGTTGGGCTAACGAACACATCAGCTGCGGGAACAAAACCTGCAGGGATTTCAGGCTCGGTGGCATCATTCTCGTCTATAACGTCTGCATCAGAATCACCACTCGCATCCGCCTTTTTCTTCGCGGAAAGCCTGCCAATTAGCTCGTTAGCCTTGTCTGCCGATTTTCGATCATCACTATGCATCTTCACCCAACTCCGCTTCAAGACGCGCGATTATCGCATCGAGCGATTCTCTCAAATCATTCCTGTTAGTTTCCGCCTGCTCTCTTTTATCTTTTTCCGCGTCTATCTGCCTGTCTTTTTCCTTGAGCCGCTCTTCGTATACTTTTTTTTCATCAGCGTTAGTGTGGAGAATAGAATCACTTGCTTCTTTTTTCACCAAATACTCTCTCCAAATATGGCACAAAGCCGAGTGAGGAGAATATTCAGCCAGGTGTTTACCCTTTTTTATTTTTCCGTCATTCTCGACAGCTTCCTCTAGCTGGCGAAGATGGTCAACAGTAAGACTGCCACTTATCTGCGTAGAATTTGCGATATCGAGAGTTTTTTCCATATCGCCTAAAGCCCGAGCGAGATTAAGCACATATTTTGGCACTTTAGGGTCGTCAAGACTGTTTGCTCCATAGAGCGTAGGAACTGTCTTTGCCAGATAGAACTCGCCGCCATCTTTCATGACTTTCACTTTTTTATAAACGAGCGCTATTAATTCCATGACTGCGTCGTATTTATCCTTCAACTCATTGAAGCTCACATTCAATTCATCGAATTTTTTATGGGTATCTTTATCGCTCTCGTTTGTCATATTTATTCAAAAACCCGCGCCACTATAAAAGCGTTTCTTACTTATCCACTGAGTAGTGGTATATCTGGAAAGATTTAAATACGGATGCAGACGAGCCAAAGATATGAAACGAACTCTTGCCGCGCTTGCAATAGCCTTTGCGGGATGCACAGCTGAACTAACTCCTAAACAATATGAAGATCTTCAAAAGCGACAGCGAGAAGATGCGCTTCAATACTTGCGAGAAAATCCAGATGCGCTCAGAGCCTTAGATTCTGGTATCGGACGGCTTGAACGACAGCATACTGAATCTGAATCACGCACGAACGAAAAGCTTGAAGGATTCCAACGCACTCTGGATGTGTATGAAAATGAAAGCGGCCGAGCGGTTCGTTCAGCAGAAACTGCTACCATGAGCGCGGAAGCCCTTCGCGAAACAGTCGAGAGAGACCTTGGCGAGTTCAGAAGCGGCTATGACGCGCAAATCGGCGAAGTAGCAGAACGCGCAGCCGGCGTCATCAACCGCGTCGAAGGAATCGAAGACGCTCACGAAGGAGCCAACAGAGCATACGAAGAACGATTCCTTCCGGCGCACGAACAACGTGAAAGAACATTACAATCACTCGATGAAACGCTCAGAACTGCCAGAACCCCAGAAGAAATACGCCTAGCAATCGAAGAAGCGAGGAGAGCAGGACAATGAAGCGATATATTTTTGGCATGGCACTAGCAGTATCGTTTAATGGCTGCGAAAGCGTTGACATCGCAGCAGAAGTTCAAAATGAACTCGACCGGCAAAGAACACCTGAACTTCGAAGAGACGTTGATAATTATCGAAGCAGGCTTGAAGATATCGAAGGAAGATATGAACGCTTAGGAATTCGAAGCGCAGCGAACGTGCAAGGACTTGACCTTCTCGAACAAAAAATCAATTCACTCTATTTGCGGATGCTAGAACAAGACGCGCGCACATTCCAACTATCGTTAGATGCAACTGCAGAAGAGACCCGCGAGCGAAGAGACGCAGTAGAAACCGAAGCGAATTTCAGACGAGAAACAACAACTCGCGTTTTGGACTACGTACAGACAACACACACTCTGCTCATCGCACGAAATGACGTATATTCTATTCGCCAAGAAATAGAGACCCGACGCGACAGAATGACATTACGCTACGTTATTCGCATAATGAACGCAACAGAACAAGAAAAACAAGATTTACTCAGACAATACTCTCTAGAAGACAGAACTCTTGAAGAAACATACCAGCCGCGCATCAGAGAATTGGACGCTCAAATCGAACAATTACAGCAGGCATTCGAACAGTATCCTCAGAGAGTAAACACTGTCGGCCGAAGACCAAGGAGAGTGTCCTGATGAAAAAGGCACTAATTTCACTCGCATTTCTTTTAGGATGCTACACGCCGCACCCGAATATGGTCGGCGAGAGAACACAGCCAGTTGTAGAGCATACCAATCAAGAACCACAAACTGATTCGCAGGAAGCAGGCCAAAGGATGGTTGGAGCAGCCAGAGACTTCGCTCAACACCCGCTTGGCAATCCGGAAAATCCAATCGAGCTTTCAGAAGATGACACAATATCCGGCTTGCTTAGCAGCATTCCAAGCGCTGAAACAAGACGAAGAGAAGCGCTCACGATCGCGCAGATTTACTCAACCAGAGACTTGCTTGAGCGAACGCTCGAGCAAAGAGCGTATGAAAACAGGCAGGAAAGAATACGTACAGGTCAAAACGAATTTACCGCGCAGGAATTGGATGGAGCAGATTATCGCGCATTGCAAATACAAATTGGTTCAATTATCGAAGAGCTCGCCCAACTATACTGCACTGATACTCAAAGATTTGCGGCTGAACGGTCTGCAAGATTAGCTGAAATTGAACGCAAAATAAACGAATACTCCGGTTACGGACTTTCAATTATGGTCATGCCTGTCGAACAACAGGAAGAATTTCAAGATGCGGGGCAGATGCCAGCTCGGCCAGAGCCAGCTCCTCTTCCTGCACTCATGGGACGAGAAGAAAGAGAGGCTCGAATGCGACTTTCTGATCTTCAAAGAAGACGAGCGCTTTGTCAATCGCAATACGATTCAGGAAGAATAAACCAAGTGAACTATGATTCATCTTCACGCGCTCTTGACGAGGCGATACAGGAAATAGAGCGCAGATTGCCAAATTAATTGTTCCTTTCTAGTAGTTACAATCGAAAGCTTTAAATAATACTTCGCGGGGCATTAAGTCAATCGTAGGGGGTTTTACCATGAACAAGATCAAACAAGCACTTATCGGAACAATTCTAGCACTCGGAGGCTGCGTAGGGCCAACGCCAAACACAACCACTCAAGTACAGCCAAACGTCTCACAATCAGGAGCACTTTTTCCAGGAACAGGCTATGTCACCCTTGGCGGAACGACAAGCAGAAACATCAATACCGGAAGCGTACAAGCAGGAGCGAACGTCACCCATAATGTAGAACGTGACAATCCTCTTTACCAAATCCCAATCATAGTCGGCGCAGAAGCGCAAGCCCTTGACCAGCACGGCAAAGCAGACGGCACATTCGCAGGCGAAAGCTTAGGCCTTGCAGCAGGATACGATTCACGAGACTTTTCACAGCACATCGAACTTACCGCAATAGGCGGAGCAAGATTTAGCAACCAGCACAGAATATCAGGCGAAGCTGAAACAGAACGCCAAAACGCATTTGATTTGAACGGCGCGATAGCGCTTCAGATGAGACCGAACAACGACTGGTACGCACGAGCAGTAGTCAGCGGTTACCACATTCTCGACGGAGAAGGACAGCTTGACCTGCGTGATTCCAACCGAGATAAAATAGAGACAGAAAACAGCGGACACGGAGTCGATGCAGAAGTAGTCGTCGGCAGACGTTTAACTCAAGATTTTCTTGGACGCGAAGCAGGACTTGTAGGACGAGCACGCGCTGAGTATGATTCGCTTTCACGCGAAGCTAGCGCAGCATCACCAATAGGAACACTCCACGTAACTGAAGATGTCGAGAACACAAGAATCAGCCTTGGCGCAGGAGCTTATACTGCCGCTCCAAACGGCACTTTGCGATGGGTCCATCTAATGCCAACTTACACTTTCGAGCAGGCAAAACAAAGCATAGACCGCGACGCGGTCCTTGGCCCTGATTCGTCCTCACGAGTTACAAGACACTTTGTCGGCCTTGAAGCGCAAACCCAGCTTGGGGAACGAGTCTATGTCGGCGCAAGCATCGAAGGCAAAGTTGCCGAGTCAGGAGACGCAAGCGATAAAGACGAAGTTCGAGGCGGGCTAGGACTCACTATACGCTTCTAGTTAGCACTTGCGGATAGTAACGTTTATATACCTTTTATTTTTTACCCCTAATAAATAACAGTATTTCGCTCACGGAGGCACATACAATGAACAACAACCAAAGCATTCTTTCAAGAATTTACAATTCAACACAGGCAAAAGTATACGGTGCGCTCATCGCAGCTTCCCTTGGCGGCTGTGTAAGCGCAAGCGGACGATTGGACGAACAACTCGAAACTCCTGTTGCGACAGAAACACGCTATTCACTAGATGATATGCGCTCATTCGCTCAGGAATACTTGAGGCTCGAAGATAAAACAGACAGAAATACTGAAGATAACGTAAGAATGGATAACCTACTCAACAGAATGAAACACGGCCTTCAGACAAGCGAAGGACGAGTATATCTGCTAATCAACTACGAGCGAACGCCAGGAACAGACCCTGTAAGCTACATAGTTCGAAGCGCAATCACGCTCGAAGACATAGCAACTGCGAAATCAGCTGCAGTCACAGCCGCGCTTCCGAGCGATCGCAGACTCGCAGAACTCGTCGCTCACGCGCAAAATAGTTTCAATTACTTTTTAGAAGCACGACACCCGCAGGACTGGGACAGCATAGGCTACCTTCTCCTTGCAGATGAAGGACAGGTCAACGCAGTCGCAAACCACAACGGAGCTCTCGCCGCATCTCTTCGCCTTGTGAACGAAAACGGCGAACAGACCAGCGCAGAAGTCACAGAGCAACATTACGCGATACTTACCGACGGCGACAAAACAAACGGCGAAATCCACGCGGAACGCCCAGGAGCATTGCTTCTCGTCATCGAAGGACAGCAACCGGTTGAAGAACAAGCGGCACCGAGCGCAACAACTGAAGTTCCTGCTCCTGCGCCTGCGACAGAAGCTCCACCTGCTGAAGCACCAGAAAAACAACAGAACACTGGCAGCGGCAACGAGTAAACGAGGCACACAAATGAACACCAAGGCACTCCTCGCAATCTTTTTGACACTTTTACTTATTCCGACGGTTATAGCCGACACGCTTCCAGACCCTAACGCGGGCGGAATTTTCGGCAACAACTTCGGTGGAATCTTCGGCAATAACTTCGGAGGAGTCTTTGGAAGCAATTTCGGAGGAGTATTCAGCAATAATTTTGGCGGAATCATAAGCCCTACGCCAACTGATCCTACGCAGCCAACCTCGCCAACGCAGCCGACTTCACCTACACAGCCAACATCGCCAACCTCTCCAACACCTACGACACCGAGCACACCCGTGCCGAACCCTCCAAACAACCCACCTACACAGCCAATACCTACACCAACACCTACACCAACTCCAACGCCATCAAACAACAACCCAGTCATAAACGCAATAAACGACATGACTGTCTATGAGAATCAAAATCTAGCGTTCACAGCGACATTTTCTGACCCTGACGCAGACGCGCTCAATATCGATGTGCCTACGCTACCTTCAGGAATGACAGTCGTCAATAACGTAGGTTCGCTCACGTTCAGCTGGACGCCAAATTTCAACCAAGCAGGAAACTATCCGCTCACCTTGACTGTTCGCGACAACCGCGGCGGCTCTGCAAGCGAATCATTCACGATAACAGTAATCAACGTTGATAGAAACGCCCAATGGGGCAGTCTTGACAATCAGTCAATAAAACAGGCAAGCCCTGATTGGACAGTTGTTTATCCAAATGTGACCGACTTGTGCAGCGATCCCGACGGAGACGCATACGTATCTGTTGAATCATGGCACGACAACTTCGGCATTCTTGTATGGTTCAAAGACTTGCTCGTATACTGGCTCAATCCGTTCTTTGTAGGAACAGAAACTGTAACTCTTGGATGCAACAATGTGACGTCGAGTTTTGAACTCAACGTGACGCCACTTCAAGGAGCGGACTTTACAGACGTACACACGCCTGACGAAGGACTCTTCATCGGCACAATAGCAATACCCGATTATGCGAGCGAAGGAAGCTTTGTCCCAATAACAATCGCATACCGCAACAGCGGAGAACTCAAACTTAGAAACGTAAAAGCAGTCGCGAGCATACCTGAACTTGGCATACGCTCGCCAAACGCGCTTTTGCAGGATATGGGCCTTGGCAAGAAGAACTCGGAAACCCTCTTAATCGAGCTTCCGGAATCCGTCGAACCAGGCACCTATACGGTCAGAATAACGCTGGATAGCGGCTCAGTGCATAGAGTGGTGCACAGGGATATCGTCGTGAACTGATAGAAAGCTTTATATACTAGTGTCACCAAAAGGTGACATATAAGAAACACTACTGAGGGATAGAAAACCTTTAATAGAACGTTAAAATCCGAAAACCAAGGGGGTATAAATACACCATGAAAAAGCTCATAATTTTGGCGATACTGGCGCTATTTGCAGTACCTGCATTTGCGCAGACACTACCAATACTACAGTTCGATGAAGTCCAAGTCGACGGCACCGAACTTTCTCCTAACGCCACCAACAGGCTAAACCTCGATCGAGGCGAAGAATA
This sequence comes from Candidatus Woesearchaeota archaeon, assembly GCA_018302815.1. Lineage (GTDB taxonomy): Archaea > Nanobdellota > Nanobdellia > Woesearchaeales > ARS49 > JAGVZE01. The sequence continues at coordinate 175,492 of JAGVZE010000007.1, forward strand.
CCAAGTAAGAGTACAATTCACCCCACTTGCAAACATAAAATCAGGCAAAGTCAAAATAAGCATCGACGGCTACGAATTCAGCGATTTCGAAGACATAACTGACGCATCCGATCTTAACGATTACAAAGCAAACAACACATACGTCGAAAAGCTCTCCATCAGAATACCTGATGACGCAGACCTCGACTCATACAAATTGCGAATCGAACTTACTGACAGAAACAGCCAGAAATTCTCAGTAGACTACAACCTTGAAATCGACACCCCGCGAAACGCGGTCAGCATCGAAGACATCTTTTTCAACCCAAGCGACGCAGTACGAGCAGGCTCAAGCCTACTCGCAAAAGTACGCGTTGAAAACAAAGGACAGAAAAACCAAAATGACGTTCGAGTAACCGTAAGCATACCGGGCCTTGGCGTCTCAGGAACAAGCTACATAGAAGAAATCGAAAACGACGATGAAGAAGAAGAGACAGAAGAAATCTTCCTTCGCATTCCAAGATGCGCAAAGCCTGGCTCATACGATGTCAACGTCGAAGTCGAATTCAACGACCGCCACCGAAAGGCAAGCGAAAGAAAACAAATCACAGTCCTTGAAGACGAAACCTGCACAGACCAAAAGCAGACGACAATAACTCTTGGAAACCAAGCGCAAAACGCGGCAAGCGGACAGACAGCAGTCTATCCGATAACCGTGACCAACGCAGGAAAGACCAGCAAAACCTTCACCCTCGCTGTCCAATCGGCAGACTGGGCGCAGGTAACAGTCTCACCTACAAGCACACTTGTCGTTGCAGCAGGACAAACGCAGACAGTCTTCGTGAACGTCCTTGTAAATGAGGAATCGCAGGCAGGAGCCCACAGTCTTGTCGCACGCGTGACCTCAGGCAAAGACACACAGGAACTCACCCTGACAACGAACGTGCAGGAGAAAGAAAGCTCACTACGCGGCGTATTCGAAGTGACCCTTGTAGTCCTTGTAGTATTGCTCATCATCCTAGCTCTTGTAATCGGAATAGTCCACCTCAAGACCAAGGAACAAACCGAGACGTACTACTAAAGGCCACATGAGATACAATCTCTTTTTTTTGCTTGTATTGCTTCTTTCAAGTATAGCCAACGCTGAATTCATAGCGTTCGGCGAACAAACAATTAACGCGCACCCGTGCGAAAGCGCGCAGAGCAACGTAACACTACAAAACACAGGAACCTCGAATTCAAGCTACGACATAAGCATCGATGGGTCAGCTGCCGACTTTGTCAAATTCAACACGCTACAATTCACGCTAGCGCCAGGCCAGCTTAATACAGTGCAGACATTCTACACAATTCCGTGCGATGCGCAGACAGACCTGCTTGAAGTAAACGTCTACTTCAACGACGGAACTGAAGAACAATTTTTCACACAATTCGTCAACGTCACATATCCCGACACAACAGAGCTTCGAGCTCCAATAGTGAGCCGCGTCATCGCTCCATGCGAAAGCGCGGAATACGAGATAAACGTCCACAACAGCGCGAACTTCACAGAACTATACTCAATATCCGTCAGCGGACATCCGAATGCGCAAATATCAGAACCCGCGCCAGTAATCCTTCCACGACAGAACAAAACACTCACGCTCAGCGTGACACCTGATGACTGCACAGAATCAGGAAGCTTCCCACTCACATTCCTTATCGAATCAGAAAAAAGCGAACAGGCAAAAGAACTCGCGCTTGAACTTATAATTACCAACAGAGACATACCTTTGCTCGCAGACGGCATCGGCACAATAAGAACAAGCTATGAAGACTCCAGCACGGAACTTTCAATTAAAAACATTGGCGATAGAACCACAACTTACACTCTTGCAATAGATGGAATAACATGGGGCTCAATTAGTCCAAGCCAAATCAGCTTAAAACCAGGAGAGAAAAAAGCGCTCCAATTAAGACTGCAGCCAACCGAAGAAGAATCGACAGGAACATATCCCGTCTTATTCACCGCGACAGTCGAAGAAACAGGCATAACCTATTCAACTGAACTTATCGTAAACCTTCAACCTCCAACATTTTTTGAGACAAATCCGGTCCTTGCAATAAGCCTTGCAATAATACTCATCGCGCTCACAATAGCCGCAACATACTTCGTACGCTATATGAGAACTGATGCGTTCAAGACTCGCGTTCAGAACTGGAAAGCACGTTATGCTGAATGGAAAGCAAAATGCGCAAAACAAAAAGAACTTCGAATGCAAAAACGCGAAGCAGACCGCGCGCGAAAACTCGAAGCCCAGAAAAAGGATGACGCGCGAAAGAAAGCCGAACTCGTAAAAAGACAAGCACGCGAGCAAAAACTTCGAATACGCCTTGAAAGAAAAGTCGCAAACGAATACCTTCGAAGCCACCACGTAATCTCCAAAAAAGACCTCATACTAGCAAAAACACCAAGAACACCATTTAGGACATTGTTCAAGACAATACTGCTCCTGCTCGCGCTGCTCACATTCGCACTCTGGGGAGTCTTATCCTCGAACGCAGAATACGCCGTGCTCGGATTTGTAATGCTTGCAATCATACTAGTGCACAGAAAACTGCGCAAAGGAAGAATAATCAACAAACGATGGAAGCTCTTCCCACAAAGCGCCACAATATCAGTTTGGTCGAAGGGGCTATCACAATTGACAGTGCTCACTGAGAACGCTGTACAGAATTTACAATTATGCGTCAAACGAGCGCGCGCAAAAACAAAGCCATCGCCACACGTATTCCAAACATTCACAATAACGGCCAACACCGAAGCCAAATTCCAAGCAAGTTTTAGCATGCCAAAATCGTGGGGAGAAGTAAAACTCGCAAGATATTCAAACCACACTTGGACAACAGTTCCGCTCAAAAACGCAGGAGAAAGCGCCAAAGCACTCTTCTTCGCAGCAGACCTCAAATCAGGAACCTACGCGATATACGCCAAAACGCCAAAGCAGACACCAAAGAGCAGAAAACTATTCCTTGGTCTTGCAGCGCTAGCAGCGCTTGTCGCGGCAGCAGTATTCATAGCTCCTGCGCCATCGCCAGCAAACTTGATACCCGCGCAGGAATTCGAGCAAAACACAGTGCACACACTTGACCTTGCGCCCTATTTCCAAGATCCGGATAAAGATGCGCTAACATTCAGCACAACTGAAACCAAGCACGTCGCAATCGATGTCATCGGAACCAAAGCAATCTTCACCCCCGAACAAGGCTTCATCGGAGAAGAATTCGTTCGATTCATCGCCCACGACGGCAAAGGCGGAGAAATACAAAGCAACACGGTATCCTTGCGCGTGACGAAAAGCGTGGTCCCTGCATCCCTTAGAGTCCCAATCAGCTTGGGAATCGGAATACTATTCGTTCTAATACTGCTCTTTGTCGTAAAAGTCTTACACAAGAAGAATTAATTCGTAGGCCATACCAACCGCGAAAACACCAATCAGCGCGCCATAAAGCAACCAATTCGAAGGAATGCGATATTCAGGTTTTCTTTCTCCAGATGTGCTTGCCTTCCAATGCATCAAAACAATCAGTATGCCAGTAATTCCTCCTGCAAACGTGCCTGTGACTTCAAGTGTTCTCACAAAAGATTCCACACCTATTAACAGCAGAACTATCGGCACAGCAAGCGCGAGCGCCCAAGCGTCCCATTTAGGCACGCCCAAGTCTTGATACGATTCTCTTAACGCATAGCCAAGCGCTAAAAATGACGAGCCCATAGCGAGGATAGCGAATGCGTTCAGAAGAATCGAACCAGCAACTCCTGTGAAGCGTAAAAGTCCAATAGTTGCGACCTGAGTTGTCAGCGGACCTGAAACACCGATAACCGCAATCGTGAATAAAATGTAGCAGACCAGCGGAATCAACGAACCTATGAGAATGGCCCTTTTCGTAAGAAGCCTGCAGCCGCGCATCTGCTCATGCAGTTCAGGAATCGCGGCAGTTCCAAGGAAAGCGAACAAAATAACACCGTATGGCAGTAGTAATCGTTCGAATGAGAAGCCTGAAAAGTAAACATTTGAGAAATAAGGAGATGCGAACAGTATCAATGCAAGCAAAACAAAAACACCGAATTTAAGCGATTCAAACCCAAGCTCAGACCTTCCAAGCCAGCCTATGCCTTGAAATAAAATAAGACTCATCAAGAGGTAATATACGCTCATCCACATCCAAATCGGACCTCCAAAAAGAATAGACAAACTATTTCCGATGCCTATCGTGTAAGCAGTCAGCGCGCCATAGACTCCAATAATCATTGAAAGAAGCATCAAGTTCCTGCCGCGCTTGCCTAAATACTTCTCTGCGTAACCCACCAATTGATGGCAGGCATTCGTTCTTAACGCAATTTCTCCTATCATCAAGTGCAAAAGCAGGATACAAACGCCCAGAACCCCAAGAACTAACATTCCCGTCCAAAAACCCGCCCTTAGAACAACATAAGGAATGCCCAATACTCCCGCGCCGATAATACAACCGGTCAATGTAGCAATAGCTTCGTAATACGCGCGGGGTTTCATTGGTCCTCTTTTTAGACTTTGATTGAGTTTGCGGTTTAATAATACTTCGTATGAAATATCATACTTCAAGTATGAAAAGAAAGACTTTAAATGATGCGGGATTTTATTCCAGATTATGATCGGCATATTTTGCGAGACATTCGGCGACACGCCAAGAAACAGAATTGTTGAGTTTTTCTTAGAGCTGAGAGAGACCGACTACGGCCTTGGCGATGTAGCGCGCAACCTTGACATGAATAAAGCGACTGTTTACACTATCGGACACGAACTAATAAAGAACCAGTTCCTTGTACCGCACAGGCATATAGGAAAAACACAAACGTATATCCTGAATAGAAAGCATCCATCTGTAAAAGTGCTCATCAAAACGTTTGATATGCTTCTAAGACAGATCGGGGAAGAAGAGATAGTGAAGGAGTGTTAAAACGTATGATTTTTAAACCCCTGATTGTCCACTTCGTACAGAGGGGGATGTAGTATAACTTGGCTATTATGATCGGCTCCAACCCGATCGATCTGGGTTCAAATCCCAGCGTCCCCACTTATTTTTTCTTTGAGAAGTTCGTACCTGTTCCTCGTCTGTTCAAACGACAGAACATACTCCCTTGTCGAATCGTACTGCTTTTTCTTGTCGATGCCTTGCGGAATTATTGTGCCCTGCGGGAACTGCCGTTTTGTCAGATCAACAATTTGTCCAGTTGCGGTCTCGTTGAAGTAATGAGAACTCTCACTTCCGTCTGGCAAGCTCGCGCTCGCCCAAATAAGTCTTCCGCCCAGATAATCGTTCACCACCAAGGACGTTACCGCGCACTGGCCCCACGCGGGATTGACCGCCGTCCAATTGTTCGGGTCTGAACTTGTCTCCTTGCACCATGCTTGTTCCAACCTCTTTTCTAAGTCCCTCATTTCGCACCTCTTTTCTGACAAAATGAACAACATCTCCAACTTCAGTACGCGTTTGAGCTATCGTACCCATCGGAAGCTCGAGCAGGAATGAGCACTCTCTTGCAGATGAAAAAGAGCTTCTTTTCTCCCATTCTGACTTTAATTCTATAACCTCCCACGCATCATTCAAAAGGACCAAATCCATGCCTGCCGGACAGAACCAAGAATGTAAATGGACACGTTGAGGCGCTGAGAAAACAAACAACAACGGGACAACTTCCTCGCGAAACATCATCCCCCTTGTCTGCTCCCAAAAAGTCCTGCACTGGAGCGCAGAATCGGCAATCGTGGAGTCCTTGGACACATTCATTATACGCATCAGAAACCTCAATCACTTAGCGTTTTAAAAACGTTTGCAACTTTTTAAGAGAAAGAGCGTTTATGACATCCTTCGCCTGCGCCCATCCCCTTCTTGCCTGAGCGACCCCAAGCTCCATGTATCTTAAATGCTCCACAGAATGACTATCAGTATCAATAGATATTTTACAACCCATATCGACTGCCTTTTGCACCAGTTCGTCACGCATATCAAGCCTTGAAGGATAACTATCAACTTCGAGCGCAATGCCTCGCTCCTTCGCAGCACTCATAATTTTTTCTGCATCAAACGCGTAGCCCTCGCGTTGGTGAACAACCCTTCCAGTGGGGTGGGCAAGCGCGTTAATGTACGGATTATCAAACGCTTTTAAAATGCGCTTTGTCATATCCGCTTTAGGCGATTTGAATCCTGAATGCACCGCGCCAAGAACAAAATCAAGCTCCTTTAGATATTTGTTCTTAAAATCCAAAGAACCGTCTTTTAGAATGTCCACTTCGCTGCCTTTAAGAATAGTGATGTCGACTTTTTTTTGAACTTTATCAATCTCTTTCAAATATTTCACAAGCCTTTTCTCGTCAAGACCGTTCGCAATACGCTCGCTCTTCGAATGATCGGTTAGCGCGATATACTTGTACCCCGCTTTTTGCGCCGTTAGCGCCATCTCTTCAATAGTATTCCAACCATCGCTCCACTTAGAATGCATATGCAAATCGCCCTGCATATCAGCCATAGAGACAAGCCGCGGAATGTTTTTTTCGAACTCCCCTTGATTCTCACGAAGCTCAGGAGGAATCCAGTTCAAGCCCAATTTTCGGTAAACCTCTTCCTCAGTCTTTCCGCAAACATACTTATCATTCCTGAACAAACCATACTCAGAAAGCTTGAACCCTTTTCGAATAGCGATTTGGCGCAGGCGAACATTATGCTCCTTGCTGCCTGTAAAATACTGAAGAGCCGCTCCAAACGATTTCTCATCAAGAACTCGGACATCGGCCTGCAATCCATCATTCAAAATGACCGAGCTTCTCGTATCACCCTTGGCAAGAACTCTTTCGACCTCCGGCATTTTTGTAAAAGTTTCCATAACCTTTTTCGGGTCTTTGCTTATCACAAGAACGTCAACATCTCCAATTGTCTCTTTCATCCTACGAACACTTCCAGCAGGTTCTGCGCGCTTAACTCCTTGAACTTTCTTTAGTCTGGATGCAATTTCACGCGACCAGGAAAGACCCAAACTCAAAAGCTTTCGCTCCTTACCCTGCTCGAGAAGCGAAAGACCCTTGACTATGTCCTGCTCGCTCTTCTCGCCAAACCCGCTTAACTTTCTTAGTCTGCCCTCTTCTGCCGCCTTTTTCAGCTCCTTAACGCTTTTGATATTGAGCTCCCGGTACAGGCGCATAACCTTCTTTGGCCCAAGACCCTGAACGTGAAGCATCTCCTCAACACCCTTCGGAACGCTCTTCGAAAGCACCTCGAACTCCTTTAGCCTACCAGTTTTCAAAAACTCAAGAATTTTATTCGCTATACCTTCACCGATGTTTGGAAGCTCTGTTAGCGCCTTAAGCCCGCGCCGTCCGATATCTTCCACCGGCTCCTCTAAAGTTTCGATGACTCTTGCAGCTTTTCTATACGCATTCGGCTTCCACTCGACCCCTTGCAATTCGAGCAAGTCAGCCATCTCCTCGAACAATTCAGCGAGCCTTCCATTCAACGCCATTCTTTCTTCTCCATTCATCCGCAGCAGCCAACACTTCTTTCGCAGATTTATACGTCACTTTCTTAAGAGCATCTTCAAATTCGAGCCAAATAAAATCAGTATGTTCATGAGACAATTTCACCAAGCTTTTACCGCATATCGCAAAGAAAAACACGACATCTTTCGACACAAGCTCTCCATCAAGCTCCAATTTGTAATTAATAGTGTGAGAGAACCCGTCAATTATTTGGGCTGAAATCCCCGCCTCTTCTTTCAACTCGCGAAGAGCAGCGGTTTTGTCATCTTCTCCTTGCTCCAAATGCCCCTTTGGAAAATCCCAATGGCCTGCCTCATATTTGAGAAGAAGATATTTGCCTTCGCAGAACACAACAACACCCGCGCTGTGATCTCTTTTCATGACGGCAATAAGCGAAAACGCGTATATAAACCTGTGTATCAAAGCGCAACAAAGCTTAAATAGAGCCATAAAGACTTTTTTCTTATGAACTACCTTCCTTTGATTCTCATCGCATTACTAATCGCTTGCAACGCTACACAAGAGAGCACGGGCGCCAAGGAACTCGCTCAACAGTTGCGCGAGCAAGCCGAAATAGATGCGGCAGAACCAGTTGAAACGCAAATTGAAGAGCAAACTAACTCAGAGAATACTACTGCTGTTGTGCAAGAGCCTATCGCAGAACCAGTACCTGAAACAGCCCCTGAACCTGCCCAAACACCAGAAATAGCAGTCGCGGAGCCAGAGCCGGAACCTTCGATGCCAATAATTGAAACCATCGAAGAAAATGAACCTGTTGAACGGACAGTACTATATGATTTCCTCGACACGTTCGCCAAAAAAGTCACAGGATACCAATTCGTTTACAAGGGAGATAAATACTCGGTCAAAGGAACCAAAGTCAAAATCGTACTCGATGAACCTCTTGTCGCGCGAGACCTCAAACTCAACGGTGTGCGGTACAGCCTGTTCTATTATGACACAATCTACGTCGATAGAGCGGCAAAAACCGCAATCGCTTACTGCGAAGGGACTGAGACCGAACTCAACCGCCAATGCACGCAAATGAATTTATACGACGTTCCATACGCAGTCCCATTCAGTGAATTCAATACCGTGCTTCCTGAAGACTGGCTATTCACATACCTTGACCAAACTCCCGCAAGAATAGATGCTGATAAATACATAGTGCAGGGAAGAAGCGCAGTTTCGCTCACGTTCAGGGCAGGCGATGATTCAACTGAACTCTTTTTTGATGAAACAATAGGACTTCCAGTTCGGGCGCATCAGCTCAAACACGGAAATACTGTCAACCGCATAGATTACGAATTCCTTTCCGCCAATAAAGTGCGCGACGTAGACGTGCGCCATCGAAGCTATTCAGAAATACCAAGTTCGGATTATTTTTATAAACGGTAGATGACCGGACGACGGTAGGACGGATGGACGGCAAGATGGCAGACGGACGACGGCAGGAAGTAGGAAGGACGAGGGCGAGATGGACTGAATGCGGGAGGACACACAATACATTTTTAAACTCCCTTCGCAAAAATGCCTATATGAGAGATGAGTTCGAACGCGATTTAGCAGAGTACCTAAGCGCTCGCAAACGAGCAGGCAGAATAGATATCAAATCGTTCTTGAAGAAATTAATGCCCGAACGAAAAGTCGAAGACCCAACTGTAGCGATTCCCGAACAAGTAGAAGTATACACAGAACCGCAGCCTGTGCCAAAACAGCCAAGCTTTATCTCAAAAATATTCAAAAAAGAAGTCGTAAACGAAGAACTCGTACGCGAACACATGCGAGCTGACGACGCTTTGGACGATATGAAAGAAGTCGCAAAAATAGCACTATCGATGATAAAACAACTGCCTGATGAACAGTTAAGGCTGTTCAAGAACAGTCCTGATTTTGAAAGGCTAAAAACTTTACTTAAAAAACACGATCTTATCAAGTGAGGTATGGACTATTTTCATGAAAGCAAAGGACATTGAACTAAAAGTACGCACTGTTCTCAAAAGACATGGTTATTTCTTTGTAATCTTCATCTTTTTCTCGTTTTTGATCAGCTTCTACTCAGGATATATCTTTCTTGCTTTGGTCTTAGCACAGTTTATGTTTATCGGAGGATTCTATTTGAAGGCAGGAATGTATTATGGACTTTTTCAAACTCATGGTGAGGACTACGTTCGAAAAATGCTTTTTTGGAGCCTTGCATCACTCCCGCTCGCGATCGTTGTCCTGCCATTTCTGCTGGGAACGCCTGAATATATCCTGACTTATTCCTTGTTGTTGAGAATTTTCTTTCTTTCGATAGCGCCAGCGTATCTCTGGTACACAGGATAAGAAACCTACTTTCTATATTTCTGACTTACGCCACAAGCTTTTAAACTCTTCCTCGAACTCTGCAGCAATCCTCTCGTCCCTTAGAATCAACACATTCTCATCATTTCTCGTGTAACCGTTTCCAGTCGGGTTCGCGCTCCCCGTGATCACTGTGCTGTTGTCGATTATGAAGACTTTATGGTGGATTTTTGACACGATGGAGATGTTCTTTAGGCGCTCGTATTCGCTGTATTTATCCATTCGCGGATCGAAAACACCTTTCACGTCAATACCTTTCGTTGATTTCTTTTCTAATAGAGCGCCTATTTCGTTGTCTGTGAATGAGAACGCCATAAAATGGATTGATTCCTTGGCCGAGTTCAGCACTTCAATGACCCTTTTTTGGCACGAATCTTCAGGACAGAAAAACGCCTCTGTCAAATGACCGTTCAAAGCGACCCTGCCCTGACCTGATTTTCCGCCATGGAAAACGCCTCTTTCGAGCTCCTCAAACTCGTCAAGATATGCTTTCGCAAGAACCCTGCTCTCGATCAAAATGACATTATTCGATATCGTGCGTTCCTGAGACGGGTTCCATGAGCCTGTCCAGACCATCGAGTTATTAATCACGCAAAACTTATCGTGCATAAGGCCAGAACCAGCTTCCACTGTGGCTCCTTTTATCGCGTGCTCCCCATCCACTATGAGAGATCCCCTGCTTTGAATCCAGTCTGCCTGAGCCTTTGATGTGTGATACATCGCGCAGCTAAGTTCCCCCTCTCTTGTGAGGTTCTTTAAAAGCTCAAAACAGTCTGTTTTATCGCAAAAGAAGGCGAAAACAGCCCCTGTTTCTGAAGGAAGAACGCTTTGGCTTAAACAACCAGTGAGCAGGATAAATATGAGCAGTCTCATTCCATTCATTTATAAAGGGGGCTTTATAAGTTTATTCAGGGTTTATTCGTAAGAATTATGTTGCCACTTCGGAGTGGTCTTAAAGCGAAAGCTTTAAATACCACTTGTACTATCCAGTAGTAGTAATGAGGTGAAAATGCCTCGTTAATATTCAAGATCACCTCTTTTTCCCTCGCAGGCGTCGCTTCGGCGGCGCTTGCAGGGTTTTTTCTCTATTCCCTGATAGAAGTCTAAAGATAGAATATGCGATAACTACGCCTATAATCATTCCAGCTGCGAAAGCTAAAGTCGCTGAAGGAATCCTCACGACGACTCGCTTTTCAATCTTCACCTGCTCTGCCTGTCTCTTCTCGAAATAAATATCCAGATTCGATAGTTCAAGAGCATACTCCGCGAAAAGCAACGATGACACGTTGTCGAATTCCTGCAAACTGCTCGCGTATTCATAATAACTATACGCTATAATCGGAAACACGCCTTTCTTCTGCGCTTTCATCAAAGCCTCTTTTGAGACATCAAGCTTGAGCGAAATCAATTCGCCGAAACGATCCTCTTCAACACCCATCACGCCCAGAACAACATCAGCTTCTGCCTTAGCTTTAGACGCAGTATACAAGCACATACTGTGCTTATTTTCTCTTAAAAGCGCGTAGGCATCATCAATATCTGCCCTTGTCCCGTCAAGCGCGTCAGGAATCACGCTGCGAACATAATTATACCTCTCTTCAGCCTCTGAAATCTTTGAAACACAGCCTTTTTCCAGCGATTTCTCATCAATAATCAACTGCTGACTGCTTCCATCGAAAAACCTAGACCATGTGACTCCTGAAAACAATCGCTCTTCTGCGTACGCAACATCACGCGCAGCTGTAGATCTCGCCTTGCTTTTGGATTCATTCGCATCGAACAATAATTCAAGAGCCTCATCAACACGCTCAAGCACAGCCATAGCTGTCTGCAAATCAGTCAAAGTCGTGATGTTCTTGCTTTCCACGTTCTTTTTTACTCTCTGCGCCTCTACTACAAGCTCATAGATTTGTTTCTCAAGTTCGGCATTAGAGACATTATACTCGATATTCTGTTTATATTCAACATTAGACCTGAAACAATACGACGCCGCAGCGTAAAATTCACCCTGCTCAAACGCCTTTTTTGCTCTTGCTGAATACTCCTGCGCTTTAGTGTCATTGCGCGCTTTTTTCGAGTAAGATTGCGAACGTTCGCATAAGTCCTGCGCTACATCACGCATAGTCATCGCGTATTTTTCATCGATTTTAAGCGACTCATTGAATCGCACACGAGGGACGCCCAGTTCAAGCTCAAGCACTTCGCCAATCGTAGCCACTTCCATAACAGTGACATTAAGCTGCTTTCCATACTCGATAAGGTCTATTGTTTTATTGCCTTCCTTAGAATCTTTAGTTCCTTTAGGTATATACGCGCGCTTTATCCCATGCTCGGCAGCAGCCTCGATCTTGAATCTCAAACCGCCAACAGGACCAATTAGGCCTCCGCTATTAATAGTGCCCGTCATCGCAACATCATCAGGGACGGATTTGTTAAGAAGCAAGGCTGATGTTATGAATGTCGCAGCGCTTCCAGCACTAGGACCTCCAACTATCCCCGGCAATGCTTGGATAGTGAACAAGAAATCCTTGTCTGAGCAATCAACGTCCAGCTCTTTGCAGGCCGTCTGCTGGGCAAATCTTAGGCTCGCCTGCGTAGTCACCTTAGTCATAGGATACGTTTCGAGGAAAACCCGCTCTTTTCCATCATGAATCTCAAGATCAAGCCTTGCGACACCACCAGACTGGCCAGTTCCGTTCTCAATCATGGCAAGAAGCAAGATGGAATCTTTTTGGATTGGAGATGCGAGAGCTAATGAAGATAACAACAACAGGAATATCAACGCTTTTTTCATATAACCTATTGATGGTAAGGAGTTTAAGAACTTTATGCACAGCGCAATGCGTCGAATCGTATATAAACAACCCAAATATGCCTCTCTTATGGACGAATGGTATCGCAGCGTGGAACGAGAATCTGGAATTGGAGACCCTTTAGCCACAAGAAGGCTTGCTACATTGGAGCGAAGAAGAGGAATGCCGAACCGAGTTCTTGAAAGGCTGTCTTCAGCGCTTTTACAAGACCCTCAAAATGAAGACTTACAAAAGGAATACCGAGCTGCAGGAGGTTTTTGGATAGAACGCACGCGAGATGAAATACTCGGCGATTCATTTATCTACATAAATATGGAATTCAACGGGCAAAAAGTCACGTTTGCGCGAAAGAGCGAACCTATAATGCATGGCTGGTTATCCAGAGACAAACAATGCCACTCACTTCAAACAACCGCAGAGTTCGAATACGCAACCCGCCTCCAGCTCCTTGAATACAAAAATCATCCCGCTCTCGCGCAAACAATATCCGAAGCGCTAACGACGCATAAATTGGAATTTTTGCCCCCAACAGGCATCATACTAGCAGACGTTTTCTCACTTGATGGAGCGCTACATTTCGAAGAATCAAAACTCTTTGGAAGGTCAGGGCAACGCGTTCTTGCTTATCCTTTGCAGCACGCGCCCGGAAACTGCCACTTCCTGCTTTGCGACTGTCCTGACCACAATACAGGAGATACTCCTCCTGCGTATATTGCTGAGTTTTTGCGCGGGCTCCTTGGCGAAAGATACGCGCAAGGATTGGCAGCCTCGCGTGAAATCCTGAAGAAACCAGGAAGACACATACCTATAACCCTCACAATGCCATCCTTGGAAGAAATCACTGATGATAATTTTCAACTCGTTGCAAGAAAAGGAATGACTGAACTTAGAATAGAGAAACCGCACACATTACAAAACATGTTCAAGTTAGCCTACAAGTTGATAAGGCCAATTAACCCTATCTGACTTTCTTCTTCCTAACCACTTTTTTCTTAGCAGGCTTCTCATCGTCTTCCATAGGAACATCTGCTGTGGCCTCAAGAGATGCGCTGCTTTCAACTTTTTCATCAATTGCAGCAGGCTCCTCCTTCTTTGGCACCCTTGCGATATTGCGGCATTTTGGGAACTTGTTGCACGCTAGGAACGAGCCATAAACAGAACGCCTCACAACCATAGTACCTTCCTTGCACTTCTCGCACGGACGCTCCTTGAGGTCCGGCGATTGCTTGCTTGGGCAGTCTAGATTGATGCAGACTTCCTGCGGACGCTTGCCCTTTCGAATCATCTTAATCATAGCGAAACTGCACACCTTGCAGATGTCCGGCGTAACTTCAACAAGCCCTGACGCGGGAACCTTAAAAGTCGTCTTACATTCAGGATACTTATTGCACGCGATGAACCTTCCGAACTTGCCGACACGCAAAATAAGGTCGCCATCCTTGCACGTATGACACTTGCCGACCGTAGTCATGGCGGCACGCGTTTCAGTGAACGTTTTCTTCAACTCTTCGCCAATCTCCTTTTCCTTGCTCTTGAATTCAGCTAACAATTCTTTTAGCACCTTTCTTGCCTCTTCCAAAACTTGCGGCTCGTGCGTCTTGCCTTCCCTGATGTTCTCCATATCGAGCTCGAAATGACGCGTTAGCTCCTCATCAAGAATTTTCGGACAATGCTTTTCAAGAATTCCAATAGTGTGAAAGCCAAGCTCTGTGACTTCAATGGCTTCGCCTATGATATAGTTCCTCTTCTTGAGCGTTTCTATGATTTCAGCTCTTGTAGCTTTGGTTCCTAAGTTTCTTTTCTCTAATTCACGGATAAGGCTAGCAGGAGTGTAACGTTTAGGAGGCTTAGTTTCTTCAGTATGCAGTATTATATCTTTGATGACAATCTCTTCCTTTTCCTTGACCGTCGGAAGCTCAGCCTCTTCTAGTTTGACATACGGAGCGTAGAACACATGCCAGTTGGACGCCACAGTCCTTGTGCCCCGCGCTTGGAACTTCTCCTGCGCGCAGTCGAGTATGATTGTCATAGTCTCTCTAATTGCAGGCTCGCCGAAAGTAGCGAAGAATCTTTTTACGATAAGGTCGTATACTTTCGCTTCTCTTCCGTCGATAGATTTAGGCAAAATGCCGGTCGGATAAATGGCAGGGTGAGCAGGATCCGTCTTTTTGCCGTTGTTTGGCTTCAGATTACCTTTTTGCAAAAGCATATTCGCCAAATCCTGATATTCAAGATGCTTTGAGAGGTCCTTTAGAATTTTCGTGAAGCCCAAATTTTCAGGCAACTGCTGGCTGCTAGTTCTAGGATACGAAATCCATCCATTCGTGTACAATTCCTGCGCGATTTGAAGAGTGACTTTAGGGTTGAGGCTGAACAAACGGTACGCTTCTGTCTGAAGAGTTGTCAAATCGAACGGCATAGGAGGAGATTGATTGAACTGCGTTCGATCGATAGCTGAAACAGTAGCGGACTTCTTATCTTTGACTTTGTCCATCACCAAGTCAGCTTTGTCTTTCTCCCAGAATTTATCAGCTTCGTGCCAAGCGATGAGGTCAGCGCCCTTAGTTTTTCCCTGAAGCTCTATCTGCCAGAACGGCACTGGCTTAAACGCCTTGATTTCGCGCTCGCGGTCAGTAACTATCTTCAATGCAGGACCCTGAACCCGCCCAGTGCTCAGAATCTTGAACATTCCGGCAGTTTTGATAGCTTTTGTGAGCGCGCGGGAAATATTGATACCATAATAGAAATCCAAGAAGTGGCGGGTTTCTCCTGCTTCCGCCTGCTTCCAATCGATGTGCGGAGAAGCTTTGTCGTACGCTTCTATCAGGTCTTCTTTAGTGAGAGTCGAGAACTTCATACGGCGCGCGTCCTTGCGCTTGCACGCATATCTTACGGCGTTAAGACCTATGACTTCTCCCTCGACATCGTAGTCTGTAGCCACGGTTATCGAATCAGCATCTTTAGACAATTTTTTTAACGCTTCAAGATATTTCTTGCTAAAATCAGCATCCTTGCTAATCTCGTAATTCGGAACCCATTCAATATCGAAAACAGGATAAGAAAACCCTTTTGATTTCTCTTTTTCCGCAAGACCGAATAAGTGGCCAACAGCGCAGCCAACGACGATTTCTTTACCGTGATATTTGACTTCGTAATACGGAACGCCCTTGATGTCTTTTTTTGTGAGCTTTCCTTCTGACAACGCTTCTGCTACTTTCTTACTCGCGTTCGGCTTCTCTGTGATGATAAGCTCGTACATACTATATTATATGCAGGCAAGGAGTTTAAAAAGTATTCGGTGGTGTAATTGGAAATAGAAGCACTAATAAACATCTTATTTTGAGGTGGTCTTATGGATGAAAATTTGCGCGATCTTGAAAGGAAAGTCGCGAACGGACAAGAAATGGTTGCTGTTCTCGTACGGCCGTACGCGCGGGCAGGAAAATTCGCGATAGAGGAAATCGAGCCTGAACAGTTCGAACCACATTCAAAACTCCACAACGTCGAAGGAAAGACAATTGATTTGTATTCTGAGCGGTCTTACACCATCGACAGCATGGGAGGATTCATATCGCTTCCTCCGATACGAGAACGTAAACGTTGCGGACTCGAAACAGAGCCCATACCGGGCTGGTTCATGCCGTCAGCAAAAACATACTTTTCAATCTGGAAAGCGTTTTATGACAACCAGAACTCATTTTTTGGAGAGAAGCTACAATACATACGAGAGACATTCGCTCTTGAAGCCTCACGCATGCAGATACAAGACCGGGACGCGAATCCTTGCTTCGAGCCATCAAAATATTGGATGCTCTCGGATACGCTCCTTGAGCATAACAACGGCTCCTGGACGTGCACGCATTATCCAAAAAATCCAGAGCGTGAGGAACGAATATCCTTCGAGCCGTCTGATGAATTCACTCCCGAATTATGTTCGAGCTTGTTCGGAAATAACGATGCTGAAGAAGTGAAAACAGTCCTTGAATGGATGACGCATCACAAACCGGTCATCGTGAATGAAACGAATCGATATCTTAAAGTTCCTAAAACCTGCGCGTTCAGGGTTGAGCCGCACAGGGGACGCTTTGAAGTGCATCTGCGCGATTTTCGAACACGCGGAGCAAGCTGGCACGTGCGCTATTAAGCTTTCTTTATCTTTCGCCGTCTTAGCAGAACTATCGCCAAGATTATCAGAATTATGAGCCACCAGTAGCTTTTCGCCGCATCCGCGCCTTTACCTGCGAGGTTTGAAGGGCTAAAGTCGCTCAAGTCAATGCCTCCAAGCAAACCGCCGTCTTCTAATTCGGAACGTGGAATAAGCGGAAGATTCTCTGTCTTTGCTGCGTTGGGGTTCACGGGCTTACCATCGAGCCACTGTTGAACAGGACCAGTCTCGCCAGCAAGACAATCAGAACACAATCCGGAAACTTCTCTGCCCGTGCACAGCTTATTCTGATCGCACTGCGCGAAAGAAGAGACATCAAGCGTTCGCATCCTGCGTCCCTCTTCATCGAAGAGCTCTATTGTTTTTCCTTCAGTGAAATACGGAAGGAGAACGATGTGGTCGAAATCGTCAATTTGGACCCAATTTCCCCAATAACCATCTGAACGCATGGGCGCTTCTATCTGCGATTGCACGGTGAAATATGAACGATACAATTCAGCGCCGAGGTGGTCCTTAAGAACGAGCATGAACCCTTCTCGTGCCTGCATCAGACGGTCAGGAGCGTAGCCTTGCTGAACATCGACAGACGCCTTCGTGAATCCTCCCTCTTTGTAATGAAGATTCACAGTGTATGATTTATCCTTGAGCGGAACCGCCGACACCGCGATTGATAACAAAACGAGCAGGATAATCAGTTTTCTCATTGATACGCCCCCAGCACGGTCTTGAGATGGTTGCTCGATACAGTTCCAAAGAACATATTATTCACGTTATCCTTCATGATGTCTCCGCTAGTTGTAGAACGATACCAGTTCTCATATGAACATTTCTGCACGCATTCGAGCCCTTGCGTTCCGCTCCACTTCTGACACGTGCTTGACTCATCACAATTCGCGCGAGGATGCACAGTTGTCGTGTTCGAACCGTATGAATACTCATCATCAAGCCCCATCATATGGCCCAGCTCGTGCACGAATACTCCCGTGGCAAGACCGCCATTGTAACTCACCGCGATGCTTCCACCGCTGCCGCCATACTGGCTTGCGCTATTCACCAGCACAAGCACGTTGTTGTACGGGCATTTTGAAGCGAGCGAAGTAGCCTTCGCAGTATCGCAGACGAGCAAACGCCACAAGTTCTGGCCATCAGGGTCTCCTGGCGCCTTTGTATACCTGCAATTAAGATTCTCGCTGAACTTTTCGATACGATAAAAGTTGATCCTCGCTTTTTCCGACTTGAACGGCTCCATGTTGATGAACGTGCCGTAGACCGTATTCACGTCAGTTTCGAACTTCGCCTTGTCCGCCGCTGTGTATTTGTCAGGAACAACGACAACGTCCCATTTCTGCGCAGGATCGCCGCTCCGTAGTACTCGCTTGCACACTTCGACAGGCTTGCACTTGTGCTCGTTCGTGTCACAGGCAGTATCTTCGGCAGTGCACTGCGCGTCATTACAGCACTCGTGCGGAACACACGCATGGTCTTTCACTTCACCGCACTCGCATGGAACCTGCACACACTCTCCATTTTCGCAATGGTACGTGACAGAACAGTCGCTGTTTGACTCGCACGCGTTCTCAACGCACTCGTGCGCCCTTACTTTGCCTTTTGAACAAGGAACATCCACGCACACGTTCGAATCGCACTTCTCATCGTCAGGACATTTATCATCGCTGCAGCACGCGTACTTCTCGCACTTGTGGTCCTTTATCTCGCCGCAATCGCACTCTATCACCTGGCATTTACCGCCATCGCACTTCTCAGATGCGGTGCAGTTCTTATCAGACTCGCACGAACGCCCGCCGGTTCCAGAGATTGTTACACTCGTCGGTTCAACGCAGGACTTGCCATCCTCTGATTTTTTCCAACCAGCAGGACACTTGCATTTCTTGTTGGCTGGATCGTACACTGAACCTTGGAACCTTTGCGGGCACGCCTCATCACCATATTCTTCTGGCGTTTGACACTTGGTGCCATCAACGCTTGCGCGATATCCTTCTGCGCACCCGCACACTCCTTCCTTGCACGCATATCCGGACGGGCACGGTTTCTCTGCAGAACAGGACTGGCCGATGGCGTCTGTGCCCTGCACGCAAGATTTCCTATCATCTGAAGGCACTTTACCCGAAGGACAGCCGCATTTTTTCTCACTTAAAACGTAAACCGCTCCCAGATACCTATCGTTGCACACCTGCGTTCCGAACTCTTCAGGACTCTCGCACACGCCAGTGAACGCTGACGCGAATTTCTTCGGGTCTTCACAGACACACTTTTTCGTTGAAGGATTCCACGTAGCATCCAAAATCCACGCGCACTGATTCTCAACCTGTTGCTCGGTTTGGCAACCTCTTCTGTACAAATCCTGAATGAATCCATCCTTGCAGCCGCACTTACCAGCCACATATTGCATATTAGGACGCGCCTCGCACTCCTGCTGCCGAGTCTGCGTTTGAGCAGGAGAGCTTGAAGATGAAGTAGTTGTACCCGTTCCTGATGAGCTTGTTGTACCAGATGACGATGGAGGACTCGAGCTAGACTGCGTTGATGAAGGAGGCGAACTCGAACCGCCAACGACGCACGCACTCTTATCCGCGTTCAAACCGTAACCTGCAACACACTCTCCGGTTATAGGATTCCAATTCGACGTGCTTTTCGAACAATCCTCGCCTTCTGGAAGACAATGCGTCACAAGACCATTCTCGTCACCACATGTCACCCGGGGTGTTCCGCCCCACTCGCTTGTCCAGCACGAACACGCCTCGCTGTACAGCCTTCCTGTTCCCGGAGGACATTTCTCCTGAACGCAGCCGATGACACCGCGGCTATATACCCGTCCAGGGCCGCAAGCATCGTCTGCTGCAACGAGCGGGATGATAGAGAATACTATGAGCGCAATGAGCACTAGTTTTCGCATGAAACGCAATCAAGAGTACTGTGTATTTAAGCGTGACGTCGTACAGAATTCGTTCTTGTCCTGCCAATACCTATAAATACTGTTATTTCCTTATAATCGGAAAAGAGGAATGATGAATCCGGAACTTTCGCGCTTAAAAGAAGTTGTGAACACGCTGTCCAAGAAAGGACTTAATACTTATATCATTAGATATGGATTCGCGCAATACCTGCCATTCTTCAACAGAAAGACTCAACTTGTGCCATTCGATCTCGCGCAAAAATTGCGCGAAACAATGGAAGAATTAGGCGGAGCGTATATCAAACTTGGACAAATGCTCAGTCTCAGGCCGGATTTGATTCCTGCCGCATACTGTGATGAATTTGGCAAACTTCTCGATAACGTACCTGCGGAATCAATAGACACAGTCAAGCAGATTGTCGAAAAGGCGTTCAATCATCCTGTGAAAGACATTTTCTCACACATAGACCCTCGGCCTCTTGGCAGCGCGAGCATCGCGCAAGTACACAAAGCTCGCCTCAAGAACGGGAACGCAGTCGCAATCAAAGTACAACGACCAGGAGCTGAAGAACAGTTCAAATCAGACATATCAATAATGAAACACCTCGCGCTCAAAATATCCAAACACTTTCAAAATCACGTAAACCCGCTCATCATTGTCGAGGAGTTCGAACGCTACACCCAAGAAGAACTCAATTTCGAAACAGAAGCCGAGCACATCGAACAGATGCGAACACTCGCTCCAAGACACATAACAATACCTAAAGTCTATTCAGAGTATACAAACAAAACCGTTCTCACAATGCAATATTTGGACGGCGCCAAAGTCATCGATCTTTCTTCCGCGAAGAAAAAACAAGTGTTGAACGTTCTTGTTCCTGCCCTAATCAGCCAAGTCTTCGAGCAAGGCGTCTTTCACGCAGACCTTCATCCAGGAAACATCTTGCTTCTAGACAACGGAAACGTCGGGCTTCTTGACTTTGGAATCGTAGGAAGCATAGATGATTCGACACGTAAACGAGGATTAGACCTGTACCTTGCAATACTTTCGCGTGACACTAGAACAATTACTGAAATACTACTCACCTACGGAACGCCGTCTGAGCGAACACAGGTAAAACTATTCGCCAGAAACGTAGAACGGCTAGTCGATGCCTGGTGGCAGGACATACCATCAACACGCAGAGTCACGCACCTAATGAGACAACTATTCACACTTTGCGCTGAACACTACATAACCTTGCCACGAGACGTAGTACTAATCGGAAAAGCAATGACCACAATGGAACTCACCGCAAGACAACTAGACCCAACATTCAATTTCGTCAAAGAAGTACAACCGCACGTAGAACGACTCCTTCGAGCGCACAAGACACCCACTAAAATAGTTAAGGAAATCACCGCACGCTCACTTGAAGCCGCGCGAGCGCTCTCAATGCTCCCATCAGAAACACTTCGAACAGTCCAACAGCTAAAATCAGGAGAGTTCAGCTTAAACCTCAACGATTCACAATTTCGCCACCTCGGAAAAGACATCAATTTGTCAAGCAACAGGATGAGTTATGCGCTTGTGTCCGCATCCAGCATAATGGCAAGCGCCCTCACTGTACGCATCGGTCCTACAATCTATGATTACAGCATCATCAGTATCGCGTTCCTATTATTCGCAAGCGTTTTTGTACTCGCTTTGCTTTGTAGTATAAGCCGTGAACATAAAACTCCAAACGATATTCATACAACATAAAGAGGTGCCACTATGAAACGAACCAGAAAAGCAATGAGCGTAGGCAAGCGCTTAGGAAAAAAAGCCGCAAAACTCGGAATGAGCGTAGCGCGAGAAGCAAAACAAAGAATGATGAGAGAACTATGCGAAGTCATCGAAGAAAAAGTCATGACAAAACAAGAAGCAAGAACGCTACTTCGCGAAGTCATCAGTGGCCTTAAAGACGAGAAACGACGCGTCGAAACCTTCGCCAAAGCCGAACTCAAACGGGTAAAACAAAAAGCGAAGCCACTTGTCAAAAAAGCGATAAAACGGGCGAAACGATAGTCAGTCGGTTTTCATTCAGATATTGATGAGCGGTGAAAACCGCCGGAGTCAAAACTCGCGAATGGTTTGAATAGCGAATGTGGCAAGTATGCCACTTTCAGTAAACCTGCGGGCGCGAGATTTGGACAGGAAGCTTTTTAAAGGGTAATTATTCCTATCGTCGATATGGATACTGCCCATCTTCAGAAGCGATTCCTCCAAGAAGGAGACGTTTTCCCCGCCATTCTAGGACAGGAGAGAACGAAGACCCAGCTTAAAAGCGCGCTTCTAACCAACAGACACGTCATCATATTGGGACCTCCCGGAATAGGGAAGACTACCTTAGCAAAGAACGTGGCTGAACTTTTGCCGCCGATGACGCTCAACGACTGCCAATACCACTGCGATCCTAAAGAACCGCTATGCCCTGACTGCAAGGTTGCCAAGAAAGTCAAAACTGCAACATTCAAAGGCGTAGAGCGATTTATCAGAGTCCAAGGAAGCCCTGATTTGACCGCGGAAGATTTGCTTGGCGATATCGATCCAACAAAAGCGTTGCAGCACGGCCCAACAAGCATCGAAGCGTTCACACCCGGAAAAATATTCAAAGCAAACCACGGCGTCTTGTTCTTTGACGAAGTCAACAGATGTCCAGAAAAAATACAAAACGCACTTTTGCAAGTTCTCGAAGAAGGCAGAGCAACACTTGGCGCTTACACAGTAGAACTTCCTGCGAACTTCATCTTTATCGGAACAATGAACCCTGAAGAAACAGCAGCAACTGAAAAACTATCAGACGTCTTCCTTGACAGATTCGACATAATCCACATGGGCTACCCTGAAAATCTCGAACTAGAGACGACCATAGTAAAGCAGAAAGGACACGTTCTTCCAGTCACATTCCCGCCAGACCTGCTCAATCTTGGAATACTATTTGTTCGCATATTACGAGAGCACAAAAACATACTCAAAAAACCAAGCGTACGCGCGACCATTGGAATATATGAACGAGCGCAAGCAAACGCTTTTCTCGCCAAAAACAAAACAGTAACCGGACAGGACTTAGCCGATGCGCTCATATCAGTCTTGGCGCACAGATTAGAACTCAAGCCAAGCGTCAAATACTTACAGTCGAACGAAGAATTCATCAAAGAACAATTCGACCTCTTCGCCAGCCAACACGAAGAGCTTGCCGGTGGTGGTCGTCTTTGACATCGAGCCAGAAGTGGCCCAGATCGGCAAAGGCGAAGAAGCCCCAGGAAAACTCCATAAACAATACGATGAAGACAAACTGATGAACTCTGTCCTCGAAGGGGACAAAGAAACAATCGAACACGCAGAAATGATACAGGAAGCGGGAAACCGCGGAATGGGCGCGTTCGCTCCAGACATGATGTTCCAAAACATCGTGAACAACTTTTCTATCACGCGCCAGCTATATGGCGACAAGCTAATCAGCCTACTCACAGGATACGACCCGCGATACATCGAGAAAAACGCGAAAATCCCCGAGTTCAAACAACAACTCGCAAAAGCGATAGCAGAGACAGTCGAATCAATGAAAGATGAGGGCTTGCTCGATGATGAAGGAGCAATAACGAACAGAGGAACCGAACTTGCAAGCATAGCGCTCGTGCGCGAACTTGATAATATAATTCCAAAAGACCAAATGGGAGAGAAAACAAACAAGCAAACCAAACATTACGGAGAACGGGCGAACGTTCGCGTTTATCGCAAAGGCGATCGGTATAAAGACCTCAACCTACGAAAAACTGTTCACAAAGCAATAAGGCGAGGCCACAAAAGCGTGCAAGCATCAGACCTTATGACTTCCGAACGCGAAGGCAAAGGCACGATAAACATCATACTCGCTCTTGATGCGTCGGCTAGCATGAAAGGAGCGAAACTTGAAACCTGCAAAAAAGCAGGAATAGGCCTTGCGTACAAAGCCCTGCAAGAAAAAGACCAAGTAGGACTAATCGTCTTTGGCTCAGAAGTCAAATCCGCAGTCGCTCCCACTAACGACTTTAGCACACTGCTCAAAACAATCTCAGACATAAGAGCGAGCAGGCAAACAGATTTCTCAGGAATGATAATGAAAAGCATAGAACTATTCCCCGCGCGAGACATGACAAAACATCTAATCATCATCACTGACGCGCTTCCCACAGTCGGCAAAGAACCAGAACGAGAAACATTAAAAGCAGTTGCAAGCGCAAAAGCCGCAGGCATAACAACCTCGATCATAGGCATAAAACTCGACAACCCCGGAACAGAACTTGCCAAACAAGTAGTTCAGATAGGAGAAGGACGATTAAGCTTCACTAAAGAATTAAAAGAAGTAGGACAGCTAGTGCTTGAAGATTACCAGTCGTTCAAGTGAATTTCTTTTTATCCCGAAATCTTTATATATTAAGCAGTACAATTCAATTACGATGGTAATGGATACTATTCAAATACGGCTCATGCCAGTTCTTGTTGAACGCATAGATACTCTTGTAAAAACAGGAGTGTATGGAAGCAGATCGGACGCCATACGCGACGCAGTCAGACATTTTTTCTGGCATAATGAGGCAGGGACGATATCAAAAAAAGGACAATCTGTAGAGGTTGTCCGCAAAGCCCGCAGACAGCTTTCAAAGCAAAAAATAAACCTCGCTGAAATCAATAAATTTTGACATCTTCAGGTCTTGAAGCAGCACATTGTTTTTTGGCAGCGAACTCGATTAGTTTTCTATCTCTTGTGATGAGAATTGCACCAATTCGTTTAGAAAGAGCAACGTGCATACAATCAAAAAAACTCAATTCAAATTCTGACTCACGTTCAAACTCGCGGGCATTAGAATAATCCTGCTCTGATGCGATGACTTTTTGAAATATCGCGCTATTGAATAATATTCTTCTTTTTGAAAACTCTTCCGCAGTAAGAATATGACCCAATTCCTTCAACACGAAACCTGAGACGAAAATCGCGTTATCAGGATTATCAATAGCCTCAAAGAAATCAGCCGCTTTCTTCCACCATTTCTGCTCTTTTTGCCATAGGTTGAGATAAACGCAGCTATCGACATAAAACTTCATTATTTTAGTTCATTCAATTGGCTTTTTATGTCCTATTATGAAAAAGTGGGAAGAGTCACGAGCGATTTCGGAGATTCTAAAGTTTTATAAACACCTCATTTAGGCCTATATTTATGGCATTACTAACAGAATTAGCTGAAAAAACAGCGGATAGCAAATTACACGATGCGGTTTTTCTTGCTGCGTGCGCACACGGGTATTATTTTGCGTCAAAACAGGATCGACTGCGTAAAACATTTCTTTTAAACAGAGATGAGAGCAGCAGTGATCTAGAACGCATTGCAACAAATAAATTAATGAACGTTGAATTAGGCTCTTTCTTTGCTTTAGCGTCAGTACCCGCGTTTTTTAATCTTGCAACTCAAGGTTCAATCGAGGCGAAAGAACTTAGCGTGTATTTTTTAGCACTTCTCGCATCTTACTGCGGGCAGCAGTTTTATTCAGTTTACTTACAATTTTCAGTTTTCTGTAAACGATTAGATTACGACCGCAAACCCTGATTTAGCAGCAACTACTATCTCACCACTTACATTTTTAAACTCATACAACATTCTTTTGTTCATGGTCTTTGAACAACTCTACTCCGCCGAGTATCTGCACGATAATCCGTGGTATGGCTTCTTACTCGGAGCAGGGTACACTGTTCTTGGCCTATTTATTGCGCTGATGATTTGGCGCGACGATCCTGCGCTCATAGCTGTCGGTATCATCAGCTTGTTATTGATGCCCTCACTATTTCAGCTAACCGACAGCGCCGAAATATCAGAACGCAAAACGCCGACATTCAAAGCGTTCTTCTCGCAAACACTCCCACACGCCAAAGTCTACGCCTTCATATTCTTTGGAATATTTTTCACATTCGCATTATTCTCTATACTACTGCCTAAACTCGCAGCGAACCACTTGTTCAAGATACAACTTGGCATCGTGACCGGCGGAGCCGCAACAGCAGGAGGAGCAGTATTTAGCACCGCGCTATTCTGGGACTTATTCACTTGGAATCTTCAAGTGCTCGGCCTTAGCTTCTTTCTTTCGCTAGTCGCAGGAAACGGCGCAATACTATTCATCGCTTGGAACGCATCAGTTTGGGGAACAGTATTTGGCAATCTGGCCAAAACAGCAGCTGTCGCTTCAACCGCGAATCCGTTCATAATATTCATACTGATCATATTATCGGTTTTTCCTCACACATTTCTTGAAGGATTAAGTTATATGCTTTCCGCGATATCAGGAACGACACTCTCAGACGGCCTTGCCAAAGAACAACTCGCGAGCACCACTATGTGGCATGTTTTCAAATATAACGCAGTACTTTTGATTATAGCAATAGGCGTCCTTGCCGTAGGAATGATGGTCGAGACTTACGTGCTAGGCAATTTCATGACGTATAGGACGATTATTAATATCGCTTTCCCGCGCTAGTCATTCAATGTGTATTCTTCGAATTTGTACGTTTTCAAGATAAGAAAACCACGCCAGTCTGCGATGATGCCTTTGAACTTCTGACGAATTTCTTGTGAAACTTTGTCTAAGTCTTCCGTACTCTTTGCAATCATGACGCAAGTAAAATCATAGTCACCCATGAGAGAAAGGAGATCGATAACTCTCGCATGACTCCTGAGAAAGCTGATGAACGCTTCTGTTTGCTCCTGTGAATTGTTGTTCAATTTGATTTTAACATCTGCAACCAATGGATAACCGATAATTCTCGGCTCAATGAAGGCGCCCACATGGAGAATCTTTGTCTTTTTCATCCGCTCTATCCTTGCTTTTACTGTGTCAATTGCTACGTCTAGTTTCTTTGCGAGACTCGTGAGGCTGACACGGCCGTCTCGTTGAAGTTCTCTTAGAATCTGCTTGTCTTTCTCGTCTAAAGACACGACTTTTTCGGGTCTTGCAAGCTCCTTTTCGTTCATAATTCGTAATAAATAGATTTTTTATTTAAATTTATCGAAAAAATCGAGAAAAGTGTGCGAAAGTGTTAATAATATCAATGAATACTACTATATTGTGACGAAAGTCACGGAATGAGGTGATGATGATGAACAAAGAACAAGAGATAAGCGACATTGAAACAATCATATGTGCTGCGCTCAAAATCGAGAACGCAGCCCAGAAAAGTGAAAAACCACAACTATTGTATGATCTCGCCAGTCAACACTACACGAGCGCCCTTGAACTTTGCGCGAACGATGAAGAGCGAGCCACGGCCTACGTCCAGCGGGCACGAATCCACTACAAGTTAAACCGATTCGACGCTGCCTTGCGCGACTGGGATGACGCAACCAGACTCAACCCGAACGAGAAAGTGGATCATTTCTATCGAGGACTCCTGCGCATACATGCGAAGCAATACGCCAAAGCAAGTGAAGACTTCGAACAGGAAATGCTCCGCCCGCAACCACTCAACGCGTTTGGGTACGCTGGTAGAGGAATCGCTCGCAAAGAACTCGGCCAGTACGATGAAGCAGTTTCAGACTTCACCGAAGCCATTCGACTTTATCCGGAGAGCCCTGCAAGTTACGCTCACCGAGCTCAAATTTACGCCCTTCAATTCGGAAGAATTGAAGAAGCTCGCCGAGACCTCAACGAAGCCATCCGACTTGACCCAATTTGGAAGGAAAAAGCAAAGGATCTTTGTAAGTTCTTGGCTGATTCGGCATGAACTATTTTTTAATTTCTTTTTTTGAGTACCCAGACCTTTCAACAAATCACAAAGTATTAAAGCTTTAACAGATTCCTTTTATCCATGGCACTTTTGAAAAAAATAGTTGACATCAAAAAAGCGGTTGAACGGCTGAATAGGAATTCTTCTGATGCGGAGTTTGACGAAATAATTAAGAAAATTGATGAAATATTGCCACAGACGGACGTAATAAAGGATTCAACTCCCCGTGCACCAAAGAACCTACCACTACTGGCGGAACTTTCCTACTTTTTAATTCACGCTAAGCAAAGTTTGAAACAGCGCACATCACGCTACGTTCCAGCAGAAATATCTAAGGCGACTGCTGCTGAAGCGGCAGGACGGAACTTGGCCACAGTAGAACAATATGCCACGCAGGGCCAACTTGAAGTTGATACCTTTATAGAAAATTTAACGATAATCAAAAAACTCCTTGGCAAGTGAAATCTGAGCGAAGTACACATTCTATTTTTCCAATAACAAGTTTGCAGGTTTCTCGTAGTTAAATATGCGAAAGCTTTAAATATATTACTCGTATTACAAAGCTTTATGCCTGATGTCACCATCTCATTACGCGTAGACAAACAGATTCATCAGGAGATGAAACGACACGACGAAATCAATTGGAGCGCGGTACTGCGAAAAGGTATTGTTGATTATCTTGCAAAACACGACCATTTTGACGCTGAAAAAGCGCGCAAAGCAGCAGAAAGCATCGATTCGATCCGCCAATCAGGAATTTTCGACAAAGGGAGACCTACCGGAGAAATACTCAGAGAATGGAGAGACAAAAGAAAGTTCTAGACGCATCTGTTCTTCTCAAACTCTTCGTTCACGAAGAAGGAAGCGATATTGCTCATGAACTCTGCCGCGCACATACAGACGCAAAGGCACAAATAATCGTTCC
This sequence comes from Candidatus Woesearchaeota archaeon, assembly GCA_018302815.1. Lineage (GTDB taxonomy): Archaea > Nanobdellota > Nanobdellia > Woesearchaeales > ARS49 > JAGVZE01. Next base: position 203,962 of record JAGVZE010000007.1, read on the forward strand.
TGAACTCGCATTCCTCGAAATTTTAAACGTCCTTCGCTACAAAAAAAAGAACGCTCAATCGCTTAGCTTGGTAAACGAGCGACTCTTCGAGCTTCAATTTCACGTTGAAAAAATCAGCCAGTACCTCATTGAACACGCCGTTCGTCTCGCAATTGAGCACGACCTTAGTGTCTACGATGCTATCTACCTCGCCCTCGCACGACTCCACGGTTGTCCTTTATATACTGCCGACCATAAACTTGGAAAATGCACCGGAACAATACTACTCGGAGATAAACCATGAGACTCCTAGCATTCACAGACCTTCACGCAGGCATCACTGCATACAAGAAGATAGTCCTTAAAATAAAAAAGTACAATCCGGACCTTTTAATCTGCACAGGAGATTTCACTATTTTTGAACAGAACATAGAGCCTGTACTTGCAAAGATAGCAGAGCTAGGAAAGCCAGTCCTTCTAATACACGGAAACCACGAGTCGGACGCCATAGTAGCAAAACTCGCTAAAAGGCACGCGAATATCATGTTTGTACATAATAAATTCCACAAAATAGGCGATTATACTTTCATCGGGCACGGAGGCGGGGGATTCTACGGCCAAGGAGAAGATTTAGAGGGCGATGAAGAATTCGAAGAACTCATACGCCAAAACAAACGAAAGCTCAAAGGCAAAATGGTGCTATTGACACACGCGCCCCCAGCACAAACCAAACTAGACTATATCGATTGGATAGGAGACCACGTCGGCTGCACAAGCTACACAGAATTCATCAACAAATACAATCCAATCCTCGCAATAAGCGGACATCTGCACGAAAACTTCGGAGTCAAGGAAAAATACGGAAAAACAGTGTTACTCAACCCCGGACCCGAAGGGATGATAATCGAATTATGAACCCGCAAAAAACATTCCTTGCGCACATCGGCATTTGGGCCGCGTACGAAGGATTCACCGCAGTATATCTTACAGCATACGCTCTCGCGCTAGGAGCCAGCAACACAGTAATAGGATTCCTCGGAGCACTGCCATTTCTTGCAAGCATGCTAACCCAAATAATTGGAGCAGAGCTTGTTCAACATTACTCTCGACGCCACATTTATGCACTGTTTGCAGGCATAGGACGATTGCTTTGGCTTCCAATCTTGCTCGCGCCGTTTCTTTTTGAAAAACCACTTCTTACCGTGGCTGTTGCTTATCTATTCATCAAACTATTCGAAACTATGACTGACCCTTCATCGACAACACTTCTTGCGGATATAGTTCCCGAACAGGCAAGAGGAGAATTCACCAGCAACCGCCTGCGTTTGTTGAGCCTTTGCGCGATGATATCAATGGTCCTTGGAGGACTATGGCTCAAGCAATTCCCCAAAGAAAGCCCGACAGGATTCGCGATAATGTTCGCAGTAGGAGCAGTGTTTGGAATAATATCTGTAATATTCTTCACAAAAGTCAAAGAACCGGAATACTCAGACCACGTTCATCACAAACTCACAGAATTCTTTTCACTGGATTCAAATCTGCGCAGATTCGTCACATTCTCCTGCGCGTTCAACTTCGCATACATGCTCGCATCCCCGCTCATCGCAGTATATATGCTAAAGACATTGGAGCTAACGTACAGCTTTTACGGCTTGCTGACAGCATTGAGCCTTCTTACGCAACTAATCTTTTCACGATACATAGGCAAACTCACAGATTCTTTTGGCGACAAGCCAATAGCAATACTTGGAATCATAGGCACTGCAGTCGTTCCCCTGATTTATTTGCTGATAAACAAAGAAACAACGTGGCTTCTCATACCTGCGCACATTTTCTCAGGATTTGTCTGGACTGCAGCCGACATTTCCCGCTTTAATTTATTGCTTGATTTGACATCTCCGCAAAAACGAGCGATGCAGATAGCAGAATACTCGCTTTACACCAACATACCGCTAATAGTTGCTCCAATACTTGGAGGCTGGATGACTGAGAACGTGAATTTTATTATAGCAGGAATCCCGCTCGTATTCACTTTAAGCGCCATACTTAGGTTCATCAGCGCGGCATTCCTAATCCCAATCAAAGAACCACGAGCGAAGCAGGAATACTCCGCGGCATACGTGCTTAGGCATTCAATTCATTTCTCTCCAACTAAAGGAATAGTTCAAGGAGTATCATCTGTACGAAGAGTCGCCGGCGGGCTATTTAGATAAATAATTAGCAATACTTTTAAACACCTCCTCGTTTTTCGTTTCTATGGACCTACACGAAGCACTAGCCAAGCTAACCCGACACAGCGTGTTCAAAGACTGGCAGAAAACCAACAAAGACGCGTTCTTAGCGCACGCATTCGTCATGCTCGATGAAGCGAACAAAGATGTTTGGCAGATAGGATTCTATACCAAAGAAACAGAAAGGATGGTCACATTCATGGTGGCTGAAACTATAACTCACACTCCTGAACAAGAAGTCTTAAAGACTGATGGCGAAATAGAAAAATTAGACGTCGCAAAAATCAAAATAAGCGTCGAAGAAGCGCTTTCAACCGCCAAAAAATGCGTCACAGAGAATTACGGCAAAGAAAACACGTTCAAACAGTTCTTTATCATACAAACAATCGAGCACGCGCCAATTTTTAATATAACTTATCTAACTCAAAGCTTCAAAACAATCAACATCAAAATAGACGCACACGACGGGAAAATTCTAAAACAGAACATACAGGCGCTTGCTGAATTTGGGTAGTACCAACACTTTAAATAACTACGTTCTCATTAAAAAAATCGAAGGGGTGTTCAAGTATGGCAAGCGAAGTCGATTATGAAGAAAAACGTAAGAATAAAGAATTAGATTCTTTCTTTGATTAAAGAAATCGCAAATCGCGATTTCTGTATTTCATTTTGGGTTTAGTTATCGACGTGAACTTCAGGATATAGACCAAAAAGAAATCAGAATAATCTTTCAACACGCGCTCTTACTTTCCCGAAAACAATCTCGGGACCGTATTTCGCGTCGATAATAAACGCTTTTGATGCAAGATATTTTTTTCGCGCGCGTTCAAGCACACCTGTTTTCTCGAATGCGGACTTTTTTCTTTTCAAGCGCTTTAGCGCGGCTTCCACGGGAACGTCAAGCACAATCGTGAGGTTGGGAGCAGGAAAACGAGCGTTTCTCAATTTCGCTTTGCGCTCGTCCCGAGAGTACGCGATCGCTGAAAGAACATACCTGTCACAAATAACCACATAGCCATCGTGCAACGCAGGGGAGACAACATTCTTCAAATGACTTGTCCTATCCATCGCGAACAAACGCTGTAGAATATCAGATGAAGTGTATCCGGACAGAAATCGCGCGAATCTTCCCCAAAACGACGAAGACGGCTCTTTAGTCAAAATAACTTTCTTTCCAATGGTTTGCAGCCACTCTGCAAGCATCCTTGCCTGCGTGGTTTTTCCAGAACCGTCAATGCCCTCGATCGCGATGAAAATGCCCATAGCTCACTGTTAGGTTCAACACTATAAATACGTTAGCTACCACCGCAGAGTTGGCAGAAACCATTAAAATATCCTTTCTGCTGATTTTTTTCCGTGATTATAGGCATCACGGGAAGCTACTGCTCAGGAAAAGACACTCTTGCAGAGTATCTAATACAAAAAGGATTCGCGCACTTATCACTATCGGACATTCTGCGAGCGGAAGCTGCACGAAGAAATCTTGTTGCGGATAGAGAAACATTGATAGCGATAGGAAACGAACTTCGAGAGAAACACGGCCCAGGAGTTCTTGCACAGCTGGCGCTTTTGCATATGAACGGCTCTAATCACGTCGTTAGCAGCATACGCAACCCATCAGAAGTCAAAGCCCTTCGCGCGCGATCAGATTTCATCCTTATCGCCCTTGACGCGCCTCAATCAATTCGATGGGAGAGGATGAAACAAAGAAAGGCCCTCCATAACATCGCCACATTCGAGGAATTCGAACAATTCGAGAATGCAGAAAAAAGCTCGGACCCGAATAAACAACAGCTCCATCTCGTCATAAATCAAGCTGACAAGATAATCGTCAACGCAGGAACCGTCAAAGAACTAAACGACGCGATAGATGAGATAATATCAGCAGTACACTGCTCGCGTCAAGAAAATGCATGATGCGAGCGTCTACCAAGCACAAGAGCGCTTGACTTGTTCGGCGCTCGCTACATTATAATAAATGCACGCATTTTCTGGACGCAGAAAAGCCATAAACTAACATTCATCCAATGACTAAAGCCAGCGGTTTTCTGGCTTTTCTTCGTTAACAAAAAGTATCACCTCTTTTTCTCACCTCTCGAAAAAATTTCAGCAAAGTACGTTTAAATGCATTTATGTTTTTGATTTGTATAGATAGCGGTTCTTAGTTTGTAGTTTGTAGTTTGCGTTCAGTAGTTTGCATTCCCAGCAACTTATTTAACCATCTCCTGCTTTTTTCAAGCATATGGACTTAGAAGACTACGCGGTTTTACTCAAAGACGCAATAAACCGCACGGAAACAATCGTTTTTTCCTGCCGATGCCAAGTGCGCTATTCAGGAAGGGCTGAAAGCTATCTTGATACCGGCGATAGAGTTGTCATGATAAAATCCGACGGAGCGCTCCTCATACACCAGCCGACCGGAAACGCGCCAATAAACTACATGAAACCAGGGACAAGCCACACTTTAATAATCAACTCAGGCAAGCTCAAACTCAAAAGCAATAACATCCACCAAAAAGAATCAATCGATGTCTCAATAGACAAAATGCACTTTTTCAACAGCCACAAGCTTGAAGACGCTCAAAACATAATCGTGAGCGGAACCGAAGACGACATGAGCGACATGATTTACCGCAATCCCGCCATGATTGAAGATGGATTCAAGCCGGTAAGCCAAGAAGAACAGACAAAATACGGGTTCATAGACGTGATGGGAGTCGATAAAAAGGGAGTCCTTACAATAGTTGAATGCAAACGATACTGCGCAGAGCTTTCAGCAGTAACCCAGCTTCGAAGATACGTAGAGAAAATAATGGTCAGCAAAGGAATAACCAAAGTTCGCGGAATCATCGCAGCGCCCAAAATCACTGAAAACGCCAAAAAAATGCTTGAAGACTGGGGATTCGAATTTAAATCGATAAATCCTCCCAAGTATTTCGAAGAATACGACAAAAAACAAGCCAGACTCGATGTTTTCTGAAAAAGTTAATAAATCACCTAATCATATAACTTTTCGTGAAAACAATACGTGAAATTCTGCGCACAAGATACACAAGCACGGACATCTACGGCGCGGTCAACGATTGGATAGAAACACTCCACAGAACGATAGACGCGCTTCCAGACGGCGAATTATCAGATAACGCAAAAAAGCTCATTATGGCTCTTCTTAGCTCGATACGAAAAGACATACTCCTTCTTGAAAAAATCCCGAACTTCTCAGAAAACGCGGTGACAATATCCCTACACTTCATAACAGTAGAGAACGCACTGCGCACAAGAGTCCTACACGAAAAAGACGAGCTTGAGAATTATGTCGGCAAATTCGTATTCGCTCCACTAGGAAAACTGCTTCGCGCTTATATCGATTTTGAGGCGGTCAACGCATGATTGCGGCGTTACATTTATAAAGCGATTTTTTGCACTGCGGCGTATGATCGGTAAACTAAACAAAGTGGAATATTCTTTTGAATCCGATGATTTTAGTGAGGATGGCGTATATGAGCGCAGATATTCAATAAACGGCGATTTATCCTCCAAGCTCACTTTGCGCCCCGGAAAAGGAGAATTCATCATAATGCAAGATAGCATTCCATTTAAGATAACTCACGGACTAAATGATCTGCGCGAAAACATTTCGTACATGTTAAAAGATAGAAGATTCCACGAGTTAAACGCAGAAAGCGTACTCGTGCAAGAATTGCACGGGATGAGCCTGCAAATCAATACAGGGATGGCGCCGCATCCCGAACTTGCCACACGATACCTTGCCGCACTACAATATCTTGAAATCGAGCCAGAACAATGGGAAGCGTACACGCAAAAAAAGCGCGCGAAAATCATCATTGATGTTCTAGTATCTCTGCGCGCAGATATGCAAAAAGTGACGGCCATTCAGATAACCGGATCAGGAATAGAGTCACTTTCAGACATATTGCACGATGAAGAACCAATTTTCAAATTAGAAGAACCAATATACACTACGCACAGTCCATACAGTTTTAAATTCCATCAAGAATTTGAACTTTTCAATACGCTGATTCTAGAACATCAACCAAAATAATACGGATAACTTATCTCAGGAGTCGGATACAATCCTCTTGGCCTTACACATACACCCGCGCCGCGCACACGGCTTATAGTATACTCGCATTCAAGACCGAACTCACAGCCGTACGCCACTCCATTCATCAAACCGCACAATTGCCCTTCGCTGCTTCGAGGAACATAGGACATGCCATATCTGTATAAATATTCTGACGACAATGGAGTGGGATATGAATACTGCGGAGCGAATGAACCCGGATAAACAACTGTAGGTTCTTGCGCAGGAACATACACGCCTACAGGCTGTTCGGTTTGCGGATAACCATAGAACGGATAATCATGATAATAGAAACTTCCATAATTAGTATAGCCCCAACGGTGCGTCGCTGTAACTACCACTGCAACCAAAAGCACGACAGCCACGATAGCTATAACAGTCTTTTTCATCCTCTTTTCAAATAATGCAAACGCGTCTGAATATAAAAACGTTTTCAATTTGTCATACCGCACACTTTAAATATTTCCTGATGCTAACCATTTTTCATGCGCACGCACCTGCTGCTAATTTTTCTCATATCGCTGCCTGCGGTATTCGCTGCTCAAGATGATGAAAGCGTCTGCAAAAAAGCGATGCTCAAACTGGATTTCATGGGTGCTTATGACTGCTATCGAGACATAGGCGATAAGCGGCTCGCACAGGCGACCAACGCTCTTGGCACTGGAGATACCGCAAAAGCAATAGAACTTGGCAAAGACGCCATCAGACTCAAGGCAGGATTCGGACTGTGCTTCAAATATTATATGTGCGGAGCCGCAGCCCACGCAGCAACGTTAGTTAGCGTAGCATACGAAAAAACCGGCAGCAAGGGCCAGGCAGAAGCCTATGCTAAGCGAGCAATCATGTATGCTAAAAACAGCGGACAATGTGAAGGCAGCGCCGTCGATGAAGAAGCGAACGTATTCTGCGCTCTACAATACTATATCAGTGCGAGCAGCGCATACCGTGAAACAAAACTATTCAACGCGCCGGCAGAGTGCAAACTTTTGCACGGCAACACAAACCCCGACCATTTGGATGTAGTCTTCATAGGCTCAAACTTCCCTAACGACGCTCCATTCAACGAATACGTCGACAAAGCATACCGCGGACTTCTCTCCATGCAGCCATTCGCGCGCAACGCCCACAAATTCAACATATGGCGCCTTGATACTCGTCAAGACTTATCGTGCGTCACAGAGGAACCAAGATTGTTCAGCTGCGATCGAAGCAAAATCACGCGGACAGCAAGCACCTGCCCCAACGATGTAACCGTAGTTGTAGTAAACAACAACGAGTGGAGAGGAGCAGGATTCATGAACGAGAATCTTCTCTATCTTGGAATGGGCGTTCCTACTTCCGCATTCGTGCACGAACTAGGACACGCGTTCGCAGGACTTGACGATGAATACATGTATTCGGGAACAGACCCCTACACGCCCGGATCGAGCCTCAACTGCGATACTGTGAATACCTGTCCTAAATTCACCAGTGTTCCTGGAACTCAATGCAAACAAGAATGCGGCTTTGCGAACAGATACAGAAGCATCGATGTCGGCATGATGCGCGTACTTGGAAATCCATTCGGAATATTCGATGAGAAGATAATCGAACAAAAACTTTCGAGGTACAAATGAAACGCGCGCTTCTAATCCTGTTGCTTCTTTGCACGCCTGCATTCGCGGAAGTCCTGTTAGTGACTGTCAAAACAGACGGGACGAGTTATAAAATAACAGACACTGAACTCGCATCAGGATTCGCGCCGCAAGTATACTCTGGCGGGCAGTACACGTTTACCAAAGATGGAGCGCCTGTCGCCAGCGGAAATTTCCCGCTTCCCAGTGAAGTCGTTCTTGAACGATTCAACTCTGATGGCACAATAGACGGCGAAATCAAACGACAAACAGGAACATTCACCGTGGCGTTGCCAGCGAACATAAGTGCGGACAGCGTCACCCTTGCTGATACCAGCGGGCGTACAATAGGAACAGCATCAGTCGATTTAGACATAGGAATAGACGCGCAAGAACTATCTGAAGAAAGTGACTTATTCATACGCTACGAATGGGTATACCTTCTTTTGAAATGGTTTGTGATTCTGGGAGTCTTGATTTTCGCGCTGCGATTCGCTTGGCGCAAGCTTCGCACGAAGAAATAATATCAGATATTGAGCAATTCCCATCCTTTGACTTTTTTGACAGCTATACCTTGCTGGCCGTTGATGATTGTTTTATTATTGGAGTCCACAACAATATACCCTGCGTCCAAGAACCCGGCTTTTAACGCAGGAAGAATGTTATTTATGCCCTGCGCGAGAATCGAATCAAGTTTTCTATAATGCACTCTTGCGAAATAAATGCAGTCATCCTTCACGAAAACAACATTCACGCTTGACATGTCTGAAACCCTCCGCACGCAAGCTTCGGCTTTAGCCCGCATCATAGTGCAGGGTTTCCGAGCATGCTCAACAACCACGATTATGTTTGGTTGATTATCACTGAGTCAAACACGTCACTCGCTTTAGCGAGTGGTTGTTGACATGACAAAAACGCGCGATTTTGGCTTAAAGAACTTATGGGGGGAAAATACGCAATAATTACCGAACAATTCGGATAACTTTCGATTTTGAAGTCAGACCCTTTAAAATCTCTATTCGTTTTCCGACAAGCTTTGAGAAGAACCTGATGACTTCGATATTCGTCCTGTTATCTTCAGCAGGCTCTGAGATATCAACGCGGAACGCCTGCTTTTGCTCATCAAATCCAATTATTTGTGTTTTCTTAGCGTTCGGCTTCACTATGATAGTGATGCTGCCTTTTTCTAGATATACTTTCGCATCCACAAGACAACCTCTTCAATTACTTTGGCGCGATCTTTAAGCAAATTATGGTTTGAATCAACAATCACTTTCTTTTTCGGTTCATTCGCGTTTCCGTATAATTCATCCGCTTCTTCAACTTCCACAATAGTATCGTTTTTTCCATGGATGACAAGCAGCGGAGCTTTGATGTTTTTGACAGCTTTGATCAAGTCGGTCCTTGCCACAACTTCTAAAAACTCATCAGAAAGTTTTTTCCCTGCCCAATCCATCGCGAATTTGAGCAACAATTCAGCTGAAAGATGAACTGGAGTTGAGAGCGTCGCCATGCCGCTCAACTTAACTTCTCTGCCCGCGAGCAGCGCGACCTCTCCACCCATGCTGTGCCCCACAAGCCCAATAGAGTCACATCCTTTCTCCTTCAAGAAAGCTATTGCGCACAAAAGGTCGCCAAATTCTTTTTCATGATGAGACTCCTCAAACTTTCCCTCGCTCTTCCCATTGCCCGAAAAATCAAAACGCAAAACAAGAAAACCTGCCTGAACAAGGCTTTTCGCGAGACTTTTCAACAACGGCTCGTCCTTGTTGCCAGTAAAACCGTGACAGAGAATAACTCCTTTTGAACCGCTGCCTTCAAGAATTCCTGCAAGCTTTTCCCCTTTGTTGTTCTTGAATGTTACGTCCATTTATTTGTATTCTCTCCACGTGTGCCTGCATTTGAGGCATTTGTGGAAACGTGTGGGTGGTTCATCCGCTGAACGCGTCTGTAATTCCCAATACTCAGCCTTGCCATGATCGCACTTTGGGCATCTCGCGTCTATCACGACGTTCACCGACTTTTCATCGCCAACGACCGCTATATCCGCAGAAGCCTTAACCGACTCTTTGAGCGTAACGCTCTGCGCTTCCTGCTTATACCCGCAGCCGCAAACAAGATACTTCTTGCCTTTTTCAAGCTTCGGCATCATTATACTTTTACATTTCGGACAAAACATCATAGTGTCACCTCACAAAGAGCTGCAATAAGCTCACCGCTATTATTTTAACCCAACCAAGAAAAGGAACACGCCAGACCGCCTTTCCAATCACGTGCTCTTGCGCAATACCTTTCTCGAATTCGCCAATATCGCAATTATGATCGCCTTTAGTCGTGAAAACCTTTTTACCAGTAGTTTCATCAATAGCTATAACTCGGTGGATAATCGGGTCAGGCCTATTAGGCACAGTGTATACTATAACATCACCCACCACGGCGTTATCAGGGCGGTATAATATCATGATATCTCCCTTGTTGAAACCATTAACAAAAGAGAACTCTGCAAACACATCGCGGGTGATGTTCCTGTTCTCATAGAACGGCCCCTGCGCTTCTCTTCGCGCGCAGTTATACGAACAACAGATAGGGCTCTGCCAAAAAGACTCGAAACCACTATCATGCTCCATACTGCCTGAAACCACCGCTACAATGGGCGCCGCTGTCCCAAGCGCCAAACCAAGGCCAGGATACACTAAAAACTTGATTATTATGAACGCGAGCGCGACATTGACGATCCAGCTTGCAAAACTATCCTCTTCCCACAAAAAACTCCAAACATTCTTCGCTTTCGACTTCAAACTCATATAACCACATTTCCAGCAAAGACTTAAAAAGGTTTTCATTTTAAAAGAGGATATGAAACCAACAGGCGGAGGCTATTTTGAAGGAATCCTGCAGCTGCGCGAGACCACTGATGAAATCGCAAACTGGGTAAGAAACAAAGTCCAAAAGGACGCGAAAGCAGTCATCACCAAGGAAAAGCCAGTCACCAACGGAATAGACCTATATTTCAACGACCAGCACTATCTTCAAAGCCTAGGCAAAAAACTCAAGCTTCAATTCGGCGGAACGCTCACGATAAGCAGACGACTGCACACAGTCCACAAAATAACCAGCAAACTCCTATACCGAGTGAGCGTACTGTACAAACCATTACCATTCAAACGAGGAGACATAATAGACGTCCACGGCGAACAGGCAATAGTGCTCGCAGTCGGCTCAAAAGTACAGATACGCTATCTTTCCAGTTCGAAAAAAGACATGATCCGCGCAGATAGATTACGCTGAACGCCCCCTCTGATATTCCTCAACCATACGGACTAAGCACGCGAAATCATACTTTAATAACGATATTTCCCCTGCCTTTTTTCACTTTCTTAAGAACACCTTTGCTTTCAAGCTCATCAATCATCAGAGAAATCTTAGCTTCAGAATGCGGAAAATGATGGCGAATCTCTTTTTGAGTAGTCCTGCCGCCTTCTTTCTCCACAAAATGAACCAGTCTATCGAGCTCCTGTGAGACCACGACTTCCTTGATTTCTTTTACAACCTCGGTTTTTGGAGCTTTCGACAAACGATAAATAATGTATCCGAGCGCTAAGAACACGGCAAGCCAAATAAACCACTGGCTCGCAGGCGTATCTTCAACGATATCCTCGATGGGAGGAAGCTCTTGCGGTTCATCCAACAGGTCAGCATCCACATCAGGAAGAAGAATCAAGTCTATCACGTACCTGCCTTCGCTTGCGATTACTATCTCTTCTTGCGTCTTCTCATTAGACTTAACGTGAATCGCTTCAAGCAAGTATCTGCCTGCAGGAACCTCGAATGAATACGTGCCATTCTTCGCCACGAATTTCTGGAGGGGTGTGGTGTTTATTTCAACAATAGAGCCTGAAACTTTGTTAAGCCCAAAATCATATACTGTGCCTTGGATTGTAGTTGCGCTAACAAACGAAGAAAGCAGCAAAAGCACAAGCACGTATTTCATACAGTTTATAGCAAATCAATGGTTTAAAAATGTTTCTCGAGTATATACCTCTTTAACGTCAAACGAAGGATTAAAACGCCTCCGTTAAGTTATGTGAGCCCGAATGAAGCTTTATGAAGTTTTAAAGACACTTTAGTTTCTTCTTTTTTTATAGATATGAAAGCATCCTTTTAAAGGACTGTGCTTGAAAGATTACTTGCAAGGCACAAAACCTTGGAGGTCAAAATGAAAATAACAGCATTGCTTGCGCTGTTCATTGTGGCATTATCGCCATTTGCAGCAGCACAAGAAGTAAGCGTTGACGCATCAGTCGACGTAACAGCGACCGTGGACGCTGATAATGATAGAAGCCCACGAGCGAATAAGACAAATGATAGGATGCAAGAGACCCGCACGAACGCTAAAGACGCCAGTGTCTTGAAAGCAGAAGTTGGCGCCAAAGCCCGTGTTGAAGCTCGCAGCATCAAAGACATAGAAGCATCACTCAAAGAGTGCCGTGGAAAACGCACTGATGACTGTGCGCAGAAGAGAAGCGAAGCAAAGCTCTCTGTCAAAGCAAGTCTCATCAAGGCAGCAGACAGCGTACTTGAGCTCTTAGGAAAAACCAAAGCACGCCTAGCTGAATCAAACGCTCCAGGCAAAGACGCAGCCATAGCTGATCTTGACTTGCAGATAACTGCAGTAACTCAAGCAAAGGCAACAGTCGAAACTTTGAACGAAACCAGCACGCGCGCTGACATACAAAGAGCGGCAAAAGATTTGCGCTCAGCCATCAACGATGCACGAGAGAGTTTGCGCGCAGGAGCACACAAGCTTGTAGCATTAAGGCTTGGCGGAGTAATCCAGAAATCCGAACACCTTGAAAACAGGCTTGAGAACGCGCTAGCAAAGCTTGAAAGCCAAGGAGTTGACACATCAACCGTCAACCTTGACGCATTCGAAGCAAAGCTTGACACAGCAGCATCACTTCACGTAGAAGCGATGGCATCATATGACGCAGCCCAATCCGCTTCCGGAAAAGCCAAATCAGAAGCGATGAAGACCGCAACTCAGAAACTAAGAGACTCGCACAAAGCACTCAAGGAAGCGCACAAGATATTGCAAGAAATGCTAAAAGAGCTCAAAGCCCTTCGAGGAGGCAACCAAGCGCTGAACGAAGCCTCGAGTGAAGAATCAGAAGACGACGAGGAAGACAACGAGAGCGAAGACGATGACGAAACTGTCAACGCATCAGTTGAGGCAAACGTTTCAACTGAAGTAAACGTGACTGCGTAAGGTTTAAATATAAACCTGCAGATGGTGGAACAAATGAAATACGCATTCGTGTTTGCAACTCTCGCATTGCTCCTATTGGCAGCGTGCGGTCAAAAACCGATGGAAAAAGCACCGGCACAACCGCCGGCACAGCCAGATCCCGCGACATCTGCGCCAAGCGCAGACGTTGCGAGCGATCTGGACCAGTCAGTTGCTGAAGTCGACTCGCTCACAAGCGAGCTTGACACGAGCAGCCTCGATTCACTCGATGCTGAACTCGCAGCGATAGACAGCTTGGACCTGGGTTAAGCAAATTATTTTTATTTTTTCTTTTATTTTATCAATCTTTTTATACGCTCGACCTTTTCTTGTTCCTATGAACATTCTTGACGGCTCATTCGGAGAAGGAGGGGGGCAAATAGTTCGCACAGCACTCGCTCTTAGCATGCTTACACTTGAGCCATTTCGGGTAAAAGACATCCGCAGCGGACGAGACAAACCCGGCCTTAAAGCCCAGCACGTCACCTGTATTAGGGCTTTGCAGCAGCTAAGCTTGTCAAAAGCAGATGGAGATTTTGAAGGAAGCTCTGAATTACTCTTCATACCTGCGCCTGTAACCTCCAAAAACATAACTGTTGATATAGGAACAGCGGGAAGCATACCTTTGCTACTTCAAGCAGTGCTGCTTCCCTGCATGTTCGCGCAGAGAAGTCATACGCTCACATTAATTGGGGGCACAGACACCAAATGGAGCATGTCAATAGATTATCTAACTCAAGTGGTTCTTCCGCAGTACAGGCGCCTTGCAGGAATAGACCTTAGCTTGCTCAAACGAGGATATTATCCAAAAGGAGGCGGAAAAGTCGAGATAACAATCAAGCCTGAAGTCAAACGAAAAGAATTCGAAACATTCGAAGGATTCGTCAAAGCGCTATCGCACAAAGCTTTTTCTCTTGAAAAACAAGGAATTTTGATGAGCATCAAAGGACTAAGCCATGCAAGCTTGGACTTGGAAAACGCCAAAGTCGCAGAACGACAAATGATGTCCGCAAAACAAAAACTCAGCGCTTTGAATGTGCCAATAGACATATCCTGCCAGTATTATGATGCTTTAAGCACTGGAAGCGGAATCACCCTTTGGGCAATATTCAGCCACGGATATGATATAGATGCAGATAATCCTGTGCGCGTAGGAGCAGATGCCCTTGGCGAAAAAGGCAAGTCATCTGAAGCGGTAGGTATAGAAGCCGCAGAGAAATTAATGCAAGAGCTACAAAGCCAAGCGCCGGTTGATAGCCACCTAGCGGACAACATGATACCACTGCTCGCTTTTTGCAGACCAAGCAGCATCAATGTGGCTCGCGTGACACCGCACACTGTAACGAATATGTATGTCGTTGAGAAATTCTTAGGAAAAATGTTCAAACACACAGACAAGAAAATAAACACTTACGCGTTATAAAGCGCGTGCTCCAGATTACGAAGGAACGTTGAGCACTCTTTTAACATTGGAACGTCATCTTGCGTGGTTTCTCTTCTCGCATCAAGGTCTTTCATGAACGCTTGATAATTCTTGAGTCGATCTTTTAGTTCATCTTGAGAGAATTTTGGCTCGTAATAAGATGCTGAACCAGACTTGATAGCTTTGATTGTGAGGTATTCGGCCTCATCAAAAGTCATATTTTTGAGGTTTTTATCTGAGACGTCCATGTTCAAACCAAATTGGATTGCGTTGAACAAGTCATCCATCCTAAAGAAACGGTCAGCGATAAAATCAGGAATCTTCTGCGGTTTTTCTGCCAGCTTTTTCAATATATTACCATTTGTATTAATGGCTATTCCCCAACGCGTATTCACACTGCCATAACTGATGACGTCACACATGTTTTTCTTTCTAATACGGAACTATAAAAGACTTATGAAAAAGAAAATAACTATGCCAGTGAGGCAAGCTTAATGCTCGTTTTAATGTCGCGGATATCGTACATCAAAGTCCTGCGCTCTTCAGGATCCTTGATCTTCTCAACCAAATACTCCGCTTCGACAACCATGCGAACAGCGTCATCAACTTTGCCGACATCCAGCCGTGACTTAGCATCCTCAATCATCGAACGAATCTCGGGCTGGCTATGCTCGTGCGCGACACCCACGTTTTCATTATGCGTCTCTTTTCGAACATACTCAGTGAACGCGCGCTCCTTGCCAGCTTCAAGATTGATCAATTTACGCTCCTGCTCAAGCAGATAGTGCGCTTCCTTGTGCAAAGACTCCTCAATATCCTTAGCTTCCCTCACTCTTGCAAGCTTCGCACGCTTGCTTGTCAAATCACGAGCCGTCTCAAGCGCTTCGGACTCCATGGACGTGACCTGCTTACGCAGCTCCGCATATCTTCTTTGCAACGAAGGCAATTCCTTTCGAAGCTCTCTTGCCCTGTAAATTTCATCCTTCTCTTTCTCAATCTTCGCTTTTTCCGCTTCAAGCATGTTCAAGCCCTTGGCAAGGACACGCTCGTTGTCAACTATTCGCTTTTCTTTTTCAGAGAGTTTTGCTTCCGCACGCTCGAACGCCTCTTTTGCGCGTTCAAGCTCAGAAACCTTCTTCGTGACCGAGGACTCTTCTTTTTCAAGCGTTCTACGATCGTCCTCAAGCATCATAATCGCCTGCACGACCTCCTCTTCCTTGTCTTTTAGCGCGTTAACATCGCTCTCAATCAAAGTACGAACATCCGATTTGTCCTTTCTTAGCGAATCGTGCTCTGACTTGAGCGCTGAAATCTTCTGCTCCCATTCTTTTTCAATGGCAGTGAGCTCAGATTTTCGCTCGGATATGACTTTCTCAAGCTGCTCCTTATCTTTTCTTAGCATCTTGGTAGCTTCCGACACTGAATGCTCTCTTGAACCAACTTCTGACTCGCGTTCGTGCAAAAGACTCAATTTCTCATCTATGATCTTTGCCTTGCGGTCAAACTCTTTCTGGATAACTAACAGACGAGCGGCAGCATGCTCTGCTTTCCTTTCATGGTCTCTTAACGCAGAAACAGACCTGCTGTTCTCAGCGATAGCTTTCTTCAACTCATCAAGAACGCCCTTCTTCTCATCCATAGTGGATTCGGCTTCTTTTCGCATGCGCTCAATCTCCTGCGCTTCTTTCTTCAACGCATCGACTTCACTTCTCTTCTCCATAACAGCGCTTTCGATTCGTTCAAGCGCCTGTTCGCGCTGCGAGAGAAGAGCAGATTTACTACGCAGCTCTTCCTTCACTCTTTCAAGCTGAGACGTCACCTGCTTCATCTCATCGACATCCTTCTTTATCTCACCAAGAATAGAATCTTTTTTGCCAAGCTCTGAAGTTAGCTGGGTTCTTTGAGCTGAAAGCTGCTGGACCTCTGAACGAAGCTGCGGCAACTGTGAAAGCACTTTATCAAGATCCCCTTGCTTACTAAGCAGAAGTTTTGCCGCTTCCTGCGCACGTCTCTCCTTTTGAATGACTTGCGATTGAAGTTCACGATCCCTTGCCACAAGCTCCTTCAAATCAGCCTCAAGCTTTGGAATCTCATCACGCTTCTCAAGCAATGAACCCATCTCGTTAGTCAGCGCTCCAAGCGCCTTTTGCGTTTGCTCAACAACACCCTTCTTCTCCTGCGCGAGCCTATCCAACTGCGAAACACGCTCTATAAGCCTTGCTTCCATCGCGCGCAATTGCTGCAAACGGGACTCCTCCTGCTTTAGCTGCTTTGCGTGCTCAGCGAATCTCTTATCGAACTCCTGCACGAGTTTAGTCCTGGATTCAACAATCTTTTTCGCATCATCCGCCTGACGCTTAGTCAACGCAAGTTTCTGCTCCTCGCGCTTTATCTGCTCAAGCCTTGGCCCTGCGTCCTTATCGAGAGTGGACAACTCTCTTTTAATATTCAACATCTGGGATTCCAACGTTTTAAGCAAATTTTGACGTTCAGAAACTTCTTTTTCAAGCTGAACAAGCTTGTCCTGCATCGCAACCTCGCGAACCTGCAAACCATTAAGCTCCGATCCTTTCTCCTTCGCAAGCTTCATCAATTTTGATTGGCGCGAAGTCAACATGGATTCCAATTCACTCTGCTTTTTTCGCGTTAACTTTTCCACTTCAGACTGCTTTTGTTGAATGTGTTTTTCAACTTCTGCCTGCTTTCTTTGAGCGAGCCTTTCAACTTCAGACTGCCTATTCGCAAGCGCGCGTTCGAACTCAAAAAGAGTGCGCTCTTTTTGGGAAAGCGCCCGCGCCTTCTCCTCGAGCTGTTTATTGAGCGATTCTTCTTTCTGCGAAACACCGCTCGCTTTTTGCGCAATCTGTTTTCGAATAGACTCTAAATTTTGCTCCTCTTTTCGAGCCTCAATCCTTCTGCGCTCAGCCTCTTGAACAGCGCGCTTCATATCATCTCGAATGGATTCTAATTGTGAAACGTATACACTCACCTGTTTTTGCAGCTCTGCGACAGCGCCCCTCTTCTGCGAGCGCTCATTCTCAAGCTGGGCTATTTTAGCTTTAAGCGAGCCCTCATGCTTTTCCAACTCAGTCAATCTACTGGCATCAGCTTTTAAAACACTCACTCGCTCGGAAACATCGTTCTCTAACGCAAGCGCCTCTGCCTCGCGCTTTTGCGCAGCTTTCAACTTTTGAGCCACTTGAGATTTAAGCTCGCTTAACCTTGATTCCTCTTTCTTGGCAGCCGCGATTCTGTTTTCAGCTTCAGCTATTTTCGACGACGCCTCCTGTTTGATATCAGAAAGCTCGCGCTTCATCCTAGAAATCTCATCCTTCGCAGTAGAAAGCTCAGACTTACCCCATGTAAATAATGACTTTGCCATATTACCTACCCCCTTTTGATGAATTAAGTGCTCGATGATTTATATAGTTTTGTTATCTCTTTAGAGTGGAAAGAATTCTTGCGCATCCAGACCAAACAATCATAACATTTTTAAACCCCTCACTGTCACAACGGCGTATGAACACATGCATAACGTGCAAACAGCCAAGTATTGGCCAAACAGGGTTTACTATATTCAAGTGCCCAAAATGCCTTAAGACAGACCTCTCACGATGCTCGCACTGCAGGAAAATCGCGGCCAAATTCAGCTGCCCTCAATGCGGATTCGAGGGACCTAACTAAATGGCAAACGTAATAGTCACGCTCAAAATAATGCCGAGCAGCCCTGAAGTAGACCTAGACGTGCTCTACACAGAATCCTGCAAGAAAGTACGCGCGTTCATCGACACCAAACACAAGGACGATGAAGTTCGAAAAATAATAGAACCGGTCGGATTCGGCCTCAAAGCGCTCAAACTCATGTTCGTCATGGACGAAAGCATCGGAACGACTGACAAACTCGAAGAGGACATCAAAAACCTCAAAGGAGCAGAATCAGTCCAAGTAACCGACGTAAGGCGAGCCATAGGTTAATTACCACTGGAGGTGTTTTTATGAAAAAGATTCTCTTGCTATTATTGCTAGTAGCGTGCGGACTTGCGCCGCCTGACGCAGGCATGACCGTTCCGGCAGATAACACCACTTCGGTTGATACCGGAGTCCAAAAAGGAGACCTAGTCACAGTCAATTTCGAACTTACGCTTGAAAACGGCACTGTCGCAGACACGAACAACCCTGCTCTTGCCGAACAGAACGGCGTTAAGAACTATGTCAAAGGACCATACGCGTTCATTCTAGGCCAAAGCGGAAAAGTCAAAGGATTCGATGACGCAATAATAGGAATGAAACTTGGCGAAAAACGCGAAGTCAACATCAAACCAAGCGAGCCTGAAATAATCTTGAACTTAAACAAGACAATAATACGAAACAGGCTGGTCACCATACCGCGCCTTCAGGCGTTCCCCCTTGGAACGTTCAAAGAACGATTTGGAAAACAGGCAATAATCGGCGATGTAGTATTTAGCAACGATTTTCCATTCAAATACCAAATAGTCAATATGACCAACAAAAGCGCGATAGGAAAGATGCTTCTCAAAGAAGGAGAAGAATACGTTCTGCCTAACACTGAATGGAAAAGCGAAGTAGCGAAAGTCACCGAAGAAGACGCCATGTTCTATTCTGAACCACAGGATAATCAGACCATAAGTTCACCGTTCGGCAATGCGACAGTGACTTTTAGCAAAAGCAGACTATACATCATATTTCACCCAGAACTTGGAAGAATATTCAACTACACAGCAGAAGTAAATGAAAACGGAATCGGAATTCCCATGACGTTCCAAGTGGTCAAAATCCATGACGCAGGGTTCACAATAAAACGATACGGCTCGCTCGCGGACAAAAACTTAAAGCTCAACGTCGAACTGCTTGAAGTCACTGAAGACGTCAAAGAAGTTCGTGAATCGCGAAGCCGCGTCAAGACAAGCGTTGCATAACACAACAATCTTTATATATTTCCAAAAAAGGGTTTTCAATAACAAAGGGTGATCACTATGCCAAAAAGCGCTAAAAAAGCCAAGAAAGAACAACCTGTTGAAGATGTCGAATTATCAGATGAACCAGAAGAATTCTTAGACGAGCCATCAGAACAAGTCGGCGAAACTGCCCACGAGCTAAAAGTCAAAGTCGGCGAACGCGAAGAAGACGTCTATACAGAAGAAGGACGGGAAGAACTAGAGGAAAGCGACGAAGTCGCCCCTTGGGAAGAAGGATTCTCAAAAGGCGCAGACCACGGAGGAGAAGATGCCACGTGCGCTCATTGCGATAAAGTGTTGGGCGATCGTGACGAAGAAGAGATTATCGAGCGCAAATACAAGGGCGATTCCATGAAATTCTGTTCAGAAAAATGCGCGATGGCTGGACCCAAAGGGAAGAAGTAAGATGGACCCTGAACTTCAACGGCTTAAAGAAATACAACAACGAATCGAAGATGAAAACACTAACTGGTACGTTCTTTGCCGAGAAGATAGAGCAAAACCATACCAATTCGCAGCCGAGACACCACCCGGATGCCGCATGGGACTCTCATTAGAACCAGCCATTAGCTTCCCACGCCAAAAAGCATACGCAATCAAAGAAGCGCTAGAAAAAAAAGGATACGACGTTCAACTCGCAAAAATGCGAGGCGAGTATGATACGGTCAGCGTGGATTTTCTGCCTTTAGAGGAAAAAGTCAATAGGGCGCAGGGGAATGGCGAATTTTAGAACAACCTCCCAAAAAACCTCGCTATTTCTGTCTTGTATTCTTGCGTTATCTTAGTGTTCCAGTCCTGCGGAAAACAATTACTGTACCTTGGCCAAGCGTAGCGCTCGTCAAGAAACACTATGACTCCTCGGTCTTTTTCAGACCTGATACAGCGCCCAGCGTTCTGGATGCATCTTGTCATCGCGGGCAAAGTGTAAGCATACTCCCAGCCCTTGCCGAACTTGCGGTCGTAATAAGAGATAAGCTCTGTTGTTTCCAAGTCAGGCTTATCTAGCGGGAGGCCGACAACGATGACTCCTTTCAAGACACCTGGCAGGTCGACGCCTTCGCCGAATGAGCCGGCGGCTACTCCTAGAAGGACTGCGCCTGTTTTGGCTTCAGCTGAAAACCTGTCAAGCAGTTTCTGCTTATCTGCCTTCTCCATTTTCGGCTCCTCAAAAAACACTTTATGATTGTACGAATCCGCGAAAAACTGGTGGACTTTATCCCGCAAAAAATAACTCGGGAAGAAAATCATAACGGCGCCACCGATAGAATTCGCAAGGTCAGCGCAGACACGCCCTATCTCTTGGTATTGCGCATCGCTTCTCAACGTGAATTTGGTTGTGGTTCTTGGTACTATCAATGAGAGCCTGTTTGTTTCAGGGAACGGACTTTTGAACGAGCGCTGAACCGCAGTCTGAAGACCAAGAACATCTGCGAACATCGAAGTTGGGCTCAACGTTCCTGACATCACAATCGAAGCGTAACAATTATCGAACACTTCTTTAGTCAAAATTGCAGGGTCCAGACAGCGGTTGCTCAAAGTCACCATCATGTTCTCCTTTTGGATGGTCCTTGCAAACCCCGTATCTTTGCGACTCCATTCGTTCAGAAAAGTAGCTACTCCGCCAATATGCGAAACTTTCTGCTCCTCTCTTGCCATGTCAGCCGCGAGATTAAGCTCGTCGATGATTTCAGCGTAAGGTTTTATTTTTTCGACTTCTTTGACGAACTGCTCTTGACGCACTATCTTCTCATCCTTCACATCGCCGCTCAATTTCACAATGACGTCCTGGATTTCAACAAGCATACTTAACGCGTCATCAAGACCGTTCTTCTTCGCCTCTGCGATAGCGTGCTTCATCATATTGCCAGAAAGACGAAATGTCAAAAGATCCCTTAATCTTCCCGGAAGATTATGTCCCTCGTCCACTATTATGATCGCGTTCTCAATCTTCTTTTTTATTTTACCAAACAAAGACTCACGGATGTGCTTATTGAAAATGTAAAAATAATCCGCAATGATGACTTTAGAATCTTCTGCCAGCATCAAGGAAAGCTCGTAGGGGCATATCTTTTCCTGACTTGCTCTTGCCACGACCGATTCAGTTGCGAGCGGAGCGTCTTTCTTGATTTCTGAAAGAAGATGCAAAGCCTGCATGTTGTTCTTGCCCCTCGCGTTCAAATAATATTCACATTGGTTTCCTTCAATCAAGCTTTTACAATACTCGGTGAAATCTCCCGACGGCATATTCTGCACGTTCTCCTGCGCGCACATCCACTTCTTGCCAATAAGGCTCGTCGCAAGGACATTAAGCCCTGTCTTCGCTTTTAATTTGTGCAGAGTTTCAAGCACAATCCTGTGCTGAGTGTGCCTCGACGTCAAAAAGAAGACAG
Source organism: Candidatus Woesearchaeota archaeon (assembly GCA_018302815.1). Lineage (GTDB taxonomy): Archaea > Nanobdellota > Nanobdellia > Woesearchaeales > ARS49 > JAGVZE01. Next base: position 225,963 of record JAGVZE010000007.1, read on the forward strand.
TCAAGTCCTTTTGCATCGCAAGCTCAATAGCAGGACACAACGCCGCCGCGGTCTTGCCAAGCCCCGTCGGAGCATGAGCTAACACGTGCTTTTTCTGCGAAAGAGCAGCCTGAATGGTCTCTATCAGCTCCTTTTGGCCAGGACGTATATCGTCGTGGGAAAACAACATCCATTCCTCGCACGAATCCGCCTTTAAAGCTTTATCGCACCCTTTTTAGCAACATTTTCATCCCTCTCCAATACTGACTTCGAAATCTTTAAATATATATTCGATTACAACAATGAACATTCCAATACGGGGTGGGTAGTTTGAACAAAAACAAAGAAATTTTTAGAACATTTTTCCGAGAAAAACCGGCAATGATGCTGGTCGAATTGAAAAACGCCAAAAGCGAAGTCTACGCGAGCAGCCTCGCTAAAAACATCGATTGCACGTATTCACACGTCGTGAAAATACTGCAAGAGATGGAAACCGAAGGGCTCATAAACTTCGACAAGCAAGGACGATTGAAACTTTTGACTTTGACCCGCAAAGGGTCGGACGTCGCAAGCAGGATAGATGATATCAGGAGCCTTTTATGAGTGGGATGCCACGACAGGTGGATTCCGCGTTTCTTGACTATTGGTTGAAAAATTGCGACAAACTTGAACTCAAAGCGGATGATTCTGTTCGATTCATGAGCGGCCCTCGCACGTTAAGAGAACTTGTCGAAGAAATAAAGCGAGACACTGTCGAAGGAAAAGCGTTCTACCGCGCATTGACACTCGATCCGCAAGTGATTGCGCTCTACGAAGAGTTCAAGACGCAACAACTTCCTGAACAGCGAAATCATTAAAACCATCTTTTGATTCACTTTTTTATGATTATTGACAAACCAGACCCAGTTTTTATCGATTTCCTTGTTATTGTCGGAGATTCTATTCTTTCGCAGCCAAAAGTTCGAGGAGATTTGACGCCGCGCAAATACGATGAAATGATAGAATCGATACGCGCGTGGACACCCGAAGGAATGCTCTATTACCGCGCTTTCTTAGATACGCCTTCAATACAGCAAGAGTTTGAAAGGTATAAGGCGAACCTTTCTTGACTACTTTTGAACAGCGAAATTCTTATTAAGATCTGATTATGGGATTTTTCCATGGCTGAATGGAACCCCGACTTGGAATTCCTACTCTTCTTCGAGCAGAAAGCTCAGGAATTAGGCGTTGACACTCCAATCGTGAGAGCGATGTCTTCAGGAAAAGTGCTTACTCCGGCTATAATGGCAACCGAATTGCGTGAAGGAACTCCTCTTGGCAGGAAGTTGTACAAGGTATTCTATTCTTCGTTCCAAAAAGAATTTGAAGAGTATAAACAGAACAACTCTTGAGCGCGGTGCAGAGTGGTTTCGCGCTTTTGTGAACACAGCTTGATTCTGCAGAAGGTTTATAAACCGACTTTCGGCGCTTCGTTTCTATGAAAATCACTTTGCTCAAAGGAAAGCACGAGACTGCTGAAGATGCCAAACATGGACTTCCTTACATACAGACGTGCGATGTGTATTCGCCTGAATGCGCGTTCCAGAGCGAACTTGAGGCAGTGCGAGTGGAAGATGAATGGATGCTTTTACTTCCGCAGAGCAGATCCCGCATGAAAGACTTGATAGCACAGTCTGTAAAGTTAAATGCCTGCCCTGATTTCGCTCGCGCCCAAAAAGAGCTACTGCACCGCAACAGCAAACCCATATGGTACACTGAACGCTGGCATCAACGCGAATCTATCCTTTCACGCCAAATGCATGATCACGCTAACTTAGTGGTAAGGAAAGCAGCAGTAGCATCCTTAGATGGACGATTCGATGATTACGTGAGGGACTTTTGGTGTCATTGGCAATATTCTAAAGAAGAAAAAACGAAACGGGATACACATATCGCGCATAATTTCGAAATCGCTGAAGAACGCATAAGAACACGCTACCCTTCCTTGCGTGAACAACGCGAGCTTCATCTTGTCGCAAGACTTGGCGCAATGCACTGTCCTGAGCAATATTGTTCAAAACCAGTTGAAGTAGTACAGCTGCCTTCTGAGCGTAGTCCAATATTTGTTGAATATAATCGGGTCATAGAAACAGCGACTTCGCCGGATGAAGCACGGCCGATAATGCTCGCATTCGCATTGCAAGGCATATCTGCGAAACAACATGCAGGACTTTCTGATTCAGACATCCTTGCGATGAGCATCTCTGAGCTAGAAAGAACGATACGCGCTTTGGTGCGCGCTGAGAAAAAACAAGCGAAACCTTTATAAAGACCCTTCTGAGATTTCGTCTTATTCGAGAGATGTGACGGTGAAAGCTTGCACATACTGGAGAATGATGAAGACATTCTCGTTCGGATAAATACTTCGGAGACAAACGAACATGGCAAAAATGCACAGCAGAGCGCGAGGAAACGCGCACAGCCACAAGCCGCTCAAACCGGCCAAGCCAACGTGGATACGGCATCAATCAAAAGAAGTCGAAATGCTCGTAGCAAAACTTTCCAAAGAAGGAAAAAGCGCAAGCGAAGTCGGACTCATCCTGCGAGACAGCTACGGCGTTCCAAGCGTCAAACTGCTCACTGGCAAGCGCGTCCAGGAAATCCTAGCAGAGAAAAAACTCCTGCCAGAACTTCCAGAAGACATGCTCGCGCTGATGAGACAAAGCGTCTTGATCAAAAAACACCTTGAAGCGAACAAACACGACATGACTGCGCTTCGAGGACTCCAATTCGCAGAAAGCAAAATCAAACGACTTGTCAAGTACTACAAGCGAGCGCAAAAGCTCCCTGTCGACTGGAAGTTCGATGCGAACAAAGTCAAGATGTACACACAATAATTTTTTTCCCTTTCAAGGGATTTTTCACAATGGGGCGCAACTATCTATGGATTCTCATCGTGTTCCTAGTAGCGTGCGCTCAAACACCGCTTAACACAGTTCCTACGGCAAACTTCTCATTTAGCAATGAAAGCGCAGATTCGCAAGAAACTGTAAATCCCTGCGCAACAATTCTTTGCTCATCAGATAAAGTCTGCGTCGAAGGCACTTGCGTTTGCCCGCAGAAAACCTGCAACGGCAAATGCGTAAGCGCAAACACCTGCTGTTCGAATAGCGATTGTCCGCAAGGACAAGGCTGCTCTGATGGAACGTGCGTAGAAAAGCCTCTTTGCAAACTAGGCGAAGACTTCATAGACGGCGAATGCCAGTGCGATGAGAACCATTTCTACTGCGGGGCTCAAATGCGGTGCATCCCTCGCGGCAAATGCTGTGAGCACAATGAATGCCAAAGATTCGAAAGATGCGTTCCATGGATGGCAAAATCACGCCTTTGCGTACACGACGGAGAAAAGAAAACCTGCAAGCTATTCACTGAGAATGGACGCGACGAACTTTTCATACTTAATACAAGCATACTGCGCGTAAACGATGAAGGCTATTTCGCAGACAAAAGCGTAAGCTTCAACGTCAGCGGAGAGATACTCACTTTACAGGCAAACGTAACGCTCAATCATTCAAACTCTACATTCTACCAAGAAGGCATTGAAACACTCGGCGGCTATTGCAAGCCCGATGAACCTGAAGAAGAGGAAGACGATTAGCCGCACGTGTTATTACGCGCAATTGAGTTAATTCACCCAATAGAGATTATTTTATATCTTTGTCCCTGTAAAAAGGTAACTACTCTTTTTAATGGAATATCACAACCAGTATACTAATAAGTATACAACTGAGGTGAATTGAATGGAAGAAGAACACAAATGACATAATTTAGCAATACTGGGAATCGTAGCGGTTCTTGCAGTAGTAGGATTAGTATTATTGTTTAAAGGAGGAGCAGGAGGATCTACCGGAGCAGCAGTAGCATCACCTGACACGCAACAGCCGTGCAGTGATGTAGGTCTGATGGAGTGCACAAACCCAGTGGCACATCCCGTGACAGAAGCAGCCGGACAACAGCTGCAAGAACAAGGATGGTCATTGCAATTTAGCTCGACCTCCCCAACAAATCTTTGCGCGATCAAATGTGCCACGTCCGGCGGAGGACTTGATTGTTCTGACGACCCATCGGTACCTGCGAGCTGTGTTGACGCTGGTTGCATCAGGTGTAGTCCAAGAGAACTAGGCTGCAATGATGGCGACTGTATCGACGCAAACTGCGACGGCTTCTGCGGTTAAGTCAACATAATTTCTTTTTCTTTTATTTTTCTTTGTAAATTTCCAAAAACTTCGGCAACTGGCTGTGAAGCGGACTCGGCAGAGCGTCTAACCTGAACCAGCCAATATCATCCATCTTGTGCGGATCGCCGATTTTCACGTTCTCTGTCGCGATTCTCACCTTGAAATCAAGACCGACCCAATGGCTCTTTCTTCCATCAACTACGCGGTGGACATCACGATAGCCCAAAAACTCGCACTCAAGAACCTCAGCGCAATATTCTTCCATCACTTCCCTTCTGATGCCGTCCACTGCATTTTCACCGAATTCTAAAGAACCACCGCCATTATCCCAACAACCACGCTCATCACGACAGTTCTGACTGCGCTTGTTCATCAAAACGTTACCTTTACCATCGTGGCAGAAGAAGACGACAGAAACGCCGGTGTAGTCGAGACCTTTTTTCATTTTAACTTCACTGGACAAACGCACAGGTGAACTATTTAAGCATTTATGCTGGCAATGCAGTAATGAGTCCTGATGAGATAGCTGCAGAACTTTGCGGGATAATACTGGGGGATGGACATGTTCACAAGCATTCTAATCGCATCACTATATCTGGGAGTTCGGACGATCTCGTTTATTTCCGAATAAGAGTCATCCCACTTTTTCAGAAACTTTTTCCATTTGTAAATCCAAGAATTGTGAAGCTTAAGAACAAGAACGCATATAATCTTGAAGTAGAAAATAAATCTATCATCAATTTTTTCATTGGGCGATTCGGTTTTAAGCGTGGGCCAAAGTATGAAGCACACATACCGCCAGACATTCTTTCGTCTCCTTCATTCATACCTCATTTTTTGCGCGGCTTATTTGATACGGATGGGTGCTTGAAATTCTCAAAGCAAGCCAGAGCTTATTCCTATTATCCGCGCGTCCGCATCGCGCTTGTTTCCTCTCCACTCACACATCAACTCAGTTCTATTCTTACGCAGGCAGGTTTCACTTTCAGCAAAGGCACTCAGCAGAATCATGGATATGCGACTAAGAGATCGTTGGTGTGCTATGAAATCTCGGGGAAACACGCGTTTGAAAAATGGATGCGCCTCATTCGACCTGCAAATCCAGTCCATGTGACAAAGTATGAATACTGGAAGAAGTTCGGACACTATATACCGAAGATAACTTTTGCTGAACGCATTCGGCAAATAGGCCCGGGCGGATTCGAACCGCCGTCACAGGAGTCAGAGTCCCGTATACTTGACCGCTATACGACGGGCCTGTTGGACATGGAACGCTAAACATTAGTATTTAAAGGTTACCTTGGACGAGGAAAATAGTCGCAAAGCCTATCAGGGCGCCTAATACAAGTCCTGCTGCGACGTCAGAAACGTGATGCTTTTTTTGCACAACTCTTAACGCTGCAACGCTAATCGCAAGCAGGCTAAAAAGAACAGTCAAAGGCGTGCTTTGGAAATACATCGCGAGAACAACAGCTAATGTGCCAGCACGCGCGCTATGAGCGCTTGGGAAACTCGAAGCGTCGACCTTCTCGACAATATTGCTGAATCGCTGCTTTACAGGACGCTGCCTGAAGAACAGCAACCTGATGCCTATGACCACGACGATGTCCGCTATCAATCCAAAAGCTATCTGCCAGCCAAGAGCGGATAATCCTAACATGAATGCTGAGAGTATCAGGACAACAGAGAGCGGAAAACCGCCGAACGCCTTCAAATCCTGCGAGAGTTCTTCTTGGTACATGGTAATGATAACTCACCCTATAGTTAAAATGATTTCGGCTTTTTGCCCCAGCAGAAAATCTCTTTCCAAATAAACGGTTTGAGAAAGAAGAAGGGGATGCGCAGGAGCGCTTGAAGACGTCTTGGCAGAAACTCCAACAAGCGGTAGCACCATTCTACTTGTTCGAACTCGAAGTCTTTGAGCAGTTGCGGAAGACTTGAATGGTTGTATGGCCTCACATGCGACCATTCGCCATAGAAGAACGGGTGATAATCAGTAGGTGTCGCCACAATGAGAACGCCTCCTCTCTTCAGAACACGCCTCATCTCGTTCATCACATTCTGCAATTCCCTCTTCTCGAAGTGCTCGAGGATGTTGGAAGCGAAAACACAGTCGAACGATTCCGTCTCGTATGGCAACGGCTCGTTGTCCAAGTCAACGCACGCCGCGCTGAGCCCCTGCTTTTTAAGGTTATCAACTTCTTTCTCCGAATAGGTGACTCCTTCATATTTTTGAGTATTTGAAAGCGCCTTGCTCAGAAAACCAGTTCCGCAACCGACGTCGAGGACGCTATTCGAACTCTTAAGAAGCCGCAATGCGGTCCTTGGAAGTTTAGGCGCTCGCGCGACATCGATAGCTCGAGTTGAGCCGCTGTATTCGTACATGATGACCTTTGCGTTCTTAAGTTATAGCCCTGACCGGATCTGAAAAACCCTGCGAGGTTTTCCAGCCCATGAAAAGCCAATGGCTTTTCAGGTTCGAACTACGCTCACTTACGTTCGCTAGTTCAAATCCGCTCGTGGCTATGCGCATATTTATGCGTTGATGCTTCGCATTTGAATAGCTTAGCAATATAGCCCCGACCGGATTCGAACTGCCCCACCCCTTCGGGCTGGTGCAGTTCGAATCCTCAGTGCACATTTCTGTGCAGGGACTTTGTCCTTAACTATTTCATAGGCCCGACCGGATTCGAACCGGTGTCAACGGGTCCAAAGCCCGCTATACTTGACCGCTATACGACGGGCCTGCAGTAGCGAGAATAAGCCAAGGAGCCACTTATAAAGGTTTTGGCGATTCACTTTAAGAACTACGCACCAAAACTAGTTTTTCCAGCCTTTCCTCAATTCAGCTATGATTTCCTGAGTTGGGCGTGTGTCCTTGACAGGTCCAATGTTCCACAATACTTTTGCAAGCGGCAAGTTCTTGAAATTTTCATCTTGTTGAATTGTACTATTTTTAGTCATACGATTCAGTTAGTCAAAGTGATATGAATTTCTTTTGAACGGCTAAATTGAGTCACTATTTGAACTGCTTCAGCGCTTCCTCTTCAAGGAAGTGCAATTGGCCCGGAACTATCAGTGCATGCGGAGCATCGCCGAATTGTGCGTCAGCTACGTCAAGAACTTTTCCTGCAACTATTTTTTGAGTCTTCCAGCCAAGTCTCGCTACGCCAACACACCAATCATTTGGAGTGAACACATTCTCCTTTCTGTTGCGTTCTATCCTCCTTAGAATCTCTATCGCTTCATAGATAGACATATACTTGTTCTCCTTCGGCCTTAAGTCCAGAAGGACAAGAGTGTGAGCGCCGATTGATTTGTTGGCTTTTATCATATCATATGCTGTTTCAGGTTCAAAACCTTCCTGCGGAAAAGGAATGCTGGTCGTTTTACCGAACTTGTAAACTTGCAAACCCGTTGCGCCAATGGCTGATATTATTGATGCGTTATGGAACACTTCTGTTTTGATGTTTTGTTCTTTTGCTCTACCTAGAATGTCCCAGTGGGTCGTCGCGCACAGAGGGTCGCCTATGACCAATAGGGCTACGTTTTCTTTCTTTGATTCGGTTAAAAGCTGTTTTGCATCTTCAACGAATTCACGGTCGGCCAGATTAACTTTCTTGCCGTAGAGTTTTTCTAATGATTCAATCGGACAACTCAGCTTAGAGGTATAACTCTCCAAATACACTTTCGAACACTTTTTCACTGCTTCAAGACCCTTGACCGAAACGTCCTTTTCGTCTGAAAGGCCAAGCCCTATGAGGTATAACATGTGATAAAGAGCGCTAAAGGGGGTTTTTAAAGGTTTATGCTAATGCTTATAATTCGCCTATTTTTCCAGCCGACTATGACTGTCCTCGACATCCCCAAAGTTAAACAAAAGCCAAACCATTGCGGGCCTGCCTGCCTTAGCATGGTCGCCCAGTATTTCGGGAAGTCCCTTGACCAGGAAGAAATCGCGCAGTATTGGGGCGGCGAGGAACATTTCAAGAAGGGAGGAGTCGCGAGGCAAACACTTGTCCAATGCGCAAGGCATCATGGCTTCATCGCCAATTCGTACGAAGGACTATCTCTTGACAATGTTGTCGAGTTCATAGATCGAGGGCTCCCAATCATCGCAAGAGTCCAAGCTTCAAGACGATGGTCACACTACATAGTCATCAAAGGCTACCAAACCAACCCCACCTCGCTTTTCCTAAACGACCCCGGCAGCAGTCCGTACGAAGAACAACCCTATGAAGACTTCGTTCTCAGATGGCGGATAAGACGAAAGAACCATGCGAGTTACCGATATGGGATTGTTTTAAGACCAAGAGAGTGAACGCTTTTTGAAAGTTTAGGCCGCCTTGAATTGAAGATATTCTTTTAGTCTTGACTCATTCGCAGACCCCAAAAACGCATCGACCGCTCTTTCCAAGTATTCAATACGTCTCTTTTCCCACGTATCAGATGCTGCATTCTTATCATCCTCATTTGAATACGTCTTGAACGCGGTATTCATATCTTTGAAGAAATTCATAGAATAACCTGCTATCTGCGTCATCGTTCCGCAAAGCGTTCCATATACGCCTCGAGCATCCAATTCATCAATTTTCGAATCCATCCGTACTACATCGATCTGTACAACTGCTTCGTCAAGCCCAACGCCCGTTCTTCGAATTAATCCATACGAAAGTGTGTCGATATCTTCATCCAATTGAGGACTATGAGGGAAAACGATGAGCATCGAATCGTCTTTTATTCCGCTGAATGCCGATCTTTTAGTAAGACCCCCTCGGAATGAATACGGAATACTTCTGTCAGATGAGTGTTTCAAAACGCAGGCCATCGCGTGCAGAGCAGGTATGCTGATTCCAGCGTATCCGAAACGAGAGTCATATCGCGCAGTATTTTTAATCGCATGTCCGAACCTGCCATCGAATGCAGAATCTGCGCAAGAGACAATCAACGTAATTAATTTTTGATGCTCATTCATGAATTTTGCTTTTAGTTGAACGGTTAAAAAACATTTATGTGGTGGAATATGGATAAAAGAAAAAAAAGAACCCTCCTTGCGGAGGGCCAAAGGTTTGCCTTCAAGTTGCGCGTAAAGCGCATGGGGGTGGTAAATGAAGGCATAGAATGTAATGTAAAAAAACTAATGGAGGACTTCGATTCCGAGGTCGTCGTATTGTCTTGCGCTGGCAGACTGCTTTGGAGCGGTCTTTCCTATGATTGAAGTGCTCTTGACGCCAGTGATGATAGTCATCACCATTATCTTGCCCTTCATCTCTTCGGTGACTCTGGCTCCCCAGATGACATTCGCATCTTCATCAAGCGATTCAGTCGCAAGCTCACCTACGCGGTTGATCTCATCAAGAGTCATGTCCGGACCGCCCCATACGTGGATGAGAGCGCCGGTCGCGCCTGCGTAGTTGATGTCAAGAAGCGGATTCTGCAAAGCTCCTTTCACAGCCTCTTCAACCCTGTTCGTAGTGTCGGAACTTCCAACACCAATTGCTGCAACGCCGCCATTTGTCATGATCGCGCGCACATCAGCGAAGTCAAGGTTCACAAGGCTTGGGACTGCAATAGTTTCAACGATACCCTTTATCATAGTCGAAACAAGCTCGTTCGCGACAGCGAAAGCCTGCTGAATAGGCAGGTTGCCCGCAATCTGAACCAAGCGGTTGTTGTCGATAACGATAACAGTGTCAGCGCCCTTTCTTAATTGCTCAAGACCAAACTCTGCTTTCTCAATTCGAGCACGCTCGATAGAGAAGGGCATAGTCACAGTGCCGATAACGATCGCGCCCATATCCTTGCAAAGCTGGGCAACAACAGGAGCTGAACCAGTACCGGTTCCTCCACCCATACCTGCGCAGACAAAGACCATATCCGCTCCCTTAAGCGTAGCTTTGAGCTCGTTGATAGATTCCTGAGCAGCTTCAGCTCCCTTTTGCGGGAAACCGCCGCAGCCAAGACCACGAGTCGCTTCCTTACCGATGATGAACTTCTTATCAGCTTCTGATATTTTCAGATGTTGAGTGTCAGTATTCACCGCTACTATTTCGGCGCCTTTAATTCCCCTCTTATATAACCACGTGACCATATTGTTGCCGGCTCCACCGCAACCGATCACCTTAATATTGGCCTGACCTAGTGCTAGGCCTCCAAAGCTCTCTTCTGTTATACTGTTTTTTGCGTTTTGTACCAAAAACTCCATGTTGGTCCCCCCTTTTGGTGTTAGTGTGTTACTTCCAAGTACTCCTAAAAAATTTTATACTTGGAGCTATTACTGTTCTCTCAGAAGGTGTTGTGATTCGCGCCAAACGATATCAACATCTAGTTCGCCAGAACGCCAGTAAAGTATCAGTTCAATCGTCGCCAAACGATTGGACAAACACAAAGTAACTTTGCGCCAACAAAGTTTACTTATAATTTTCTTTCATCTTTTTATCATTTATAAATGTTGTGGCAGATGAAACTATATTTTGTAGTTTATTTGATGTCTTTTTTTGAAATTTATCGACGATGACTGGTAGTGAAAATAATTTCATACCACTTGGGAGTGAACTTGTTTTTGTTTCATCAAAAACCAAATCAACTTAAAAATAAACTAAGAATTCATCCCTGCAATCTTCTCGCGAAATCACTCACGAGCTGTTTGCCTTTCTTTATCGCTTTCTGCACGTGCTCGCCGTACCATTCCATGTACGCCGCGATGTCTTTTATGCGATTGCCCCAAGAACCGAGGAAGACGACATTCTCAAGAGTCAGCCTTACTGGCATAGGCACTTTCTCATCAGCATAACCAAGAGGAATCACTGCGTGAATCGCCGCGTTACCAGGAACACCAACGATACGGCGAAGTTTCTCCTCTTCAAACGCGCCAACCCAGCAGCTTGAAACTCCCTGATCGTGAGCCGCAAGAAGAATATTCTGCACGGCAGTGCCAGCGTTATGAGCGCTGTAAAGCACACCCTTCTCTCCATAAAATCTTTTCGTCTTATCAGGATCAGTGCAAACGACAAGAATGACCTGCGCCGTTCCAACCCAATACTGCTCGACGCACGCGCTCCCGATATCCTGACGCGCCTGCTCGTCGGTCACCAAAATTATTTTCACATCCTGCAGATTTCCTGCCGACGGAGCGAACCTGGCAGCATCCAAAATGTTCCCAAGCTTCTCAAATTCCAAAGGGATATCTTGAAATTTGCGTATACTCCTTCTTGTAGCTATGCATTCAAGCGCGTCCATGAAACCTCTTTATAGAAGAATAAAAAGAAAAAACGTTAATAAATGTTTGCCTACTGCGGCTGCTGCGGGATGGCCATTCCAACTTCCGAAAGCAAAGCTCCCAAATCTTGGAAGTTCACATCAGAAGGCGGAACGAACATATCATCGCTAATGGAAACCGATTCACAAGCCATATCGGGATTCTGCGCCTCGCTCACCAATTCGTCATGGCTTTTAGTCTGAGGCGCCTGTCCTCCAAGCTTCACTAAATCTGCCATTTTCATCTTGCTTCCGACATTTCCTGACCAAGAATACATCCATTCCTGCGTGTAAATTCCGTGAGCATCAACAGGGCTCGTGTCCATACGAACGTTCTTGCCCTTGAAATAGAGAGTCGCAGTCATGCCTTCTTTAGTCGAAACACACTTGACAGGAAGTCCATTTGTCAAAGCATTCGCAAGATCGAACAGGCTGGTAGTCTCTTCCACCGGCGCTTTCTTCTCTTGCTGAACTGGCGCAGGCTCTGAATTTACCTGCGATTCACCTGACGCTACCTGATTTGTTTCCGCTGCAGGCTGGCTTTCACCGCACGCGAACAAAAACAAACACAACACTATAAACAATTTTTTCATAAAAACACCTCAAAACCCGCTACATTTGGCGCAGCTATTAAACCTTTTCGTCCCTGCCCCTTTGAGACGACGCCATCGATACTATGTCATCAACAGTATTGATATCCTCAACATTGCGGTCATCACGCAGCCTCACAAATCTTGGGAATCTAAGCGCGAACCCTGATGAATAAGTCGGCGACGATTGAATCTCCTCATAATTGACTTCGATCACTATTGATGGCTTGACTCTGACCTCGCGCCCGTTCTCCTCAATTATGTTCGGTCTTAACATCTCGGTTAGCTGACCAAAAGACATGCCTTCCTTCGCCTTCTCCTTTATGCCTGTTCCGACCCTGCCAATCTCTTTTAATTCTCCAGTATCCTTGTCACGCACAGCGATTATGAATGAAGCCAGCCACTGGCCGCGCTTGCCCTCGCCCCACTCCGCTCCAACGATAACAACTTCCAAAGTATCCATCGTGGGCTTTACCTTGACGCCAAAACCAACCCTTGAACCGGGCTTGTAAATCGCCTGCAAATTCTTCATCATAATGCCTTCATTGCCCTGCTCGAGAGACTTCCCATAGAACTCCTCGGCCTCACTTTGGTTTGAGCATAAAACTTCTTTTGCAAGTGTAAGGACTCCCTGTTCTTGTTCTATCATAGATTCAAGCAATTTTCTCCTTTCGAGAAATTGAGTTTGCAGCAAACTCTTTTCCACGAACAAAGCATCGAAAATGACAACTTCAACAGGAAACTTATCCGCAATCTCTACAATATCGTATTTGCGCTTGATACGCTGGCTTATATCCTGGAACGGGCGATACTTGCCTGTGAACTTGTCAATGCCCACTGCCTCAGCGTCGATTATGAACTCCTCGCCTCTGACCCTCTTTGTTATAACCGCCACCACATCAGGAAATTGCGCGGTCACATCCTCAAGCCTTCGCGTGTAAAGAACAATCTTTTTGTCTTTCTTATGAATTTGCAAACGAAAGCCATCATATTTGAACTCAAGCGCGGCAGGAGTTCCTACCATCTCAAAACCATCGGCAATATTTTTTGCCTTCTGATAAAGCATCACTTTGACCGGCCTCAACGGAATGAGGGAGATATTCTCCAACGCCTCGCGCCCCCTGCGGGCAAGAGACGCCACCTCAACAAAATCATTCAACATATCAAGCGCGTCCTGAACGAGCTGCGCTGACGCATCATATTTCTCTTGATCCTCGATTTCAAGAATATTTTTTTCCTGGTTGTAGCCTGCTTTGCACTCCTGCCCAAAGAACGCCCACACTATAGAGTCACGTAAAGTACCTTCACCAAGACCAATGCGCATCTCCTGCAAAACTGTTCGGATGATATATTTCGCTTCCATTCCCTTTGCGGATGAAAGCAATTCAGCGATAAGCTGAGATTTCCTATCGACCGTACCTTCACCTTCAAGATCCGCTATTTTTCTAAGATTATCAAAAACCTTTGCGCACGAAAGCTCCCGCGAGAAAAGAGTAACTTGCGATTTTTTGCCCACCAGCTGCGATGCGGCTTCGCCCAAATCACCAGTCTCTTTCCAGACCTTGTCGATATGTTCCATGGAAGCGCCTGACGCTACACTAATCGCCTTCAAAAGAAGCTTTGAAGCCATTCCAAGCTCGCGCTGGTCCCAATTCGGAAACACCCTTCCTTGAACTAGCAGCAGAACTTTCTCGTCTTGAGTCGTTTTCAGGAATTCAGAGAGAATGTGCGTTTTTTCAAGCCGTTTACTTGTGGATTCAAGACGCTCGTACACCGCAACCAGTTTTTTGTATTCCATTCAAAAACCAGAATCGAGAAGGTATAAATGCTTATTCGTGCGCTATCTTTATAAACCGCTCCTGAATCGTTCAATTTATGTCCCGGTAGGCTAACGGATAGATCGCAAAAACGTAATGCGTTTTTGAGAACTCGGAAAGCTCGGCTTTTCGCGTTTATGAAAATCAAACACACGCCCCTGTAGGCTAACGGATAGACTGAGCGGTTGCGGTCCGCTATATCTGGGTTCGATTCCCAGCAGGGGCGTTTGATTTTCCTTTTTTATTGACGGAGCTTTTTGCGTCTGAGCGGTTGCGGTCCGCTATATCTGGGTTCGTCTTAAAGGAGCATAGCGATTTTAAGAACTCGAAAATCCGCAGATTTTCGCGTATTCCACGCAGGGGCGTTCTTATCTTCAATCGGGTTTTCAAGAACAGGGTTGTAATCTTTCCAAACCCCTTTATAAACGCCTTAGAATTCTTCTAAATTGTAGTCTCTTTTTAGTGATTAAATAATGGAAAGATTTATAAAGCATTATTTGCAGATATCGTCTATGGGTGAACAAATGACGACTCGGAAAGCAGGTATGATGCCTGCGGTACGAACAATAGAGGACTTTTTGTCAGTTGGCATTTCGATACATTCCACTATTGAAACTGAACTGCTCACAGTACTTTCCAGACTTGAAGATAAACTGGCGCATAAAGTGTCGCTTGAACTTACAATTTCAGGCAAGACAATCGAGTATGGAGATGTCTGCGAATCGCATTCACGCCTGCAATTAATCGAAGGCGCCTATCTTACTTTTGAAAATGATCCGCTTCTCCTAAGCTTAAAATCGAAGGAATATTTGCGCGAAATCGCGCCTTATCTCGCCCTTGCTGTGCGCTCAGTTATGGTTGCGGAATCCCAGCGAAACCTCGCGGGACTCGCCTTGACAGACGGCCTTACCGGCCTTCACAACAGGCGCGCGCTTGACAGGTTAATCGGAGATGAACTAGCCGAACTGCGCGAACAGGAACGAAGAGACAGCAAACGCCAAAACGACTCTACTCACGGTCTTTCAGTAATGATGCTTGATGTCGATAATTTCAAAAGCTATAATGACCGCCACGGACACGGCGGCGGAGATGAGACTCTTCGAACGCTCGCGCAATATCTGCGCCACGGCAGGCGAAAACACGACGGCGTCTTTAGATACGGCGGAGAAGAATTCGCAATAGTTTTGCCTGATTGCCCGCTTGACGCGTCTATTCGCAGAGCGAATGAAGTGTGCGCTTACGTAGCAGAACAATCAATTAATGATTCAAAGCAGGGAAAACTTCCTGAGTCGTTCACTATCTCAATTGGCATAGCCAATACGTCTGAACTTCCTGCTGAAACGCGCTACGAAGGAACAAAAAGCTCTTTTGGCGGAATAGATTATTCGATAGTAGCTTTCGCAGATGAGCGTTTGTATGTCGCGAAGAAAAATGGACGCAACAGGGTTTGTTCGTCGAGCGCCCCTGTGCAGTGATTATACTTCGTAAGGTTTAAATAGGGTTCCTCGGTTGAGTCCATAATGGAGTATCTCACAATCGATGAACTCAATCTTTGCTGGGAAAACCAGCTGAAAAAGGCGCATAGGATGTGTATGCCAAGAACGCTCATCGTTTGCGAGTTTCCACAAGATACTTCAACTCTCCAAGCGATCATATCAGACACGCCAGGATGCTTTGCTAAACACGGCTACGGCTCGACTATCGCGGTTCTTTTCTCAAACGAATTAGAGTATGCCTGCGTGATTGCAGAGATGGCAGCCCATTATTCCCGTAACGGCATAGAAACAGCCTTATCTGCGGTGACATACAACGGAACCCAGAACGTCCCTTCAGATGACTTTGAAACCGCCGCTCGATTATCCCTCGAAAGTGCGTTCAAGAATATGCAAACCGCACGAAAGACAAAACAGCCGGTTCACTGCGATCTTTCAGAACTACTCCAGACTCAGTGAGACTTCGGCTCAAATTCCCCGAAGACGTCATCCTCGAGCTTCTCGCCAACTTGTTTTTTGAGAGATTTAGCGACAGAATCACCAACAATTCTTGCAAGCTTTTCCTGCGATGCGTTTTTTACATCGCCAACATCCTTTATCCCTTCCTTGAACAACTTTCTAGCACGCACGCGCCCAACCCCTTCAAATCGTATCAGCGCGAGCAGCTCCTCCTTTACTCCATACTTGAGCCGTAGCCTTGTCTTGACTATCTCTTTTAGCAACGGCTGCAAAGAAAGAAGCCTTGCAAGCTCATGGCAGGAATACAAAAGCCAATCAGCATTATCGATCTTCACGCGCATCTCGCCCGGCCTGCAATCATATTTTTCAAGCATCCACTCCTCATCCTTCTCGTCAATCCATTCCTCAAGCATCAGAGCAGTCTTGAACGCGTTTAGATACTCTTCATATTCAGGCTCGAACATGCTCGGCTCGGGTTTAAGCAAGTAGGATTCCAAAAGGTGATATTTTTCCTGCACATCATCAAACTCTTTTTGCTTAACCCTCAAAAGAGGACGCATCTCGAGCGAATCGCAGACAAGATGAAGGAATGAAATCGACTTTAGTTTTATCGACTCTGAACGCATCAAAGCATCGATGAAAATGTGCGCGGTGAGCGGGTCGAGATAAAGCTCGGCCACTCGTTTTCCAATGATAGTCGCGCGATACCCTTCCTGAATTTCCTGAATGAATCCCCACTCCATCAACAGTTTAAGCATCCTGTCAATAATTTTTGCCATACGCTCCAAATCATTATACTGGAACGCCCAGAAAGTCCTGCTGAAAAAATCCAAAATGGTCTCTTTCGAATGAATTATCCTGCTGTTGATAAGCGAAAGAAGATAAGTTCGTAGAACAGGCTCTACCGCGAGCTTGCTGTAAATCTCCTCAGGAACGCCCCTAAGATATGTGTCTATGACATATTGTTTGTCAGTCTCTGTTTGAACAATAACGATAGCTTCGCCCACAGTGTCGTATTTTGGCCTTCCCGCGCGCCCTGCCATTTGAAGGAATTCCAGAACAGGAATCGGCGCCATACCATGCGGGCCAAAACGCTTCAAATCCCTTATTATCGCCCGATACGCAGGCAAGTCAAGACCTGCCGCGAGCGTCGGCGTGCACGCGATTATCTTGATAACACCCTCGCGAAAAGCGTTTTCTACCAATTCTTTTTGCTTCGCGTGCAAACCCGAATGATGGAACGCGATACCCTTTTTCGCGCAAAGCGCAAGACGTTCGCATTGTTTTGTTGGTCTTGGAAGGATGGTTTTGATGTCTTCTGATAGCTGCGATAGGGCGTCTGATTTAAGCGGTGATTTCTTCGAGATATCCTCTGCTACTTTTTCAGCCGAACGCTTCGCATTGACAAATACTAACGCCTGTTTCTTGAGCTCAATAGTATCAAGCGCTAGGTTGACCACCGGATCCGGACTTTTTTGCAGCAGGTTCATTTGTTGTTGGTTAACTTCAGTATAGCTTTTACCATAACCTTTAAAAAGCAATCCACTCCACAACGAGTATCACGGCCCCGTAGCTTAGCCTGGTGGAGCATTCGACTGATAACCCACAGATGGGCTAGACATCGAAAGCGTCAAAACGCCGATTAAGGTCCCGTGTTCGAATCACGGCGGGGCCATTTTTTTTAATACTCTGTGTGTACTATGCTGTGGCGGCGTGATTCGAAAATCCAACCACTTCGTGGCTGTCCCTCAAGAAGTTCGCTTTTGCTCACTTCTCGAGGTCATCAGACCTTCGGTCCTCGACTTTAGAACGCTCGTTTTACTCACGTATCTAAAGTCACAGCGGGGCCATTTATATTTCAAATCATCAAAAGTGCATTTAAACCCTAATTCTGTTATTACTTCATCAAGTTTGACTCTCAATATTTCACTTTCACTATTTGTCAGTCTTACCATGAACAAGTCTTTCCAACCATATTTTTTTCTTTCATGGACGTACATTTTCGGAGTGAGCTTCAGTTGTTTGAGTAAACCCATCAGTTGGGCCGCAAGGTTTTTAGAAATTGTCGACAAGATGAATTTCTTCTTCAAATATCCGTCACTTAACGCCAAACCAAGTATGAATCCTTCGTTAAACTTTGATGATTGCACATTTCTTAAACACACTGATTCCGATTTTAATCTTGAAAAAACGAGATACTTTTCGGGGAATTTGTAAATAAATTTAGAGTGAATTTTTAATTAGTTTGCCAAGAATTCGTCAGGGTCTGGAGCGTAGCGGAAGACCTGACGATGAATTGGCATAAAGCGTAAGTATTGGTTGCTATTTCTTGTTACTGGCGCTGTCAAAGAGACTGGTAGGAAGCACACCAAACGCAACAGTGTCGCCCTCTGACCACTTTTCGTAAAGCGGTGAGGGTTCGAGCCAACCCGGCGAGCAGCGATGATGTGCTTCTTTTGAACCTTTTCTTTATAGCGTGAGCTATAAAAAACTTTCTGGAGATGATTTTTATGACGAGAAATGATACGAGAAATAACTGGTTAGACTTTATGTTTGTGACGAAATGCAGGTACAACTGTTTTGGAAAGCAGTCGCACATTGACACGTGCACTGCGGCATTTCGCGAACTCGAAGCATTCGGCTTTGAGTTCGGAGTGTTTGGTTTTGGCGGGACGCATGTGCATTTTCAGGCGAATGTGCCAAAGAAATACGCAGTACAGGTCGCGGAAATCATGTTGAAGTCGCGCTCAGCACAAAGGATGTTCGAAAAACATCCAGGTTTTCGCAAGCGTTACCCACGAGGAAGTTTCTGGAGCGGATACGAATACCACGAATCGATTGGTCGCAAAGACTTTGCAGAATCAACAGAGTACATTCTTGACCAAGAACACCACCACAATGTCAAAGTAATTGACGACCGACAACAAAAACTAAACGCCTTCACCGCCGAGCGAGATACGGCAAGCCCCGCAAGGGCTTGACGAGAAGCGAAGGCGGAAAGGGGTCATAGGGGGTCGCACCCCCTATTTCATACTCGCTTGATTACCTTGATTGCTATCATGGTAGAGTTTGACCTCTTTCTTGAATAGGTTATTGATTATTTCTTTACAAAATACAATTAGAGTCTCATTCCTGCGGTCGAGATGAATTTTCGTGATGAAACCATTATTATGGTATCTCGAACCGTCTCCTGCCCAAAGACCGACATACGTTCCTATGAGCAGCTCGTTTCCATATGTTTGAGTTATTTTCGTTTTTTTATTCAGAATGCCTGTTTTGGATAGCTTATACCAAAGTGTAGATATTGGAATTCCCGTAATTTCGCTCACTTTTCGAAGAGAAGGGGTTTTTTCATAAAGTGCAGTAAGCATAATCATTCGGACAAAAGTCTTATTTTTAAACCTCGCCCGGGTATTTGTCCTTTGTGTCCTGTGCATTCTTAGGGAAACCTTTTAATATCCACAGATGCTTTTCTTTATTGTACCTAAAAGAGGGTCAAGTTGAGCGAAAGAGTCATACGGATAGATGCAACAGTTCTGGTATTCGCAGTACTGTTAGTCGTAGCGACAGGCATGCTATTCCTTAGTACAACCCCTGATTCGCCTACGGGAAATCTGGTCATACCGCCCGCAGCTCCAATGGACTGTCAGTTTGTAGCAGGCACAAGCTGCCCAGGCTTATTCACAAAGATATATGCGATGAGCAATGGAACAAACGCTCACGCGGAACTTCCAAATGAGACAAATTACGCCGTCAGCGTATGCTGCAGAGATACAACTGCAAGCAATGTCATTAGCACGACATCAGGTCCTGTCGCGCTCCATCTGAGCAATTTCACGAACGCTCATGCCGAAAGATTCCTCAACACCAACTATAACGTATCAGTATTCTTCAGCTCAGCACCAAACCAAGTGTTCTGTCTCAATGTCGCGAACGGAAGCGGCACGTGTCCTGCTCTATACGGCTGTCTAGGAACGCTTTCAAATGAAACCAATGCCCATGTTGCCAATTGCAGCGCAGGCTCTGCGTACAATATAACTGTCTGTTGCAGCTTCGGAGGATTAATCACTGCATACTTCCATCCGGACCTCTCGTCAGGAAACCTTCTTAACGCGAATGGAAGCATAAACGGCACGCTGATCGATAATGAAACGAGCTATCTTACCCAAACAATAACATATCTCAACTCAACAACGAACCGAAGGTTCCTTCGTTTCGAAGGATTCTTCAATCAAAGCGATGTCGACGCATCACTTCTTTTAATTCAATTCAATGATACTGCCGTTGCGATAAATACAAGCGGAGTAACAGGAGATAGCACAAACCACAGCCTTTTCTTGCCCAGAGACACCGTATCAAATCTGGGAGTGCGCGTTTGCCCTCAATCGTTAAATTTGACAGTTACAAATCAGACGTGCACTAATGGACTTGAATATTACGGACCGTTCCCGCAGACTATCAGTAATTTTACGGTTCTATTCGATGGCGGAGAATACCGCATCGACAACCTCACAAGCACAGGAGCAATCCTGCTCATCATAGTTAACAGTACAATACTTGATAGCAATCTGACTAACAGCTCGGTTTTCAACAGCACAATCATCAATAGCACGCTCAATAATTCTCAGGTGAACATAAGCAACATCACCAATTCAACAATAATCAATTCCACAATTGTGAACTCGAGCAAGATAAACAGCACGATAATCAACAGCACAGTCATCAACTCAACCAATTATCTATGCAACATGTCTGTCTCTACAGAAATAAACAGCCAGTGCACACAAAGCAATTCCTCAAACAGCAGCCTATCTGGAAGCAATCTTACAAATTCATCTTCAGTCAACAGCACGATAATAGATTCGAACAAGATAAACAGCACGATGCACAATAGCACGATAACCCGTTCGACGAATATGAACTGCACAATCTCGGGGTCAACTGAAAGCGGTTCGCTCTGCATCAATTCAAACGTGACCAATTCGACACTAGTCGATCTTACCGTCATAAACGCGAGCATAATCAACGGATTCTGCAACAGCGGAACAATCGTGTTCCGCGGAAGTAATTTCCCCTGCCCAATCGCACTATTCGAATTCTTGCCAATGCAGACAACCACAGACAAGACAGATTCACGCGATCCAGTCGCGGTCAGCGATACGTTCACTTATACAATCACTTTAACGAACAACGACAATGCGACCGCATTCAACGTGACTGTGAACGACACATATCCTGCAGGAGTGACCTTCATCACGAGCAGCCCGCCTGCCACAGTAGGCGACAACTTCTTCGCACTTGGCAACATTACTGTCGGACAAACGGCCACAATCAACATAACAGTATTAGTTAACTCAGTACCCAATGGAACCGTGCTAGTAAACGATTATGTTCTGACTCACGTGCGCGGTTCAGGAATAGACTTTAACATAACAAACAGCACCACGACAACCGTGTTCGCGCTGCCTAATGTCACGACCAACAAGACCGATAATATCGACCCCATAATCAAAGGTCAATTGTTAAATTATACGATATTTATAACAAACGATGGCGAAGAAGCAGCGTACAACACGACAGTCATAGAGACGTATCCAGCCGGCACGAGCTTTGTCAACTCAACAATATCACCTTCAAGCGGAAACAACATTTTCCTAATAGGCAACATATCGCCAAATGAGACAGCAAATATCACGATAACTCTTCTAGTGAACACAAGCGTTGCAAACAATACCGTGATAAACAATACGTACGAGGTAAATTTCACAGGATTCCTTGGCAACCAGCTAAGCGTTAGCAATTTAACTAATACAACAGTACTAGGATTCCCGGACCTGATCATAAGCAAGACTGACAGCCCTGATCCAGTCACATTCGGAGGAACGCTTGTTTACACAATCAACGTTTTGAACAATGGCGATGAGACCGCCAACAACACACTCGTAGCCGACATTTTTCCGGCAAACGTGAGCTATGTAAGCTCAAGCATAGCTCCATTGGATGCCAACAGCACGTACGACCTTGGCAACCTTGTTTCGGGACAATCTGTTAGCTTCACAATAACAGTTCTTGCGCCCACAATCACCAGCACAATCGTCAATTCAATCAATGTCAGCTTCATAAACGCGACCGGCGTCAACACAACCATCAATACCTCACAGGCTACTTTAGTAGTGCCGCCAAGCACCGGACAAGGAGGCGGAAGCAACTCAATGCAGCACGGACAAATATACAGCGGTCCAAGATCTTATGGACTGGATGGAGACAGCATACTAACTCCTTTGCTCTCACGGCTAGATAGCGTGCAGTTCAGCATGCAAGATGGACTTCATACACTCACCGTTCTAGATGTATCGGCCAGCAAAGCGGTCGTCAGCGTGCAAAGCGCGCTTCAACAATTCGATATACTGCCTGACAAAACGCAAACAATCGATCTTACTGGCGATGGAAAACTAGACCTTCGCGTGCGCATAGTCAAAATAGTACAAGGACAACAAGTTCAGCTGTTAATAGAGAAGATCAAAACACCCGTGACTATTGCTCAGCCAAGTCCAGTGGTCGAAGAAGAAATCGTTCCAACTTTGCAAGAACCAGCGCATCAAGAACCAGCATACGTCGGAGACGCATACCAAACACCAATGCAGGAAAAACTAGCCAGAAACGAATCACGCAAATCCACGGGATTCCTTCTCACAGCAGTTATAATCTTCATAGCTCTTGCAATCCTTGCCACGATGGTTTGGAGCAGAAGACGCGGCGCAAAAGAAGAGACTGAAGCAGTACGGCCAGAACAACAATTTGTTCCTCCTTTAGTACCTGAACCAGAATCAAATTACGTTCCAGAACCTGTTGTCGAGCATTTAGAAGAACCAGTTGAAGAGATAGAAATCGTGCACGAACCGAGCGTAAAAGAAGCCAAAGAACCAAAAGTTCCTAAACAGCCTAAAGCTCCAAAACAGACCAAGCCAAAAGCAATCAAAAAGACCAAAGAACAAGTATTGGCGGAAAAAGAAGAGCTCGCGCGAAAAAGACGAATGGCAGAGATAAAAGCGCGCATCAAGAAAGAAACAGCGAAAAGATTGCATAGACGGATAAACTGATTTTACAGATTCAATTACAGGCATGATAAGTTTATTATACACAAAACTTACTTGCTTAAAGTTATGACCTCTGAATTGAAATATTACTCATTGCCAGGAGAATTGACTGATTTAAAAGATTTTCAAGAGTTTACTGATTGGTTGTCGCCTGAGCCGAGGGTTATTTTTCAGGTCGCGCAAGGCCTTATTATTCACGATATGTGGGTTGAACGGTACGGCGCTAAAATTAAAGCGAGCCCAAAGAGCGCCAAATGCAGCCCGAGCGCCAAAGATATTCTCGCGCAGGCATACAAGCTAAAAAACAGTTCTTTTGCACTGCCACGCAGCCTAGATGAACGCATTATTGGGTGCTGCAGAGAGTTTGCATTGCTTGCAACCGCATTGTTCAGGGCGAAGGGCAGGCCTGCGCGTGCGAGGTGCGGTTTTGCCTTGTACCTTGCATATCCCGGATTCTATGAAGACCATTGGGTGTGCGAGTATCACGATGGTAAGAACTGGATAGCAATCGACCCACAAATCGATCCGTTCCAGCAGAGCTCTTTTCAGAATTATGCAAATACGCAAAAAAATATCGATTCTGAATATAAAAAAATGCTTTTGACCCTTAATCCACTGAATGTCAGTTCTAAGCATTTTATTGATGCGGGAACAGCCTGGAAACTGTATAGAACAGGTAAAGTCGAACCGGACAAATTCGGCATCGGCGCAAATCCTAAAGAGTTCGGACTTAAAACCCTGTATGGCTCATGGTTTATGCGAGGTCAACTCCTTCGGGATTTCGCAGCCCTCAACAAGGTTGAGACTGTGCCTTTTCTTGTACGCCTTGAAAAAAAGTTAGACTGGACTTCTTGGAGATTGGCTTCTGCAAACGATGATGAACTCACGAATAGCGATTTAAAATTACTTGATACAATCGCTAACTTGTGCGCAAAACCTGACGGGCGAATAACTGAAATAAACAAAACATACCAGAGCAATACTGGTCTTCATCCTTTATTGTAACATAATTACTATGTTGTAAGAATATCTTTTTTTACTAAATCTCATGGAACAATAATCGTCTGCACCAATGGAACGCCAATCATCTGATTGCCGTCACGACACATGCTCATAATCGTTCCATATTCATTATGGTAAACTCTCGCAGGAGCTAAAGGCGCAAAACCGCTGTAAACGCACGCCTCTTCAGGAGAAAGTTGAGCTCTCTGGGCGCCGTAATACCAACGACCGCCGCCGCTAACATAATACTGGCCGGTAAGAACACCGCTAAGCTCTGAAACAAGAATACCAAAGCCTACGAGCGCCACAAAAGCGAACGCGATGAAACCTCCTTTTTCCATTATACGTGTGATGGGTTTGTTGTTTATAAACGTTGCGGGCAAAGCTTAAATACGTGTACGTGTACACGTACGTGTATGACGACTAAAACGCTCACTATAGCAGAAGATGCATATGACCTCTTACTCGCGAAAAAACGCGAAGATGAGAGTTTTTCGCAAGAGCTAAGGCGCCTTCTTTCAGGAACCAGAAAACGCTCGCTTTCGGATTTTTTTGGCATCATCTCGGAAGCACAGGGAGCCTCTATGCTATCCACCTTAGAGAAAATAAAGAAAGCAAACAAGAAGCTGGTACGCCTATGAAATTGCTCGATACGACGTTTTTGATAGACCTAGTGCGCGGCAATGAAAAGACCAGAACATTTCTTTCGGATACTGCTGAACTTGTTACCACTCAGATAAATATGTTTGAACTAATCCGCGGATTTTTCCTTGAAGGCGCCAAACCAGCCAAAATACTAGAACTGGCAGGCATGTTCGAAGCGATCCGTGTACTTCCCATGGACGATATAGCAATCATCAAATCAGCGGAAATCAGCGCTGACTTAACCAGCAGAGGCGCAATTATCGGAGACGCAGACTGCCTAATAGCCGGAATCGCGCTTAGCAAAGGAGTAACGACAATAGTCACAAAAAACAGCAAAGACTTCAAACGGGTAAAGGGAATAACGATAGAAGAGTATTAGAATAATGGTAGAAATCTTTAAAAAGGCAACGTTGTAGCTTCTTCATACACGCCCCCATAGCTCAGCCGGTAGAGCGTGCGAGTGACTGATGGAACGCCCATCTTCGCCACGAGGCTGTTATCTACCAAAGCTTAGCTAGAAACCGCAAGGTCGCCAGTTCGAGTCTGGCTGGGGGCGTTCCCGGCTAAGGAAACTTGGCCGGGGTTTTATTTTTGCGATTGATTTGACCATGAACCTAGAACAAGCATTTGATTTCCAGAAAAACTATGAGCGCAAAGTAGCAGAAGCGGCAGACTATCTGCGTCCTTTTCTTGCGGAACAGCCACATTTTGGGATTGTGCTCGGCTCAGGATTAGGAGACCTCGCTTCGCGCATAGAGCAATCAGTAGTCCTGCCGTATTCTTCAATTCCCAATTTCCCTGTACCAACAATAGAGGGACATGAAGGCAAACTCCACATCGGAAAATTACAGGGCGTCCCAGTCATCGGTCTTCAAGGAAGAAAACATTTCTATGAAGTCGCAGACCTTGCGATGAACGTCGGAATGCTCCAAGTTGTGTTTCCTGTACACGTATTAGCTGAACTATGCGTTCCTAATTATTTTGTCACCAACGCAGCAGGAGGACTTAATTTAGACTATCAAGTGGGCGATATGATGATCCTTCGCTCGCACATCAACATGATTCCAAGCCCGCTCCTTGGACAGCATCATTCGTTCAAACGTGTGAACGATGGCCAGCGCGTCTGGAGATTCCAGCCAATGAGCTTTGAATATGATCCGTCGCTTAGGAGTCTACTCGAACAATCCGGAGAGCAATTCGGACAGACTATCCGCAAAGGAGTATATCTCGCAGTCACAGGACCTACTTATGAAACTCAGGGCGAATGCATCGCATTCCGAGACGGCCTTCACGCGGACGCGGTCGGCATGTCGACAACGCCTGAAGTCATCATCGCGCGCAACAGAGGGATGAATTGCGTAGGATTCTCATGCATCACCAATAAGATTGCTGCCGATGGCACGAACGCTACAAATCACGAAGAAGTAAAAGCGATCCTTGACTCCGCGCAGGTCAGGCACAGGCTCACTTCAACGGTTGAGAACTTCTTTCGGGCTTATTCGCGCAATATCAGAAAACAGTAACTTTTTAAAGACCCTTCTTTGAAATAAGCATATGCTCGCAAATTACGACCTTGAAATAAAGAACGTCATCGCGCGAATCAAAGCAGATAACGCGAAGATAGTGTGCCTGCAGTTCCCTGACGGGCTAAAACCGCACGCGGAATCCATAATCGCAGAGATAAAGAAAGAAACGCCGGTCACAATCATAACCTGGCTAGGTTCGTGCTGGGGAGCTTGCGATGTGCCCCTTGAAGTCAACCGCTTAGGAGTAGACCTTCTCATACAATGGGGGCATTCTGAATGGGGACATTAGCCGCGCTCATCCCTCTTCTCGGACTAATAGCAGGACAAGTCATATCCTGGTTCACAAAACAAGAAATCAAGAACGCTAAACGACTGCTGACATTTCTGTTCCACTTTCTTGTCTTCGCCGCAATAGCGTTCGATGCGTTTACTAGAAGGACTTGGACGCTTTACGCGCTCTTGCTCGTGTTCGCCTCGTTCGTCATTTATTCAACTGTAACAAAACAGGACACTGCACGCTGGACAACAATTTTTCTTGGCATTCGAGCGCCAATAGATACAACGCTTGCTTCAATATCATTTATAGCACTGCTCACGCTTGGAAGCCTTCACAAGCCAAAAGAACTACTTTTGCCTTGCGCACTTTATATCGGCGCAGTCACAATTCAACTTCTCGCGCAGCCTTGATAATATAGTCAAGACCGCTTATGACTGTGAGAATCACTGAGAACACCAGCAGATGATACGCGAAGGGAAGCTCTGTCAAAACAAACAAGATGGCAATCACCTGGCTTACCGTTTTCGCTTTTCCCATCCAACTCGCGCTCACTATTTTATCAGAAAGCACACGCGCGCCAGTCACAGCGAACTCTCTTGCAATAATGACGAACGCCATCCAATGCTCGACACCTTGTCCTATCAAAAAAATCAAAGCCGCTCCTACAAGAAGCTTGTCTGCCAGCGGGTCAAGCACGGCGCCAGCGTGAGACTTCTCATTACGCCTCCTTGCAATCCAGCCATCAAACATATCTGAAATCGCAAGAATCGCGAAAATTATGATTGCGCTCGATCGCGACCAATACAAAAGAGCCAAAATAAAAAAAGGAATACCCGAAATCCTTGCCAGAGTTATCGAATTTGCCAAAGTCACCATTTTTCCTCACGCACCCCCGCGTAAAACGCGAAATGATTCACAGCAATATGCGCTAACGCGCTTATAATCACTGCTAAAACTGCATCAAGCCAGCCTGGGAACCACACAAAACTTCCAAAAGCGAGCGCTCCCACAGTGAAATCAATTTGGTCAAACGGCACCCAAGACTTGCCGCTTTTTATTTTAATCCTGCGCTTGAAAAAACTCTTAACAGAATCGCCAATCAACGCGCCAAAACTTGCAAGCAATCCCCACGCTATCGGCGAGAAAGAGAACGGCCAGTACAGAGTTGAGATAAGGATGGCCGTTGTTGTTCCTATGATTGTTCCACCAATCAAGCCCCTCCAAGTTTTATTCGAACCAAGAAGTCTTTCGCCGTTCAATGATAAACCAAAATCAAGCGGAACCGTCCACGGCAGTTTTCTTAACAGCACAGGAGCCATATTCGCAACGTATGCGGGAATAAGCGCGTAAAGAACCAGAATCATTCACGACCACCACAGAATTGACATCTTTTCCATAAACGACGCAGTGAGCAAGACCAGCATAACTCCTAACAGCCACGGCGCAGGCTCAATAGTTGCCATGTATAAAACGCTTAAAAACACGCTGAACGAAGCGAGCTTTGAAAGATTAGTGTGAGGCAATGATGTTCTTTTTTTTAGAAGACGAGTTGCACTTTCAACGCAAATGAAAATCACAACAAGCCCAAATGTCCACCAGAACGGCCTTAGAATTGGAAATATCACAAAAATAAGCCAGCCAGAGCCGAAATAGAAAATATCAGCTATAGTATCCAAAGTGCTGCCGAAGGCGGAAACTTGTTTCAATCTTCTCGCAAGATACCCATCAAGACTATCACTTGCACCTATAACGACCCACATTAACGCGAACGCCGCAGTATTTCTAGTGAACGCGAAGATGTACAAAAGAGGAGTCAACAGAATCCTCGAAGCGGTCACGGCGTTCGTGATGTTGAGCATTATAATGGACAAAGCAGAACACTATAAAAATACAGCGGAGGATCAACATTCAGAAAGGATTTTATCGAATTTTGCGCGTGTTTGTGAAAGTTTTATAAATCATTCTTATTCGTTCACATATGATGACTGATATTCCTGACGAACCTAAAGTTTGGCTAAATTTTTTGGATGGAACACAAAAACCACTTGATGAGGTTGTCCATCAAATGATTGAGAAATCCGCGCAAACAGGTCTTCCGGTTGGTTTTAGCGGGCACACAATACTTTGCGAACTTGAAGAGGTGGAGATTGGAACAGACTGCAATTCTTGCAAGCATGCTTGTTGGGAATCGGACAAATGCGAAATTGGACAACCACAAACCGCTGATTATGACTCGTCGGTTGTCTACAATCAAACAGGAAATAGATGCCAGAAATATGTTCGCATCGAAGGCATTGAATGCACATGCGATGAAGAATCAATAGACGACGATTTTGAATAGTATTGTTCCGTATTATTCACTTTTTTCGTAAAACAGAAATCCATTCCAGATATTCAATCCACGAACTCAATTCCCAACTCGGCCTGTATCTCATCTCCAAACTTTAAGAAAGTTTGATCAAATCGCTCCTCGTTTCGGTTCCAGAAGCAACTTCATAAATCCCTTCTGCGAAGGGATGTTTGCTACTCTTCTCTCACCTCAACGATGTCGCGAGAACCAGATTTATAGCATTGCTAATCCACGAACTCAATTCCCAACTCGGCCTGTATCTCTTCTCTTGTCGCATCTGAAAGCCGCTTTGCTTTACCGAAAATCTGCGGAGACTTGACGCCGGTCACGATAATCATCGCTCTTAACGTCTTGCCCAAATCCTCGTATATCTGAGCGCCCCAAATGATTTTAGCATCTTCTGAAAGGCGTTGAGAGATTGTTTCGACAACTCTGCGCGCTTCATTGAGCGTTAAATCCTTGCTTCCTGAAACATTTATGAGCGCGCCTGTAGCGCCAGTGATGTCGACGTCGAGAAGCGGGTTGTTGATAGCTTTTTCAACAGCTTCGACAGCGCGATTCTCAGAGTCGGATTCGCCAACACCTATCAATGCAACACCGCCGTTGCTCATAACTGCGCGAATATCGGCAAAATCAAGATTCACAAGACCAGTTCTTGTCACAAGCTCTGCGATTCCTTTGACAGCGCTAGTTAGAATCTCATCAGAGACTTTGAATGCAGTATGAAGCGGCAAATCAGGAGCGAGTTCGAGCAGTTTGTCGTTAGGAACAACGATAAGAGTATCAACCCATTGCTGAAGTTTTTCCAATCCAACAACAGCGTTCTCATAACGCTTGTTGCCCTCCATCGTGAAAGGCATAGTCACGATGCCAACAACTAACGTTCCCATCTTCTTAGCAATTTCAGCCACGACAGGAGCGGAACCAGTACCGGTACCGCCACCAAGACCGCAAGTGATAAAAATCATATCAGAACCGGTAAGAGCATTCTTGATATCATGCTCGTTCTCTCTAGCAGCTTCTTCACCAAGCTTAGGGTCGGAACCCGCGCCCATGCCTTTAGTTCGCTCTCGTCCGATTAAAATCTTTTTTTCTGCAGTGGTGTAAAGCAAATCCTGAGCGTCAGTGTTGATAGCTATAGTTTCCGCGCCGTGAATACCAACCTCTGCGATACGATTAATAGTATTATTACCACCACCGCCACAGCCGATGACTTTAATCGAAGCGCGCTGCTTTGCGAGCAACTCTTCTAGCTCGGTATCTAACGGATGAGTAGAATTTTTCTTATGAGTCAGTTTAGGATCATTCACAACTGGCTGCTGCGGACGTATAAACGGCATCATTTTTTTCCCCTTTTCACCAATAAAAAACATCACGGCATGGGATATTTAAGGATTGTGCTGTGAGAGACTATAGTTGGGCGAAATTCTTATAAGGCGCGTCTTTGCGCTCACGCATATGGACGAAAACTTGCGAGAGCTTGAACGGGTGAAAGACATGAATCCTGACGATAGAGCTGTGTTCGAAAGATGGTTATCCGCAAAACGTCGAAGCGGAACCTCGTTAACGGCCATAGTTCAAAATTTCTATGATACCTCCATGTTAGCACAAAATCTTAAACAAATAATAGTTTCGCAAGCAAGAAAGATAGATCCGTTTCCGACGGAAACTCTGCGCGAGTTAGTCGAGGGACAGCAGGATCGCACAGAAAATCGCCAAAAACCCGCAATTTGCATATACCCTGAACTATATCGCTCAGAAAACCAAACGAATGTGCTTTTTCTCACTCCTGAAGGTCTATTCTGGCATCCAATATCGTGTCCGCACTTCACTAACCCCGACGCTTCAAAAAAAGAAGAACGCATGCGCAGCTACATAGATTATTTCGATACTACCTTCACGAGCATAGCCAAACTCGTCCTTTCACAACAAGCAAAACACTTGCAGCCATTCCCAACCATGGAATTCATTGGAGATAGAGGTGCGCAAATCATTCGTCCCGGCATTCTCATTGAACCATTTAACGTGCGAAGAACCCCCGGTCCGGTAGAATACGATCAAATAATTCTGGCAGAAGATGGAAGGCTGCGACTCGGATATTTGGGCTCATCTGCTGACCTAGAAGGCGAGCGACAAACCATTCCAAGCTATTGGTGGGGGCACAACGAATTAGAAGCCAACGATACAGAATACGTGCAATATTATGAAACCTCGCTTAAAGCATTAGAGAACGCGCGGTCAGGACGCTGAATTATTTCTTCTCAATTGTGAGCGTAGCAAGAACTTGTCTTGGAGAATTCATAGCTTCGTACTCGATAGTACCTGAGTATCCCTGCACGTGCCTGCGCATTTCAAGCTCGATCCTAGCCCCAGTAGGATTTTGACAATATCCGCCGTTGTACAATTCAACTTTGACCGCGCAGAATCGCAAGTTAGAATCTAACAGGGCCATGGACTGATCAATTGCTTGTGTATCATCAATTGCGCACATGGCATTCGCAAGCATTTTCGCAGTAAGATTGCCCTGCGCACACCTGCAAAAAGGCTCGCTAACAAAAGAAATCTTGTACTTCTCACCAGACATCACTCCTGCTGCGACAAGAAGCTCTTCGATCATGTTTTAGTGTTTATGTGTCGGATCGTCGCAGTGGTGCTCGTGGCTTGGCATCTGTGTGAGAGTGTATTCCACTTCAACGTTTGTGAGTTCCTTGATGTTCTTTGAAAGCTCATCAAGAATTTCCTGCGGAAGCTGCGGCATCTCAACATTCGCCTTGTTGCCCGTGACTTCAACTTTCGTGCTAAGACCCAGCAAGACCTTAAGAACGCTCTCAACTTGAACTTTCTTGTCAGTCACAAGCTTCTTTAGCTTGATTTGGTAAACAACATCTCTTCCTGCGAGAGGATGGTTGAAATCAACAACAGTCCTTCCGCCGCCTGAAGACTTGATAATGCCTATATGGCCATCAATGTTAAGTCTTAAACCAGTGACCGGCTTGATACCCTGCTCTTCAAACTTACTTGTAGGAATCATCTTGAGCATCTCAGGGTCCTTCTTGCCGAAAGCGTGCTCAGGCGCAAGCTCGACAGTGTAGTCGCCCAATTCTTTACCCAAAATAAAATCATCAAGACCCGGAAGCATATGCTTCTCGCCAACACAAATCACTATAGGCTGGTACTGCGCGCCCTTGGCATGAATCTGACTGTCCTTCGCAGTCTTCTCATCAGTAGTATCGAACACTTCATTCGAATCCTTAATCCTACCAGTGTACTCAAGCTCCACAAAATCGTGTTTCTTAATTGCCATGCGAAAAGAGGGAACGATGGTGGTTTTTAAAGGTGTCGCTTATGACGGTAGATGGCACGAAGGAAGACGGCAGGACGGCGGGACGGAATGACGGCGGAATGGGAGGACGGAAGACGGTCGGTACGGAAGACGGCTGGATGGGAGGAAGGCTGACGGAGGACGGCAAGACGGTAGGACGGACGACTGTAGGAAGTAGGAAGGACGGATTGTCGGCAGACGGATGCGCTGAAAAAGACTCAATTCATCCTTTTCTTCACTTCCGCCAGAATTCTTTTGACAGTCTCCTGCGGACTTAACTTCGTCGTGTCGATGACCAAATCGTAGTTCTTCAGGTTCAGATAATCAATCTTGTACCACTTTTTGTACCTTGAATTGTCATTTTCCATGCGCGCATTCATACGTTCGTAAAGCTCGTTCGCAGATGACGCCTTCTCTTCATCAGGGCGCTGGTCTTTGAAGACCCTCTTTGCAGCTTCCTTCAAATCAACATCAAGAAACACTTTGAAGCTTTTCGGCACAAAATGCCAGGCAGTCCTGCTGTCGAGAACTAGATTATTCTGCTCTTTTCCCATTTTCTCTATAAGTTTGTCGCACTCATCATCAGTCCAGCGTTCAGTTTCGCCAATCTTGTTGAGTTCGTCAATCGTAAGGCCGCGCTCCATCGCGATTTTCCCGCGCAAATCGCCCCCTGAGAAATAATCATACTTGAGCTCTTTGGCAATGAGTTTTCCAACTGTGCTCTTGCCCGAGCCGGGCTTACCCATGATCGTTATGATCATACGACGCCAGTATGCCCAAACCTTTATAAACCCATCTTTTGGGAACACTTTTGTGAGAGAATGAAGACAATCGAAATAACCCAACGGCTAAGCGACGCTTTTCGCGACGCTACGGGCGATAAGAACGATTTACACCAGAAATATGCCCTGGGATTCCACCTTGAATTTCTAATCGAAGACGCAGCGCAGCAAACAGCTGAAGAAGACAATGTCGGCAATAGGTGCGTATCAATTAGCACAGATTTCAAAAAACCACTCCCAATAGATTCAGAAGTCACAATAGAAGTCAAAAAAATAAACGATTTTGGCCATTATACTGCGATGATGCGCCACCACGCAGACCTAGTCGCGACATCCGCGCTCATTTATTCGCTTGACGGCTCACTTTGCGCAGGAATAGGATTGTACAAAAGAATGAGCGAAGAAATCAAATTCTACCTCGAGGATTTAGCAAATGGACGCAAACCGTTATCATACCGCCTATGCAAAGATCAAGCGCTAGCGACAACGCTTGGATTCGAGCGCGACGAACACGCGATGAGAAACCAGCTTCTTGCCCTATCAAGCAACGCGCTACTGCAAACACAAGGAGACAAACTCAAAGGAAAAATCCCTGCGTACACACAGCACACAATAGTCATCCATCCGTACGCGCACAAAATCGGCGAAGAAGAAGTCGTTTTACGCACAGCACTCGCACACCAAGAACGAAACTCATGGACAGGATTCGTCTATGGCGAACTTGCCGACCAAAGGCTAAAAACCCCGCTTTTTTCAGCCCAACTCTCGATAATGGCGATATCGCCAAAAGCGCTAGATAGACTCCTTAAAGAATAAACGGCGAGACGGTGGGACGGCTGACGGTAGGACGGCGGGACGGAAGACGGCGAGAAGGCAGACGGAAGGATGGTTGGCGGCGGGACAGACAGCATGAATGCCGATAAATCCATAATCCTTATAAAGACCCTCAAAACAACCAGTCTTGGGTGATTTACAATGGGCAAAGAAATACAACCAATCTTTATCTTGCCGGAAGGCACACAGAGAACAACAGGAAGGAACGCGCAGCGCAACAACATAATGGCCGCGAAACTCGTCGCAGAGACAGTACGCACCACGCTTGGCCCCAAAGGAATGGACAAGATGATTGTCGATTCAATGGGCGACATCACAATCACTAACGACGGTGTCACAATTCTTGAAGAAATGCACGTCGAACATCCAGCGGCTAAGATGATAGTTGAAGTCGCCAAAACCCAAGAAGAGGAAGTAGGCGATGGAACCACCACTGCAGTCGTTATCGCAGGAGAACTTCTTAGACGAGCTGAGGAATTGCTCGATCAAAACGTTCACCCAACAGTTATCGCGAAAGGATATCGATTGGCAGAACAGAAAGCTCAGGAAGTCCTCAATTCGATAGCCGAAAACGTCTCCGAAAAAGACGAGTCCCTTCTTCGTAAAATAGCAGGAACCGCGCTCACAGGTAAAGCCGCCGAAAGCGCCAAAGAGATTCTCTCTGAAATCGCGGTCAAAGCGGTCAAACGCGTAATAGAATACGACAACGGACACGTACACTTCGACAAAGAACACATCAAGCTCGAGAAAAGGACAGGCGATTCTGTCGAACACACTGAACTAATTGAAGGGATTGTTTTGGAGAAAGAAGCAGTCCACCCAGGGATGCCAAAGATGATAAAAGCTCCCAAGATAGCGCTAATCGATTCAGCAATAGAAATCAAAGACACCGAAATCGATGCGAAAATAGAGATAACAGACCCAATGCAAATGCAGGCATTCCTCAACCAAGAAGAAAAAATGCTCAAAGACATGGTTGAACAAATCGCTCTAAGCGGAGCAAATGTCTTGTTCTGCCAAAAAGGCATCGATGACCTCGCGCAGCACTTCCTATCAAAGAAAAACATCTATGCCGCAAGACGCGTAAAGAAAAGCGACATGGAAGCGCTCTCACGTGCAACAGGCGCTCGCATAGTAACTAGTTTACGTGATTTGAATTCCAAAGACCTTGGAAGCGCAGGAATGGTAGAAGAACGAAAAATCGGCTCAGAAGAAATGACTTTCGTCACCGGCTGCAAAAATCCGAAGTCGGTCACTATATTAGTGCGCGGCGGAACAGACCACGTCGTGGACGAAGCTAAAAGAGCTCTAACTGACGCCATCGGCGATGTAGCCGCGTCTCTTAAAC
This sequence comes from Candidatus Woesearchaeota archaeon, assembly GCA_018302815.1. Lineage (GTDB taxonomy): Archaea > Nanobdellota > Nanobdellia > Woesearchaeales > ARS49 > JAGVZE01. The sequence goes on from JAGVZE010000007.1 coordinate 260,958, forward strand.
TTGGCAAGGTAGTGGCGGGTGCAGGCGCTCCCGAAATGGAAGTCGCCAAAGAACTACGCAAGTATTCTGAAAGCTTATCTGGCAGAGAACAGCTCGCAGTCATGGCCTTCGCCCAAGCGATGGAAATCATACCGCGAACCCTCGCCGAAAACGCAGGAATGGACCCAATAGATATGTTGGTCGAGTTGAAAGTAGCGCACGACAAAAAACAAAAATGGGCAGGCGTTGATGTCTTCAAAGGAAAAGTAGTGGATTCCTGGAACGCAGGAGTTATCGAGCCGCTCAAGATAAAGACACAAGCGCTTAGCTCAGCTAGCGAGGTAGCACAGATGATACTTCGCATTGATGACGTGATTGCTGGCTCAAACAAAGGCGGCGCTGCCCCACAAATGCCACCAGGAATGGGCGGGCACGGAATGGAATACTAATGCGGCAAGATATTTATAAAACAACAATTTGAGGTTTTGCACATGGGCTATTCTGAAAATGAACGTGAAGGAAGTTGGGTTGAGGCACTGGGCTGCACAAGCTGCTTAGCATTAGTGGGAGTTCTTGGTGCTGGATTTTTAACAGCACTCTCTGATGAGTCCAAACGAGCGCAAGAATTAGCCACTGCAGACGCAGCACGACCAAGACAAGTAATCAGCGGCAGAATCATAAGAGAAGTCCAAATACCCGCATTACCTGAACGCGACCAAAGAGAATATCCATACTGGGTGATGGTCACCACGGATCAAGGCGAAATCAAAATCAACTTCGATACTGACGACCCATTCTATGAACCAGGGCAAAAACATAACGCGGGAGTGTACTTTCGACCCGGAAGCTACAGGAATCGAGCGCTCGACCTTGACGCGATGCTTGACGTTGGAGATACGATAAGCTTCAAAACAAAAGAAGACAGCGGAGCAGAACGCCAAATATACGAACTCATCCGCGTCGACAAAGCAGGAATAGACCGCACAGTTCAATCAATCGATAGCTCAGTATCGGCTGTCGAGAGCTCCTCAACCAAGCGATAAATTTTCGTTGAATAGAGCAAACTACGCTAACATCGCACATAACATTAACTAAAGCAACCGCTTCAAAACTTCTTTCTTTTTTCTTAAGAATTCAATATGCTCCAGAGTTTCGGCTGTTTCGCCTTTTGAAACGAGGTCGAGATAACATTCAAGGTCTTTTAGCTCTTTTTCAAGTTCTAAACGCTTGCCCGTTTTGAGCTCGCGCTGCTTTTGAGACTCAAACGATTTGATGTCGTATACCTCTTTTGGGAGCTTTGCGGCCATACTGCTCTTGCAGTACTCGTTCTTTAAAAGCCTTTTCGCCGTAGAAATCTTTATATATACTCCTTCCTCTATTTTACGAAAAGCAAAAGAAGGTGATTAGCTATGCCAGACGTTCCTCCATCAGAAGAAGAATACGAACTTCTCCCGCACAAAGAGATTGAAGAGCTCAAAGATGAGCTTGCGAAACTAAAAGAATTCGAGATTGCTCCAAGCAAGAAGCTTCACGTCAGCTTGATGGAGCTCAACGCCAAATTGGACAAACTGCTCACGATTTTTGAAGACGCCTCCCACGAAATGCGAGTCGAAGAAGGAGGGCTCAATTTCACAGAGAAAATGAAGCCCCTGCTTGAAAAGATGAACAAGATACTAGAGCAGAACTCTGAAATCGCATCAGGCATCTTGGCTCTCGCCGATATGGTCAAAGGAGTGAAGCCGGCAAGTGAACTGCACGAAGAACCTGAACTTCCGATGCCGATGCCTGCTATGAGGCCAAGCGCAGGAATGCCACCTATGCCGCCAGGACTTCCACCGCTACAAGGACAAGGAGTTCCGCCGCCCCCTTCAGCCGCAGGACTGCCACCGCTCCCACCGCTTCCAAAACGAAGAACCTTCGGACTATGAATGATTTTCTTAACCTTCCAGAAGAGCGAGTGGATAGAACAAAAAGCTCGGTTTTTCTGTACTATCTAGCGCGCGCATCAAGCAAATTAGAACATAGAGACATCGCGCACAAGAAAGTAAAACTCTCGATAAATCAGCTCAAACAAATAAACGACAAACGCCTTTCTCAACATGTTGAGGAGTTGGAAGGTCATATCGCAGAAGCCTTACGCAGCGAAAAACAAATCAAAGCGCACCAGCAAGGAGAAGAAGGAGTGCATATTGAACTTACGCACAAGATAACCAAGCTTGAGCATAAACTCGGACGATATCTTGATACTCAAGATGAGCGCAAGAAACGCGTCGATGAACTCGAACGCAAGATAAAAGAGAAATTCGAAACAAAACGAAAAACAGTAGTTGATTCGAAAAAAGACATAGAACGACTAACTAAACTCTACAAAGAAATAAAAAAAGACAAAAAACATTCAACTTCAGACCTGCTTCGCGTGGCAAACAAGATAGCCTCGCTCAAAGACGCGCTCAAGATGGTTCAATAGCGTTCTGCGTTTTCTTCTCAAGGTCTTCTACCGGCTCTTGTTTCTTTTCCTTTGGCCTGCAATAAAAGCAATCGCACGGGTCGCTGGGACGTTCCGGCTCGTACCACGGCTGATACGTCTTCGAATCCCGCCACGTCTCGTACTGGTTCACCATCAACGCGATAGCTACTAACAAGAGGATTTGCTCAATCATCTTGCCCACCCTGCCCGCCATCGGCTTCGAACCATCGCTATGCGGTATTCTCTATGTTCAGGGAATTCTCGGTCTAACTTCTCGATATGCGTTCCTTGCTCAAAAAGGTAAATCTTATTGAGCGCGTCAAAGTAATCCATTTTTGCATTTTTTAACGCAAGAGCCTCTTCAAAGAGCGCAGTCAATTCACCCGACAGCCTTCCTACAGCATGCGCAAGCCTGATTTTCGCAATATCATCGCCCTGCTCTGCCAACCTTTCCAATTTGCGCAACTCTTCATCCGCCATTTAGCCCCTTGCCGAACGCCTGCACGTACGCGTTCACCAGTTCATGCGCTCGCTTCAAGCCTTCTAAATCAAGCGTTGAAATCTCCTTATTCACAGAGCGCATGAACTCGTAACGATGCCAATCCCCTGCCCTTCTGCCCGCAATGGTCTCCCATTGGCAGATAGACACCAACGACTCATTCAAGTCGCTCTTCTTGCAGTCTTCACAGACTCCGCACCGGCACCGATTGTCGTTGATTCCGCAAAACTGGTGCAGAGCTACTGCTAACGCTGTCCCCGCCACTACTATTCCTATCATTTTACTTTAGCCTCCATCACCCCTAAGTTCTCTATTGAGCTGAATAATTCCTCGAATGAATCCACGACAAAAAACACGTCCTGCAAACGGTCGATGCGAAAAGGCGTTCCCATCACTACATTCGGGTTGAAATCCTTCCTTTGCGGCTTGTTTGAAAGCGAATGTGCGACTTCATTCTTCGAAGAAAGAATGCCGCCTCCGAAGATTTTGACTTCATTGCCTTCTTTTACCAAACCGAATTCGACAGTGAACCACCACAATCTATCTAGCATGCCGCTAATGGTTTTGCTGTCTTCGTGCTTTACCGCGAGCTTTCCAACAGCTTCCATAAAACCACAGAACGGCTTGTTCGTAAGCATAGGAGCGTGGCCGAAAACATCATGGAACAAGTCGGGCTCCTGAATGTAGTCGAGCTTTTCTTTCGAACGAATCCACGTCGTCATCGGGAATCGCTTGTTCGCTATCAGCCTGAAAAACTCTTTTACCTCGATAAGCCCGCCAACAGGAACAATCTGCCAGCCGGTCAACCCCTTCAAACGAACATTGATAGAATCAAACGAAGGGATGTGCGTCTCATCAAAACCGATGAGTTTTAGCCCATCAATAAACGCCTGCGACGCTTTATCATTCGCAAGATCAGTCTGGCGCTTAAATAACAGCTCCCAGACCTCTTGGTCAGCAGCAATACCAGCAACCAGCGCTTAACGCTTTAACCTCGCTCATCTTAGTTCTCCACGCCATTAGACGCAGTATATCTCTTTGGGCCGTCCCTTATATATCTTGCTGGAGATTATTCAAATAAATACCAAAAATCTTATAAATAGTTGAATATTGTACGAATTTATGAAGGATATACGCCCAAAACTCGTCGAACTGTTCAAAAGCGGCTATTGCACGCCGCAGATAGCGCGCGTCGCAAAGAAATTGGGCGAGCCTTCCACGACCATACATTATAACGTCAAAAAGCTAGAGGCAGAAGGGGCGATAAAGGCGTACAAAGCGGTGTTTGATTACAAACAAATAGACTCGGGATTTTGCACTTATATCTTGATCAATCTGCGCCCTGATAAGTATGATGAGCCTGAAGAATTCGCGCGAGAGTTATCTAAACATCAAGAGGTAGAAAGCGTTGACATCGTGACCGGAGACTATGAACTACTCGCAAAACTTCGAACAAAAGACATCGATGCGTATTACGCATTCGTCAAGATGGCGATCAAGAAATATCACATCGCCAAAATAATATCGCTTACATCACTAAAGCAGGTAAAGACAGAGTTTGTGATGCTCTGATTCATAACATTTTTATCCGTTCGATGCGGGATGTTTTCTATGAGCCAAGCAGTATTCGACAAGATAGAGCACGAACTCAAATCGCACGGCGTAGAGTATAGAGTGCTTGAACATGTTGCGAGTGGATTGTCCAAAGACGTATCGCTTGTGCGCGAGAAGCTGACGGGAATCCCTGCTGACCAGCTCATGCGCATGGCGATCAAAGCGATGATATTGAAAGTCAACGGCGCGTTCTACCAGTTCAACCTTGCAGCAGACAAAAAAATCGATTTCAAGAAAGTCAAAGAACTCGTGGGCAGCAAAGCTGAATTCGCAAGCCCCCAAGAAGTTAAACAATTAACCGACTGCGAAGTCGGAGAAGTACCTCCTTTTGGAAATTTATTCGGGATAAAGACCTATGCTGACGAATCTATAACTTCTGAAGAGATACTTTTCAACGCAGGAATGCTAACAAAGACTGTATTCATGCAGAGAGAGGATTGGGTGAAGATAGTAAATCCCTGCGTGGAGGATTTTAGTCAGTGAAGCGCAAAGACTTATATATCTGAAGTATATACTTTGGATATATGGTCACTGAGATGATAACGCTCAAGCTGGAAAAACGGTTCCTTGACACCGTTGATGATGCGGTAAAGAGACAGGGCTATCAGAGCAGAACAGAATTTATCAGGAACGCGCTGCGCGAACAGCTCGACAAAACGAAGATGAAAGAAGCAATAGCCGAACTCGCCCATCTGAAAGGAGCATCGAAACGAAAAATAAGCGATACTGAATATGAGCTTGTACGCAAAAACGCGTTTGAAAATCTCTAATCAATGAACTCTTCCGGCTTGTGATGCGCTGATACGTCTTCAAGTTTCCTGAAATCATTGTCTCTTGTAATAAGAAGCAACTCGTGGTCTCTTGCTAAAATCGCGTGCAAAACATCACCTGGTGGAATTTTTCTTTTGTTCGCGATTTGTTTTGCTTCTTTTCGCTGTTCCATTGTAGCCGTGATTCTTTTGATGATTCCCTCAAATGGCTTCATCATTCCATTTATCTCGTCTGAATAATAGTATCCCTCTAATTCTCTTATCAGCAAATCGCTTATGGCCAGTGTAGAATTATTCGCTTTTATCAGGGCGAATAGCTCCAGCGCATATTCGCCGAGCGGTTCGCCAGCGAATCCTTTTCGATTTTCATACAAGTCTATCCAGATTGAAGTATCAATATAAAACTGCATTCATGATACAAGATGTCGCACCTTAATATGCCTGTTCTTAAAAATCATGGAAGGTTTCTTTTGCTACTCGGATATTTTGCTAACGTGTGGTTCTACCGCTGCAGTTCATCACGCCATTCTTCGAATCCAGCTTCCATCGATTCAGAATCCACGCGTTTGAACGTGCCATCACCGTTGCCTTGCGCGATCACTTTGTAAACGACTTGTGTGCCTTCACGTTCTTTCGCCCTCCAGAAAACAATATCGTTATTCCCATCTTTATCTGCATCGAGAAGCGTTATCAAATAGTCCGGCTCAGAGCCGTATGGTGATTCTGTCACGAACGAGAACTGGTCGCTTGGCAGCTTATCGCTCACATTCCAACGCATCTCAAAATAGTCGGTCTCTTGCCTCATCTCATGGACATACTCTTTCAATGTAGGAACTCTCGGTGAGACTGCCTGAGGAAAATCACCGGGCGACTGCGCAAGATACACCTTCACTACATGCCTGTTGCGATAGCCCAAAATATCTCCTTCGACTTCGTATACGACCGCGTCTTCCATACCGTCGTTATTGACATCACGCACACAAGTGCCATAGTTCGGTATGAATTGAACCGGCCGTTCAGGCTGGGCCCGCGGTTCTGAAGAAGCGCACCCTGCAAGAGCTAATCCTGCGATACAATTCAATACTCTTTGATGAAGTTTCATTCAAACCACCTTGGTGAACGCCGACCGTTTCAGCTTAAAATATGTTCTATTTGTGCGCGAACCAGAACGTCAACTTGTCAGACTCTTTCTTGTCGAGTCTGCAAAAGCCGAAACGCTCGAATTGGATCATTGTACCTACTGTGAGGTCTTTGAGCGTTCTTTCGCCTATGCCTTTTAGGAGCTTTTTGTCTGGCAGGAGGACTTCCACATTGACGTTCTCTGCCGTGGCAGGGAGCCAGTGAAGCGTTCCTTCGCCCTTATCTTTGTATGTTGAGTATTCCAAACTATCGAATACGAGCTCCTTTGCTTCTTTCTTGAAATTAAGACAGTCCATCAAACGGTAGAGCTTCTTTGCCTTGAGCTTTGCAAAATCATCCTTTGGAACAAAAAAGTCTGAGCCAGTCTCGAAAACACGATCGCCCTTCTCTTTATTGTCAGGGTGCAAGTGAAGCTTGACAGTTTGTCTTGGAGCGTCCTTTATCGAGACTTTAACCGGGTCTGAAACGAAGAAATACCTGTTTGAAACAGGGTCTATGATGTCACGATTGTGAGCTTCGAGACTCTTGAAGAAGTCGTCAATTGGAACAACTTTATCATTGAGACCTATGCCCATATCGGTTGCGAACTTGTGGAACGCGCCGGGCTGGAAACCCCTGCGCTTGAGCGCTGCAACAGTCGCAAGCCTGATATCGTCCCAGTCATCATACTCGCCGCGCTCTATCGCTGCCTTGATTTTTCTCTTGCTGATTTCGATACCTTCAAAATTTATTTTTCCAACATATGAGTGCATAGGCGCGTTCCAGCCAAAGAAAGTATAGATGTGCTGCTGGCGCTTCGCGTTATCCATATGATCCTTTCCGCGGATAGTGTGAGTGACGCCCATCTCGTGGTCATCAATTGCAACCGCGAAATTCATAAGCGGCCAGACCTTGAATTTAGTCTTAGTTCTCGGATGAACAGAATGGTTGATCCTCATCGCAGGCCAATCTCTCATAGCGGGATTAGGGTCGTTGATATCAGTCTTGATTCTAACAACCGCCTGACCAGGCTCGTATTCCACAAACATTTTATCCCATCGGACGTGCTGCTCTTTAACAGGCAAATTTCTGCAGGGGCACGGCGTATTTTTCATAGACAAATCACGCCACATATCCGCTGAGCACAGGCAGACGTATGCCGCGCCTTTGGCTACCATCTTTTCCATATAATCATAGTATAATTCAAGCCTGTCGCTTTGAACGAAAACGCGATAAAGCCTATTTTCAGTAAGCCAATTCCAATCTTCCTCAGTCATTCGATATGCCGGCTCGTAGATTTCCTCAGGGTTAGTATCCTCGAAACGCAAAATAAGCTTGCCGTCATATTCCTTGCAGTATAAATGGCTAAGCGAGAAAACAACAGCGTGACCAATGTGCTGAACGCCGCTAGGGCTTGGAGCCAAACGCATAACGACTTTACCTTTCTCTGCGCCAGGCAATGGCTTTAGCTTCTTCTCCTCAACAATCTTCTTTTCTACTAATAGTTCAGGAGCTATTTTTTCTAGCTCAGCTATTTGCTTTTCAACGCTTAATAGCTTGACTTCATCACAGATTTTTTTAATGTCCTGCATGAGGACCTTGAGCTCAGCTTTTAGTTCAGGTCTTTCTGCCACGAGTTTTCCAACTACCGCTCCCTGATTAGGAACGCCATTGTATTTTCTCGCATTATCCAAAGCGAACTTGCGGATAAGCAGCTTCACATCAGTCATACCTTTCGATGAAAAGGAGTCGATATTTAAAGCTGACTATCGCAGGACAATAATGCTTAAAAAAAGGCGGCGGGATGCATTAGGTATGGCAAGAACCACAGAACGTACGTACACTCTCGCATCAGGATCACCTGACCTTTTCAGGACAGCGCTTATGAGTCTTCCGCAGCAACCGGTCTATCATGCCAACGCAGAATTCCATGCTGATGGACTCTCACCAAACGTGCGCAGTACGGAACAACAAGTAAATCTTGAACGCAGACTTGAACGCAAGAATATCATCCCTTACTCGCACATCACGATGACATGTGAGATGGGGCTCGGTTTCACCACACCGCAATCAGGGATATATGACGGTCGATTGCTTAGATGCCACACTAACGCCGGACTAACTAAACTCCTTAGCGGTGGGCGAATACACACTATCGAAATCTCGAGCACGTACGAACTTGATTCGCCAGTTCCTATTGAATTCGCGAAAGCCGCACCTGAATTCTTTCGCCATCTTTTTGAAGCCGGGTATGAACTTGAACGAGCCAAATTCGCAGCAGAAGTCTACGAAGGCCAAGAGTCCAGGACTAATGTATGCACGATAGACTTGGGCAAGATAGACTCCCAGTATCATATCTATTTGCATGGATTTAGATCGATACACTCGCACATGCAGCCCGAACGCAAAGCGGCATGGTTCGACTGGTTCAAATCGCTCGAAGGACAGTATAAGGGGGGAATGAAAAATGACACTTGAACGAACAATACAACCAGGCTCACATGAGCTCTACTTTGAGGCGCTCAAAACGATGCCGCTCGCGGCAGACGGATACGCGTATGAGTCAGGAGATGCGTTCTTCTTAGCAGATGGATTCGATTATCCAGCAGAAGAGCTTCGCACCACAGAACAAAAAAAGCGATTCATGGCTGAATGCAAGCGAAGAAATATCATCTCAAGATCACAACTCTTCCTTGAATACGATTCCCACAATTATTTTCCGAAGCTGGTTCCTGAAGTCCCTGATATGGCTAATGAATACGATATGGATGATGTCATGCGGGAATTCCTGCCGTTCAAACTCCACTCAGAAGTCGCAGCCATACTAGGTGGTGGAAGAAAGCAATTCATCAGAGTGACCATAGGAACGACCGAGCACGCGCGCAGGCTATTCCATCACTCGCTTCTTCCTGAACTCGTGAACAAAGGATATCAGGTGGATGGCGCGACACTGCATCTCTTCGCCCACGCAGGCGGAACAAACCCAACTGAGGGCGGAGTAATCTACATGGGTTCAGACGGGCTCAAGCTTGTACCGACAGAACACCTGCATCCAGAAATCAGCAAGAAATACGAGTCATGGTTCCTCACACTCGCAGACAAATACCACAAAGGCGATTGAAATGACTTTGCAACGAAAAATACAACCCGCAAGCCACGAACTATTTTTAGAAGCGCTCACAACGATGCCACTTGCCGATGAAGGATTAGCGTATCATTCGGGATGGTTGATCTTCGCGGCAGATGGATTGTACCCTCCTTCGCCAGATTCCACTCCTGAAGAACGGACAGCCCATCGTTCTGAATGCAAAAGAAGAGGGATAATGCCCGGTTTGAACCTTTCACTCTGTTACTTCGCTGAAGGCGCGTATCTTCCTCACGCGAATTCCAATTTCGGAATACGTTACGACAGCGAGCCATCCGATGAACTGCCTCTTAAGCTCGCTGATGGCTTGGTAGATTTGATAGAGGGCGGACGAGTGAACACGATCGGCGTTTCTATTCCTTCAGTCGCGCCGGTTAACGACGAACACAAATCCATAGTATTCCATAAAGTGCTTCTTCCTCAAATCGTAAGCAAAGGGTATCAAATTGTGGGCAGCCAGTTGAACCTCACCCACAAAAACGGCACTGCTGCTGAGAGCTTCCACCGAACAGGATGCGTCACGATGAATTCTGAAGCGCTTATCGTTGATTTGTACGAGTGCATGCACCCTCACATTCGAGAACAATACGAATCATGGGCTTTGCGGCTTGCGGATAAATATAACAAAGCATAATGCTTCAGTTTTTTGTCAGCAATGCTTTAGACCGTTAAAACGCGTCAATATTTCGAGGTGAATACAATGACTGAAACAAAACAAGAATACGTGATTCGACCGGCAACAGATGAACTTTTCCATGATGCGCTGATGACGTATCCAGGAACGATTTGCGGAGCGAACCTGTACTTCCATCCAAACCATCTTGCAAGAATCCCGCAACACGAGAAAGATTTTCCCGCGTACATCCGCGCATGCCAGGTGCGCAATGTGACGCCGTTCTACTTTGTCGAACTTAATGTAGGATACGAAGGGAAAATATCGTTTGGACAAGCAAAATTCTTCAAAACAACACCTGAAGGAATCGACGCGCTCATCCATAACAGCAGACCGAACGCGTACACGCTTGAAGTTCACGCAAGAGATATTACTGCCGTGCGAGATAATCTTCTTCCCATGCTTGTACGAGCCGACTACCACTTGGAATGGGGTTCTCTCGTTCTTAGCACAGAATCGTGCGGTTATGAAGGAGGAGACATCACTGCAGACAGACAAATACGCTTTAGCAGACCAAGCCATTTCGGACCAGGAGGGCTCGAATTAGAACCCGGAAGAAGAAACAAAGAACCTTTATCAGAAATCAAAACATGGTTTGAAACTCTTCGCACCAAGCACACTAGCGCCTAAGTTTAGCTTCCTTTCTTTTGCGCGCTAAGAATATGCCGTACAGAGCGACTAACGCCCAGATAATATTGAGAGATAGCGCAGCATACGATGCTCTGCGATACGTTTCGACTCCAAGAAGAAGAGCGCCCAAAAGATTGAGAGATAAGTAACTAAAAGATTCCGGATGCACGACTTTGCGGGTCACAAGCCAGAACGCGAGCAAAATAAGCAGAGCGCCTACAAATCCCACTAAGTCAATACCACTTATCATTATCCACCTTGCGATGCGCCGATTCAACAAAACGCCACGTTTTCTGTTCTTTTGCCGCGAACGTATCAGCTGCTCGCTCATCATCGGATTTACCAGAGAACATAGCTAACGGGGAGAACCAAGAAGCGAATGACGCAGAGAATTTGTTCCACGCTGAATTATGCTTGATGTGATATAATTCGTGCAGGACGACCGCCTCAAGCTCTTTTCGCGAAAGCTGCTCAAACATGCCGACTGAGACGAACACATTTTTTTTCGCAGTGAAAGCGGTTGGCTTTGCCTTGTCCAAAATGAAAAGAGATGCTGACAAGCCGTGCTTTGCGCACAAACGATTGAACCATTTCACGTTCAAACGTTTTCCTTTCGCCTCATACAAACGAGGAATGAAAATATAACCTGCTACAAAGGAAGACGCCATCGCCACAGGCAGCAGATAGATGACTGCTTTTGCGAAAATGAGCGTACACCACGCAAGAAGGCTTTTTGCGAAGCCGAACGAACAATTGACAGAGAGAGCGAAATAAAAGAGCGGGGCGAGCACGAAAACAAGGTGGGCGTAAAGCAGCGACACTTTTTCGAAACGTTTGTACGCGAGAAGCAACAAGACAGCCATCACAATCGATGACGTGACTGCGAGCATCTTCGCAGGGTCGCCAGCGAAATTCACAACTGTGTCAAGCATCCATATCACCTTTTGAATCGTTCATTGAAATAAGAGAGCGCGTTATCTCCGAACGTGTCTATCAATTTATTCACCGCGCTCTCGACAACAGATTTCTCGAAAGCTTTGCGGTCATGAACAGGAGTGTAGATGTATCTTGCGCCGCCACGCGCAGTCTCGATTGTCCTTGTCACAATCTGTTTGTCAAAAAGCCTATCCAAAATCACCGCGACAGAACTTAGCGCCACCTTTTTCTTAAGCTTAGAATGTATCTCACGCACACGCATGCTCTTTGCCGGCCAAAGCACCTGAAGAACTTCCTGCTCCAACGGGCTTAGCAATGAATCAAAATCAGTTACAGTCTCTTTCATACAAGTTTTGTTGGCTGCAGACTATAAATAGTTTACGAACCTTGTAAGGGTTCACAAGATTTAAATAACCGCGCGGACGAAATAACTACATGAAAAAAGCCATACTCCTTTTGCTGTTAATCGCATGCGCTCCGGATGAACTCACACAGGAACAAGCGACGTATAGAGAAAAATGCTTAAACGACGGCAATCCTTGGATGCTGATGTCAGAAGTAAAAGATGGGCAAGTCATCGGCCAAAGCTGCTATGGCTGCATGCCGAATGAACGAAACCACATCTGCGCCCAAACTGAATACGAACAATTCAAATCAGCCGCGGAGAAAGCATGAAAAAATTCATCCTGCTGTTCTTAATAATGAGCATTGGAGCTTATGCTTTAGATTTGCCTCCCGGAGTAATAAAACTGCAAGAATACCAAACTGAACTTGCGTACAGCATCACTTTTCTGATGGCATTCATAGGCGGACTTCTAACGTTCACATCACCTTGCGGTTTTGTCGTGCTTCCAACATTTTTCTCATACGTGTTCAAAGAACGCAAACGAGCTTTAGCGATGACTGCGCTGTTTTGCCTTGGAATGACCCTTGCCTTTGTACTCTTTGGAATCATCGCAGGACTCGTCGGCGACTTCTTCAACATCTACAAAGAATTCTTCGCAGTAATATCAGGCATACTTTTAGTGGTCTTTGGACTCATGATGATACTCAACACCGGATTTAGCCTTTTCCAGTTCAAAGTCAAGCACAAGCCGAACGGAAGCATCAGCACGTTCTTTTTAGGATTCTTCTTCGCAGTCGGATGGACGCCATGCGTAGGACCAATACTTGGAGGCGTTTTGCTGCTCGCGGCAAACACCGCGAACGCGGCTAAAGCGGCAGCGCTATTTGGCTTTTACTCGCTTGGAATCGCACTACCGCTTCTTTTTGTATCCGCGCTATCTGATAGGTATGATTTTTCCAAATGGTTCACCAGCAGACACGTTAACTTCACCATATTCAATCATAAAGTGCACACGCACCTTTACGGAATAATCGGCGGAGTATTGCTGATATTTGTCGGCATAATCATGTTTGTCTTCCAAGGAACTCGCGTATTTATGACAGAGATACCAAAGTATATACCGTGGACGATGAGCTTTTTCACTCTGGCCAATGAACGATTAGTCGCGAACACATTTTTCACAAGCGTGACAGCGAATATTGCAGGAGCAGTCATATTAATCGCAGTGCTTCTTATCTTTTGGAGACTCCACAAAACATATAAACAAGAAGCGAGCAAAAGAGAACCATGACTGAAGAAGAGCACAGTTCGCACGCGCAGCGCGAAGCTGAAAAACAAAAACGCGAAGAAGAAAAGCGCCAGCAGCAAGAACTCGCTCAAGCAGCGCAAAGCCGCAAGAACTATTTCTGGATAGCCGCGAGCTGCCTCGCGTTCGTTTTGTTCGCTATTGTGATAATAGTGATGATGAGAAACCAGCCTGAAATGTACACCGACCGCGAAGTCCACTGGCACGCGCTCATCGACCTTAACATCTGCGGAAAGAAAGTCGACCTTCCATGCGAAAATCACGGCGATGGAATAGTGCACGGCCAGCAATTCTGCGGAGCCACGCTCATGCATCACCATTTCGACAATACCGCGCATATCGAGGGAGTCATAGTTAAGAAAGAAGACATCGCACTTGGCAAGTTCTTTGACAAGATAGGAGTGCCATTCGATCGCGATAAAATACTTGACAAGAAAAACGGCGATTTGTGCGACGGACAGCCCGGCGTGCTCAAGATGTACGTCAACAACCAGCCGCGCGACGATTTCCGCGACTACATACCTTTGTCTACTCCGGACGCTCGAAGACAAGTCGTCAAATTCGTTTTCGAACCGCAAGGAGGAATGCCTGCATTGGAAACGAGCAATGCTAATGTGACTGAGACTGAAGAGAGCATTGAAACGAACGAGACTGAACAAACCTCAAGCTCAAGATTAACGGAAAACGCGAGCACTGAGAATCTTAGCACTGAAATACTCGAAAGAGTCTAAGCGTATTCTGCAACATATATGACGCAAGATTTATAAAGGGAGTTCTTGGGCTTTGAGAGTATGATACGAAAAAATGACATTGAAGAAAAACTTCAAAAGCTCTACTTCGGACGTTATAACGTACACGTTGATTGCAAATCAAGACTCGCAATCCCCGTGGAATTTCGTAAAACAGTAATCGAACGCTCAGACGCTTCAATTGTCTTCCTTTCACGTGCGAAACGCAACGATGCGCCATATATCGCGGTTTATGACGCAGAACTATTCATACAAAAAAGCGAAAAATCACCCGAGCTGCTTTCAGGAGAATGCCCGAAGCTTTCATGGGACAATCAGGGAAGAATAGTATTGCCTGATTTGCTTCGAGAACACGCGCAAATCACTGATTACGCAGCAGCAGTTTTCGGAGCTCACGCATTCAACCATTTTGAGATTTGGGCAGTCAAAAACTGCGAACGCTATGGACACATATTGAAAGACCACAGCGCATAAACTCAAATAGTAAAAGACACAAATTTTAGGATAAGAGTTGTGTCTTTTACTCTTTTAGAACAGGACGTAATTGTCCAACACTACTGTCTTGTTCTAAAAGTTCACAAACTTTTTATACTCCCTTTTCACCCGTTGTAAAGGTTAGAGGTGTTCAAATGAAAGAAAAAAACGACGAAGTATTCTCGAACAACCTGGTTTGGGTCATAGGAATAGCAGCAGTGCTTGTATTATTCAACCAAGTGATGCTCTTCCAGATAAGCAGCGCACTTGGCGCTCCGGCTCTTGGAAGCACAAGCACCAGCATCAAAACGTTCTCAAACGGAGACCTTGAATCAGTCGATGTCACACAACTAAAAAGCACTGCGCAAACAGTTGCCGCAGTAATAGACTTGTCTGATGCTAAAGACGCACAAGGAGTCATAAACGCGATGATACCACAAGGACAGCCTGAATATTACAAGGAGCTCGGCATCAGCTATGACGACCCTGTCAAAGCATTGCAATTCTTAGCATACGAACTCTACCCGCGAATCAAACAGGACGTATCGCAAAACAACCCTGAAGTCTGGAACAGGTATTTGGCTTTGGCCACAACGCCTGTCGGCATCAGCTGTGAATACTGCTGCGGAGTAGGCCCGATAAGCATAAACGCAAAAGGCGATTTGACCTGCGGATGCAGCCACGCGCCAGCAATACACGCGGTAACGCTCTATTTAATGCAGAGCACTGATATGACTGACGCTGAAGTCTTGAGAGAGGCCATGCGATGGAAAGCCCTATGGTTCCCTAAGAACATGGTCGAAATCGGCATGAAAATCTCAGGCGGAGACGCAAGCGTACTAAATGATGTTCCTACAATGGTAGGCGGATGCTAAGGAGGTAACAAAATGAACAAAAACGTCGTAATCGCAATCGTGCTTGGCGCCCTCGTGCTAATCGCAGGAGTCCAAGCATTCCAGCTCTTCACTTTGAAGAACACGCTGGCAGAAGGACAATTCAGCACGTCAGCTCCAACACAAAGCGGAGCCACAGCAGGAAGCCCATCGCTTCCAAGCAACCTGCAAAACCTCCCTTCAATGGTAGGAGGGTGTTGAGTTTTTTTCCTTTTTCTTTTTTTCTTTTATAACAATAAAGCATAAATACCACCTCAAAAGAGCGTAACACTATGAAAAAGCCAAAAAACGTGAATACACTGAACACAGTCTTTGTCGTTCTTCTCTTCGCAATCCTCGCAGTCAACGTCTACTTTCTCTTTAGCGTTCCAACACCAAAAGCTCCTGAACCAGTCGATTTGAGAGAATTAAAAGTCACATTCCTTGGCTCTGACTGCGTTGACTGCATCAACGCAAGCGTCCTTGTAGACGCGCTCAAACAAGAAGCAGGGTACAATGTGACATCAGTCACTGAGTTGACGCTCGCTGAAAGCCTTGAACTTGCTGAGAAGTACAACCTGAGCAGGCTTCAAGCGATACTGATTCAAGGCGAAATAGATAACATGACTACTTTGCAAATGGGCCCTGAAAAAGCGCCTATCGTGTTCACCTTGAACCAAGACGCGCTTGTTTACGCTAATAGTCCAGCGCCATACTACGATGTCGCATCCAAACGAGTCAAAGGAAGAGTAAGCATACTGCAAATCCTTCAAACACAATGCGAAGAATGCTTCAACCTTTCACCAGCCATAGACCAAATGCAACAGCTTGGCCTCAAAATAGTCAGCACAAGAGATTTGGACGCGTCATCCGATGAAGCGCTTTCTTTGATATCTAAATACCATATTGACAGACTGCCGACACTAATCGTCAGCAAAGACGCACTCGAATACGCTGTATTCGCAGACGCTTGGGCAACACTTGGCAGCGAAGAAAGCGATGGGAAATTAGTGTTGCGTCTTGTGACGCCGCCGTATTATAACGTTTCAAGCAAAAAAGTCGAAGGACTTGTCGAACTCACAATAATAACCGATGATTGTGAAGGATGCTACAACGCATCTGAACTACAGCCGCTCTTCGAACAAACATTCGGAATGTCATTTGCTTCAGTAAAAATGGTAGAAGCCAACAGCACACGCGGCAAATTGCTTGTCAAGAGACACGCTATAGAGTTGGTTCCTACTGCAGTGCTTTCCAACGACGCCCTCATTTATCCATCCGTAGTCGACTTTTGGACAAAATTGCTCGGAACACAAGAAAAAGACGGCTCGCTAGTGCTTAGAAACGTCGCAGTTCTAAAACAAGCATTCCAAAGCGACTTTAGCTACAAAAACCTGACCAGCGGAGAACTTGTAAGCACCGCGCAGGCAGTTGAAGCTGATGTGGCGCCGGCAGAAGTTGAAGAGTAATCACCGTACATTTCTTTTTTTATTAGCTTTTTTTGAGTCTTAGATAAAGGTGTGAACAATTTTCAATAAATTGCCAAAATACAATCAGAATCCTTCATCGACTTCTCTTAATAAGTCGTCGGCTGCTTGGCTTGCGTCTTCAGCAACTGAAGATTTACCGCAATAAGGGCAGAGCTTGGGAGCGAAGTTTCTTGTGAACTTCCAATTGCACGATCCACAACGAAACTTTAGTTTCACCATACTCACCCATGATTTTAAGTGTCATTCTTCTATTTAAATCTTCCTCACTAAGCTTTATTAACGACGAACGCCCCCTTCACGACATGAAATTATATGTCGCGCTCTTCTTAGTCGTACTTTTAGCCGTATTCTTGACATATCTTCCAGCAATATTAGCAGTAGACTGCCCGCAGGCGAGCTATGGAACAGGTGATTTTGCCATCAACTACTACTCCTCGCCCTTATGCATCACCTGTTATGCGCAAAAAAGCACTCTGAACGAGCTTAAAACAGATGATCGGCTGACAATAACCGAGTATAACGCAGACTTTTGCCCACAAGGGCGAGCCATAAGAGGCGTTCCAGCATTTGAAGTCAACGGAACAGTCCATTACGGCCTGCAAGAAAAAGAAACAATACTTTCTTGGGTGAGCGCGTGAACTGGCGAATACTGCTATTCGCTTTCATCTTAGGAATAGTGGTAGGGTTCTCATTCATCAGGCCTCACGCGACAGGAGCTGTTGTCACTTGTTTTGCCGAGAACGAACCGTGCGTTTGCGACACAACGACCTGCTCGTGCGGCAACCAAACACTGCCCGCAGAGTACTGCTCACAAACTTTAAATACTGAATCGGACATCCAACAAATGAAAGAGGACAGATGAAAACAGAATACATATTCTACACCGTCGGAGTGATTTTCGCTATTGCGACTATTTTGTATTTCACCTGGGAGTACCTCTTTGACCTTGCGCGCTCGCTCAAAGTACTTGCGCTAGCACTGCTAACACTGTTCTTCTGGTTCATGGCGAACTACCTACAGGAGCGTGATATCTGATGTGGGTAGAAGTCGTATTCTGGATACTCGTAGTGCCTTTGCTCATACTCTCACTAGTAGTTTACGCGCGAAGCAAAAGACTCTACAAAATAATGTACATACTGAGCGTGTTCACATACTCGATGCTAATAATGTATCCAATCGACGCATACGACCTTGGAAGAAACGCAATACTAGGACTTTTGGCATTCTCAGCAGTTTTGATGATGCTAGTTGGCTACCACTTCCACAAAACACCGCAGAAAAAGAGGAAGCGATGAACCGCAACCTTTTAGGCGCGCTTGTGTGTGTAGGAGTGCTGGTCGTGTTGACTTTACTATCAGCAATACCTTTCGGATTCAGCGTGGTTTCGCAAACAGTCCCATCGATTCTTTCCAGTCAAGTCATACCTGTCGTGCAAGAAGGCAAAGGATACGGACAAGCGCCAGGACCTGTCGTTCACAGAATATTGCTAACTAACACATTCCTGCCAAGACAGTATGTCTTGCCACGAGCATACGGCTGCCTCTATAACACAGAGAACAAACAAGGACAGTACATTAACTTGCGCTGGCAGATAAGCCAACTCGAAAGCAAAGTGTCCGACTTTTCTTCTAATGAAAACGTTGTTCAGCTTGGACGAGAAACAAGAACAGTGGAACTCACTGTCGATCAAATGGTTCGATGGGAGCGAATGACGTATCCGCAGCCAGTTCCAGCTGATGTGACAAGGCCAGTTAAGCCAGCACCAGTAGTAGAATACCCTGAAGGATTCGACACGCTCTATTTGTGGCTGCTTGATAGGAACGCGCAGGACTTCTACCCAGAATGCTCAGCATTACAGCCAAGCGACATGGCAAAAGCGAATAGGATAGAGATTGTTTGAAAGAGTTATTTTTCTATGATAACATCTTAAATTCAATCGCAACAACGCCCAATTGTTTCTCTTCTCGCACAGAATAATACTGTTCAGTTCCCTTAGCGTCAGGGTATATTTTTGCCATATCGCTGAACGAATTGAAACTCGTTATTTTAGTGACCTGTACTGTTATTTTAGCAGATTTATTCAATCTATTTGAAAATATCATTGTATCGCCTACTTTCACAAGTTTTCGTTTATCATCAAAAAGACGATACTCCGCAGTCTTCAATCCTGAACGTATCTTTTGAAAAGGTAAATCATTCAATCTCATTTCGTGAATCATATTTTTGGATTCAAGATGATTATATATCTAGTTTTCGTTCAGAACAATCCTTGCATCAACAGCTCTGACAGTCTTATCATCGCACATCAAGGGATTGACATCGAGCTCTTTTAGTTCAGGCATCTTCTGCGGGAGTTTGCTAAGCTTCACCATAGCATCAATAAGAGCCTGCCTGTTCACCGGCTTTTTGCCACGAGCGCCATCAAGCAAAGATTTGCCTTTGAGCTCATCTAACATCTCTTTCGCGTCCTTCTCTGTTATAGGACACACGCGAAAGCTAACATCCTTGTAAACCTCAACGAAAATGCCGCCAAGACCTGCAAGCAAAACGTGGCCAAACGATGCGTCTTTCTTTATGCCAAGGAAAAACTCTATTCCTTCGATATATTCCTGAACGAGAACTTTGCCTCTCTTCACAAGCCTTGTGCCAGCCTGCCTCAATTCATTAGGGTCTCTTACTATTATAACTGCGCCGACTTCTGTTTTATGAACCGCTTTGGGCGAGATGAGCTTTAAAATAACAGGAAAACCGAACACTTTCGCTTTACGCTCAACCTCGGCAAGCGACTTTGCTATCTCGTGCTTTGCTTTTGGAATGTTCAAAATGTCAAGAGCCTCGTCGAGCATCATTTATCATCACCGGGAACTCCGCGCAAACTCAACAAGCCAAGCGCAAAAAACACTATCAGCGAAATAAGCGCCGCAGGATAGCTCACCTTATGCGCGAGGAAACCAAAAACAATCGGGCCAAGAATGCCACTGAACTTGTTAGTAAGCTCCAAAAAGCCGAAAAACTGCCCGATATCCGCCTCTTTAACCAGTGAAAGCAACTTTGGACGCTGGGCTGTCCAAACAGTTCCCAACGCAGCTCCGCCAAGCATTCCTGCGAACACAAACATCCCAGCTGATTTGACGAACAAAAGCAACACAATGACTGCCATCCAAGCAAAACCCGCGATAACAAGAACTTTCTTCGGACCATATTTATCCACAACTGAACCTGCAACGAAACTTCCAATCACTGCCCCTACGCTTTGCAAAGTATAGACAACGAAAAACGCTTTCACGCTCAAATTTATCTGCTGCTTGGCGAAAAGGAAGAGAAATAAGATTACTGCGTTGATAGCATTCGCGTACCAAAATTGGCTCATAAGGAACTTGAAGAACTGACGATGGTGATACACATTTTTTAACGTTTTTAGGACAGCGCGAACTGAAAGCAAAACATACTTTCCTGATGACTTCCAATTTTGTCCGTTGCCCGGTTCTTTGATAACAAAAAACGTGACAAGAGAGAACGCGAAAAACATTATCGCTGTCGCGCCAAAAATCGCTCTTGCGCCCTCTGCGCTCTCCCAGCCAAGCATCATAAGGATGGGAGCTGCTATCGCGAGCGAAATGAGCGTTCCTATGTAGCCCATACCAATACCGATGCCTGAGACATTACCTATCTCATTTTTCTTCGCGAGCGTCGGAAGAAGAGCGTTATACGTCGTTAGCGCGGCGTGATACGCGAAGTTCGCAAAGAATCCACATACTAACGCGAACCCCAAAGGAACTGCCGCCACCAGCCACGTGAAAATACAACACACAATCGTAAAGAAAAACATGAACGGCAAACGACGCCCCATATGGTCACTCCAAGCGCCAATAACAGGCACGATGAGTCCAACCGCGAGCATGCTTAGACCAAATACAAGGCCTATCTGAAGCTCATTGCCACCTAAAAACTGTTTGACATAGAACGGGTAGAAGAATGTGACGAACAAAGCAGAGAATATAGTGTTAGCAAGGTCATACATACCCCAAGCGAACACCTCTTTTTTATTCATATCTTTAGACTATATATCTGAGTTTTTAAACATTCGCACGCGCAAAGGCAATATGCGAAACACTTATTAACGCCCGCGAGGCATCAGAAAATATGGATTTGGAAAAAAGCATCGCAGGAAGGTACACATGGAGCGCAGATACACCTGCCTGCAGAGGGTACGTTCTATCAACAGGACTAAAGGAAGCGTTTCATAATGACTGTCAATTGGCAATAAGCAACCTTGTTTGCTGGCTAGATATGCACCGCAACACTGTATTTTTCGATCAATCGCAAGTTATAATCGCCGGAGTTTGGGGAGAACGCTCACAATTCCCTGGAAGATATGGCCGCGGAAATTTCCAACACGCATCCATGATCAGCGGATACGATAGAATGGCCGCGCTTATGAGCTACTGGCCAAAAGAAAACCCTGAATTCGTCACCAGATGGCTCCTTCGCAATTCAGAAATAGTAGAACACGTAAACGGAGAAAAAGCGTATCACGGACTCCCTGAACCATTCACTACTGTCGTTCGGCTAGAAGAAGAGCAAAGAAAAAAAGCAGATGATTTATGGACGTATCTCATCAATCCTATACAAATCGACGGACTCGCTATTGATAAAATTTGCAGAGCGCGCCAGGCATAGTTATTCTTTGAAAAAGCAAGATTTTATTTTCTTATATGACTCGTGTAGCGTGCAACTGAATAGATATGCGACCGTCAGATAAAAAGATAGTGCGAGCAAAATGAACACGCCTCGAATACCATACTCGACAGGAACAGGGTATTTTCTTTTAATAATGTGCGTGGTTTCATTCGTGTAGATTCTTTCATAAACAATGGAATCCGCCAACTCGTTTTGAATATAGAATGGATAGTAAGTACTTGTAACGATGGGCGCAAGTATATCATTGAGCGCACTTGGCTCGAAGCAAGATGGCGCAGCAACACAGAGGGCATTAGAAAGTACGTAGAGAAAAGAGATAAAATTGAGCGTTATAACAATTAATAGGATTATCAATTTACTCGCATTAGGCTTATTCAAACCACTCCAACCGGATTTTTCCCTTAACGCCATCAGTTATGTGTTCGGTCTTTCATTTAATAAACTTCTTACGTGAATTCTTGTGGTTGCGCTTTTGTTGGTGCAGTCTTCCTATCTCTGATAGAGGTTGCTTCTTCCAAACCACAAAGTTGCGCACTTCTTTCGCTATTTCTTTTTTTGACTTTGGAGTTTTGATGACGTGATCTTTTTTAAAATCAACCCACACCTGCCACCCGCTTTTTCTTTTCGTCATACAAAACCAGCCCTAATAAACGCAGTGCTGCTCATATTATTTCCCTGATGCCAGTACATGAATAAATTTTCGGTCCTGAACGGTATTGGTTATGTAGTGAATCAGTTGCGACCTTAGCAACCTTTTTATATACTCTTCCAGACTATAAGACCTGAAAAGAGGGACTATGGTTTATTTCATCACAAAGCGCATATTCTGGCCACTCATACGGCTATTTGTCAAAGAGCTTAGCGGGCTTGAGAATCTGCCTGACAAGAAATGTCTTTACGTCTTCAACCACCAAAGCTACCTTGACGGATTTCTAGTCCCCATGATGATAGCCTGGCACAAGAACAAGAAAATATACACTTTCGCCACAACACGAGAAACATTCAGCGGAGCGATATGGAGCGCGCTATTCAACCATTTCGGCGCCATACGAATAGGAGGAAGCCTCGATAAAGCGTTTGAAAAGTTCAATCAAGGATACAGCCTTGCCATCGCGCCAGAAGGACAAAGAAGCTTTTTTGATAGGATAGAAGAAGTGCACCACAGCGGAGCCGGAGTCATCGCGCTCAAAACACAATGCCCAATCGTTCCAATCTACATTCACACTTTTACTTTCTGGAACAGATTCCAACTATTCATAAATTTCAAGCGAAACATAACAATACGAATCGGAAAACCGAAAATATACACTGCCAAACTCACAAAAGCGAATGCGATGAAAACCACACGGCAAATAATGAAGGAGGTCGCCAAACTTGAACGAACATCTAACGCTTAGCCAACTCAAACGCTACAGCTTTCGCAAAATAGAAAGACTGCAAAACTTGAGATTGCGCGCTGTGTGCAAACACATTTTGCCAGCGACGCCATTTTATCGTTCACTCTTCGAAGCGTACGGCGTAGCCTTCAATTCTATACGCACTATTGAAGATTGGCACATGCAAGGTCTTCCGCTCATAAAAAAATCAGCATACCTCAAAAGACCGCAAGATTTCGTCGTACAACCAGATAAGGCGCACGTATTCTCCTCACACTTGTCTTATCTTCTAAGTCTTGAAGAATACCGAAGCGCGCTCGACCTCATATTATTACCAAATAAACGAGAATTGCTCAAACAATATTACCAGCCAAAAATGCTAATATTCTCAGGAGGAACTGAAACCGGAAATCCAACTCCTGCCCTGCTCACACCACAACAAAAATTCAACACTCTCGGAGGCGTGCTTGGCATAATAGGCGAACTTCTGCTCTCGCGCTTTGGAACAGCCCAAACAACCGGAATGAACGTCTTTCCATACGCTCCGCACCTTGGCTGGCACGCCGTCCACCAAGCACTGGATATGCACGCAGATTTGAACCTGAACACCGCAGCAGGGGGCGCAATGCCAACTGAACGCCTAGTCAAACTCGCAGGCAAAACAAAACCCAACATAATCTGCGGAATGAATGAATACCTGCGCAACCGATTCTTACCACTCGCGATAAAAGAAAACATCAAACTCCCAGAAACAGTCCTTTTCATCAACGGAGCGCAAAAAATGATAGACGCGGAACGAAGACAAATCGAAGAATTAAGCAAAAAACTAGGAGTCACAAACCCAATAGTGCTTGACTTCTACGGAGCCTCTGAACTTAAAACCGCGCTAATGCCAGAATGCCAAAGCGGTTCAGGATTCCACCACATAGCGCCGCTTTCAAGCATCGTAGATACCGTGACGGCGAAGCCAAGCGGAAAAGACATAATTGATAACTGGGACTTCGCTGTCAATGGATACGGCGTAACTTGGAACATAGACGGAGCGGGAACAATGCTATCCGGCTATTTTCTAGGAGACGTATTCGAACGAGTCGAAAATAGCCAATGCCCCCATTGCAAGCTTAATGTAAAGCGCATATTCGAAGTTAGCCGCATACGAGACGTTCAAGCGCAAATCGGACTTACAGGCGCAGTAGAAGCAAAACTCAAAGGAGCCAAGATAAACCTTGCAGCGTACCGCGAAGAAGCGCTAAGCGTCAAAGAAGTCAAAGAAGTCCAAGTCGTACTACGCGGAAAAACACTCGAACTAAGATTCGTAGCCGATAATCCCTCGCGCGCTAAAAAAGAATTAGAGACGCTCTTCAAAAGCGCGGAAATAAAACCAAAACTAGTTCCAACCACATACGAAAAACTCAAAGGAGACAAGCTCAAATATGAACCCATCAAGCCTTGAGCCGTTCTTTCACGCAAAACGAATTGCAATAATAGGAGCTAGCCGTGAAAGCGGAAAAATCGGCAACACCATACTCAAACAACTTCTTGGCAAAGGACTTAATTTGTATCCAGTAAATCCAAATGCCGAAGACATCTTAGGGCTCAAATGCTATCCAAGCATACTCGACATAAAAGATACTGTTGAACTTGCAGTCATAGCGACACCAGGACAGACAGTTCCCGCGCTACTTGACCAATTAGGCAAGAAAAAAATCAGGCACGCAATAATCATCAGCGCAGGATTCAAAGAAACAGGCAATCAAAAACTCGAAAAAGACCTACAAGACAAACTCAAAGGCAACAACGTCCTTGCAATCGGACCCAACTGCCTTGGCGTATTCGATGCGCACACCAAATTGGATACCTTGTTCCTACCTAAAGAGCGACTGATGAGGCCAAAAGCAGGCACGATAAGCTTTCTAACACAAAGCGGAGCCACAGGAAGCGCGATACTAGATTTGGCAGCGTACTCCAATTACGGCTTTGCCAAGTTTGTAAGCTATGGAAATGCGGCTAATTTGGATGAGACCGATTTGCTTGAATATTTGATTTCTGACCCTGATACAAAAATCATTTGTATGTACGTCGAAGGAATCAAACGCGGACGCGAGTTTTTGGAAATCGCACGCGCGAGCAAAAAACCAATCCTTGCAATCAAAGGAGGAACGACTGAAGCTGGAAGCCGTGCCGCTCAAAGCCACACGGGAAGCCTTGCTGGCTCAGCTGAAATATATTTTGGCGCGTTCAACCAAGCAGGCATTGTTACGGCCCACAGCATCGAAGAACTCTTTGATTACATGCGAATATTCGAAAAAACCAAACAAAAACCAGCAGGCAAACGCGTCCAAATAATAACCAACGGCGGAGGGTATGGAATACTGACTGCAGACGCCTGTGTACGCAACGGGCTATCGCTTCCAACACCCGGCAAATCGGTCAAGGCGCTCAAAAAAGAATTTCCTTCCACAGTCACAGTTGGAAACCCAATTGATCTACTCGGCGATGCGACTGTTGAAAGATATCGATTAGCACTCGAAGCTGCAATAGAAGATGACGCTTCTGATTCAATCATCGTATTGGCATTGACGCAGGTTCCGCTCTTGAATGAGCAACTTGTGGAAGTGGTGCGCGAAGCTAACAACAAAAGCCACAAGCCAATCGTTCTTGTTACAACAGGAAGCGAATACGCGCAGCACCTAAAGAAGAAATTTGAAGACACTGGAATTGCTTGCTATGATTTCCCGGAAAACGCAGCGAGGGCGCTAGCGGCGTATGTGAAGTTCTGGACGAGAAAATAGACTCATTTGTTTTTAACGAATTTTTCAAGCCTATCCAGCGCTTTCTCAATAATGGGAAGCTTTGTTGCGAAACTGCATCGAATGTAGCCTTTTCCAGCATCACCAAAATCAGTTCCCGGAACAACAGCAACTTTCGCCTTTTTTAAAAGCTCAAAAGCGAATCTTCTACTGTCATTTGTCAAGTGCTTAACATTGCTGAACGTGTAAAACGCGCCTTTAGGATTCGGAGTCGAAAGACCCATTTCGTTCAGCCTTGGAACGATGACTTTTCTTCGTTTATCGTATTCTTTCACCATAGCGTCAGTGTATTTCTTTGGAAGCGAAAGCGCCTTGATGCCAAGCTTTTGGCTAATAGTTGGCGCGCAAATAGTGGAATAAATGTGAGTCTTTTTGATAGCCTCTGCCGCAGCTTTGGATCCAACAACGTATCCTAATCTAAAACCGCACATCGCGTAAGTCTTTGAAAAAGATTGGAACGTGAGCACGCGGTCCTTCATACCATTAAGGCTTGCGAAACTGATATGTTTTGCACCATCGTAAGTAATTTTTTCATAAGCCTCATCGGAGAAAATGGTCAGGTTGTTTTCTATTGCGATATCGGCAATTTCTTCCATGGTTTTTCTTTTTAGAACATTGCCTGTTGGGTTCGCTGGACTATTGAGTATGATGACTTTCGTCTTCTTCGGGTCAATTTGCTTTCGAATCTCATCAGGACTGGGCTCGAAATCAGCTTCTTCATTCAATTCAAAAAATCTTGGAGACGCGCTCAGCAGTTCAATAGTTGGCAGAAACGCCATATAGCTCGGATTAGGAATGAGCACTTGTTCGGAAACATCAAGAAGCGACATCGATGCTAAAAGCAAAGCTTCCTGACTGCCTGATGTCACAACCACGTTTTCAGGATCTGCGGTTATTTTGTTATCTCTTCTAAGTTTTCTGCAAATAGCTTCTCTTAATTCTATTAAGCCGCCAGCAGGAGAATAATGATTGCACTTGTCCGCAAGACGCTTTATTTGCGCTATGAGCGGTTTTGGAAGGTCAAAATCAGGTTCTCCCGGGCCCAGCGAAAGAATACTCTTATCCTCAACCATTATCTCAATAAGCTTCTCAATAGCCTGCTCAGGAAGCTGACGCTCGCGCTCGGATATGTGCACCATCTTTTTCAAGAAGAACAATAGGTGGGGAGTATAAAAAGGTTCAGGAACGGACCTTATTCAGTCAGGTTTAAGTAGTTTTATTCCGTTTCACTAAGAATGGCGTTTTCCAGAAAAATCATTTCAAAAATCCTTCTTCAGAACGAAATACCTCTTACCAGTATAAGAAAAATAGACATCGGTTTTAGGAATGAAGTATATCAAATAAACGAGAATTATATTCTCAAAATCTGCAAAGCGGACGAATCCTCATTCAAAAAAGAGCTCTTGCTCTATTCTTTTCTGAGAAATAAGCTGCCAGTGCCGGACGTGGTGTTTTCTGATTTCTCAAAAAAAGAGTTGAAGCGTCCATTCGCAGTCTATAGAAAAATACCCGGAGCAAATCTGTATTCTCGTTGGCACCTTTTTACTGACGTCCGAAGAAGAGAGATTGTAAGACAAATATGCGCTATGCTGCGGTCTCTTAACGATATTTCTTTAGCGGATATTTCAAAAGCAGTCAAGTTCGAGAAGAAAATTAATTGGCACGATAAGATACTCTCTCAAATAGCGGGCAATCTGAGCAAGCTGAAATCAGCGAAAATACTTCCTCCGAAGCTCTTACTTCGCGTGAAAACATTTGTTCAGAAACATCACCCTGCCCTCAAGCAGCAAAAATTAGGTTTGGTACATTATGACATACACTTTGATAATATTCTAGTGCGCGGCGCTGAAGTGATTGGAATATTGGATTTTGAGGATGTCGATGTGATGTCCATAGACTACATTCTGGACACTATCAAGCGTATGGTTGATCATCCAAAAATCTACGCCGCCTCAAAATATGAGAAATTCGTCAAGAAGAAAGACTACGCTCAACTCATAACTTGGTTCAGAGAATTCTATCCAGAATTATTTGACTTTGATAATCTTGACAAGCGACTTGCGCTTTACGCGTTAGAATACGACTTGGGACTTCTTTTGAAATTCCCAAAATCCACCAGCTTGAAGCGCCGCTTGTTGAAAACGCTTGCTCTGACTTGACTGTAATTAGAAGAGAAACCGCTCGCATCACAGCTCGCAAGCGTCCCTTCTTGTGAACAAGTTGAGCGTCCATTCCCATGCTGTTTTCAGTTTGTTGCTAAATCCGAGGATTTTGAACAAATAGATTGTCCTGTTGAGCCACCAAGCGAAAAAGCCGCGCACAGGAATTCCAAAAACGATTCCCGCGCCGTACCCTTTACCAAGCGAAATGAGAGTTCCTTTATTCTTGAACGAGAACGGCTCAAGCTCTTGCTCGCTTAGCAGGCGCGCAATGTTTTTACCCACTTGCTTTCCCTGCTCTGTCGCCACCTGAGCTAACGCAGGGATAGGGTCTTTGCTACCCTGCGGGTAGAATAAAGAACAGTCTCCTACAACAAACACTTCATGAAACGCTGGAAGCTGCAAAAACTCATTCACTACAGTGCAGCCTTTATCGTTAGCAGTTTTGGGCTCAGTTTGGATGGTATTCGCAATGATGCCTGCCGACCAGATTATTGTCTGCGCTTCAATCGCTCCTTTATCCAGAATCACTTTGCCCTCCTGCACTTCTTTCACTGAACTGTCTGTCAGAATGTGGATGTGGTGCTTTCTTAACCGCTTCATCGCAACGTCCCTTAGCTCTGGAAGCGAAGGAAGAATATGAGGACCGCGCTGGATAAGATACACCTGAGCGGTTTCAACGTTTTTCGCATCGCTATTTAGCAGCTGGTCAGCGAACTCTTTTAGCTCAATTGCAAGCTCAACGCCAGTTGGACCTGCGCCCACAATCGCGATAGAACACAAACTCTTGCGCAACTCCTTATTTTTTTCGTGGAATGAAGCTTCGAAATTCCTGATTATTTCACGCTTTATTCGCATCGCGTCCTCAAGATTTTTCAAAGCGAGGCAGTTTTGCGCCCCTGGAATTCCAAAGAAATTAGTCTTCGAACCTGTCGATAAAACCAGATAATCATATTCCTTCTCGCAATGAGCGAGCTTGACCTTTTTGTTTTTTAGATCAATGAATTCCGCGGTATCCTGAACGAATTCAAAGTTTTTTCCACGAAGAATGTCTTTGAACGGTTCTGCAAGATTATGCCCGCACAAATTGCCTGACGCGACTTCGTGAAGCATCGGAATGAACAAAAAATAATTTGTTTTGCTCACAAGCGTGACCCTGACATTCTCTTTTAGCAACCGCTTTGCAGCGTATACTCCAGCAAAACCTCCTCCAATTATAAGAACCTTTTTCACTCTTCACCAACCCAAGAAAATCTCAACACTTTTTTGCCTTCTATTTCAACGCTTTCCTCAAACATCTTCTTTGGCCTCACCCAAATAGCGTCCTTGCCGAATTCCGATTCATAAAGCGCTTGATACACAACAAGCTCCTCAAGAGTCTCGCTATGCCTTGCAGTCCCAAGAACTTTGTAATTCTTGCCTTTGTAATGGCGGTAAATCCCCTTTCTCATTCACAAAGCTTAAAAGTCGCCAACTTTTAAACATTGCTATGGATAACGATTGGGTTCTAATCGCGATAATATTCATAATACTCATAGCAATCGCGCTGCTCACGATGAATCTTGATGTCATATTCCCAACGCCAACAATACAACAGGCGCTACCATGAAAATATTGACTGCGATTCTGAATATATTGAAACTTCTTGTGAACGAATTTGTCAACGCACTTAGAATGGCGGCGAATACGCCCCGGCTCTTATTTTTCGGAGCGGTCATCGACGCTCTTTTCTTCATCGTATATGGATTTTTCCTAACGCCTGTTAACGACAAAATAATCGAGCACAGCGTCCTTATCGGCAACCAGATAAGCACAATGCTCGCAAAAGGACAGACAGGCATACTGCTCAAGCTATTCGAACCAGAGCTAAGAGCGCTCACAGGAAAATTAATCCTTGCGACACTATTGGGATTCTTCGTCACCTATCTGATTTATTGCATATTTCACGGAACCAGCTGGCATCTTGCGCGAAAAATAACAGGCAGCCATAATTCATGGAGACACTCGCTGCTCGGATTCGCCAAAATCAACCTCGTGTGGCTGTTTCTTGCAATCGTCTACAAATTTATCGATATTTACGTATCCTTGCGATTCCAAATACTCAAACGATTCGTGCCTGAAGCAGTAGACATATGGGGCGGAGTTCTAACCACAATCGCAATAATAGGTATTTTCGCGGCAGTAATAAGTTATTCCAAATTTGAAATACTCGCTTTATTCACAAAGTACAAAACAGCTGTCCCGCTCGCTCTTGCGCTTGCTGTTTTGTTCCTCAACGCACAATATTTCACAAACCTGATGTGGAAATTATTCAACGTAGCCAACGGAACATACGTACACCTTGTTTGGATAGGACTGCTATTCACCGGAATAGTGATGCTGCTAAAAGTATACACTCTGAACGTGATGCGCTATGATTAAACACGCTCTTAATCCCACATTGCTGAACCTTGGACCGCTTGAAATAAGATGGTACGGGCTAATGTACCTGCTCGGCTTCTTTGTCGTTAGATGGTACGGCAAAAAAAGAATAGAGACTGGCAAACTAAAATTGACTGTCAAGGAACTTGACGATTTGCTAGGCTCGCTCGTACTTGCGATGATTGTAGGCGCGCGCCTTGGCTACGCTCTGTTCTACAATCCGAGCTATTTTGCCGCTTCGCCCTGGAAGATATTTTTTGTATGGGAAGGAGGGCTTAGCTTTCACGGAGGATTCCTTGGCGTTTTAGCATACAGCATATGGTTCGCGCGCTCCAAAAAACTGACTTTTTTACACATGGCAGACGCGCTAATAGCCCCACTAGCATTGGCAAACGCCTTTGGCAGAATAGGAAACTTCATCAACGGCGAACTTTACGGAATTGCGACAAACTTGCCATGGGGAGTATTGTTCCCTGGTGTCACCGAGCCTAGGCATCCAACTCAGATATATGAGGCAGCATATAACTTGCTGATATTCGCCGTGCTCTATTCCTGCAAAGACAAGAACTGGAAACAAGGCACCCTATTCGGACTATTCATGGTCCTCTACTCAATCTTCAGATTCAGCGCAGAATTCATCAAAGACATCCCAATGTACGGCCCGCTAACGATGGGACAATGGCTGAGCATTCCGCTGTTCTTTGCCGGACTCTATCTTCTACTAAAAGACAGATTTAAATAATCAAAACACTCCCTCTGTCAAAAGGTGAGTGATGAAAGAACTTAATGTTGCGATTTTGATATTGCTGCTGGTCATAGCAGTGGCGCTAGGCGGACTCTATGCGTTCTCAAGCGGTGTATCATTCTCGTTCAACGCGTTTGGAAAAGCGGTGCAAAAACCAAACATAAATTATGGCCCGCAAAAATCACTCTACGGAATGCAGCAAGTGCCAGACGGCGCATGCAGACAATTAGATCGCAGAGCTTGTCCTGGTCTTTTTGTGCTTGTTGTGAATGGAAAACAACTAAGCCCCCCAGGTAACTGCATCTCTACATCGAACGCTTTAACGTTGGGCGTTCCTTATTGCAGATAACTTTATAAAATCGCAAAAATAATCAATACAAAAAAGGTGACACATGAAACGAACCGCATTTTTGCTCATAAGCCTCTTAATTTTCCTTACCGCGTGCGATAAAGACATTTCTACGCAGCCGCAGCCGGTTGGAATTCCGGAAATAAACATAGTGCCGCCTCAAATGCTTCCCGCAGCGCCACAATATGAACCTCCACCAACAGAACCTTACATGACTGTTCCACAAAGCGCCCCTGTCACAAAGATAGAAGTCACAAAGACAGACTTCTTCCCAAAAGAAATCAGGGTTAACAAAGGTGATAAAGTGCGATTGCAGCTAACAGCTATTGATGCCGATCACACTTTCGTTCTGAACGCATTCCGAATAAATGAAGAACTGCAGCGCGGAGAAGATGTGCTTATCGAATTCACCGCGGACAAAACAGGAGCCTTCAGCTTTATAACAGACAAGCCAGGAGACTTAGCGCAAGGAAAACTATACGTTCGCTAATCAAGATACCTGATATCTTTTATTGCCGGCTGTTTCTTATGCACTTCGCGCCACGATTTCATAAAGAAAAATCCAAGCGTCGCGACAGTTATCACCGGCGAAAGCCAGACAGGAAGGTGCGCTCCGAAACTCTCAGCCACCATGAACGAACCCAAGAACAAAATAGAATACATCGCGCCGTTCTTCAGATAAATATACTTTTTCACACGATCTATGTTGCTAATGGTGAGCTGGCGCACGACAAGCGCGCCGATGCCGTTACCAATCAAAATAAGCGGCAAAATAAACGTGAACGCGAACGCGCCCAAAACCCCATCAATAGAGAAC
Organism: Candidatus Woesearchaeota archaeon; assembly: GCA_018302815.1. Lineage (GTDB taxonomy): Archaea > Nanobdellota > Nanobdellia > Woesearchaeales > ARS49 > JAGVZE01. The sequence continues at coordinate 293,405 of JAGVZE010000007.1, forward strand.
GTCGCGTCAATGACCTCAAGATACATTATCTTGCTGACATCGCTAAGACCCTTTTTTTCATGCATCAAACGATGCTCAAGCTCCTCAGCATTCTGCTTGAAACCGTGAACAATGAAAAAGACAGTCGAACCTATAACTGCCGAGAACGCTATCAATGGGTTCACTTTAAGCGCGAACCAAGTCACAGTCGATAACAAGATAGACACCACCGCGTAAAACCAAACGCCGTGCCTATGGAAAAACCTCTCGTGATGCAAACCATACGCTTTAGGCTCCATAAACAGCCAATGGAAAAATAGGAAAACAAGGAAAATGCCTCCGCCCATCAGCAAGATAGGCGCGGACTGCTCAATAATCTCGTGTGAACCCTGCGAATTCGTGAACGCGGCAGTGAACGAGCCTAAAAATCCAAGCTGCGGAGCCGTAAAGAAAACAATAAGCCACGGAAGAAGACCACGCACTATGAACACCGCGCTCAAAAGACCCCAAAACAAAAACCAACGCCTTGCCTTGGCAGACATTGTGCTTAGAACTTCCGCGTTGATAACAGCATTATCAATACTGCTAACTATCTCGAATAAGCACAAGCCGATGACTGTCAGGAGCATGAATAAGAGTTCCATACTGCTTTGCCTCTAGCATCAGAATTTAAACCTTTGCGTCCATAACCTTTAAATACGCCAAAATTCCACGAGGATACGGGGTGAAACCAATGCCAACAAAAGCACCAGCGAAAAAAGAGACCAAATCAGCATCGAAAACCAAAGTCATAGTTTATTCAACACCAACCTGTCCATACTGCCACGTGGCAAAAGAATTCTTGCAGGAAAACAAGGTAGAGTACGAAGACGTTGATGTCAGCAAGGATCAAGACCGCGCGCAAGAAATGATAGAAAAAAGCGGCCAAATGGGAGTTCCAGTCCTTGACATAAACGGCACAATAATCGTCGGGTACGACCGCGAAGCCATAAAGAAAGCCTTAAAGCTCAAGTAGTACGTACAATAGTACGGAATTATTTTATATTCTATTCGTATTGCTATTTCAAGAGGTGATAGTATATGAAAAAAGCACTTATACTTACGTTATTATCCGCAGTTAGCGCATCAGCGCAAATGGGCGGAGATTTTGGAATGATGGGCTCAAGAATGATGACATATTCACCACTTTGGAGCATCGCATTCGGAGCATTCTGGCTAGGATTGCTACTGCTAATCTGGCTCTGGGTAATCAAGCTCTGGAAAGAAGTCAGAAAGATGAAGTAGGACTGAAACCGCATTTCAGGCAGATTGACGCATCGAATTTATTGTAGGTTCCATCATGTCTTGAAGTGTATGACGGGCCGAATTTTTGCATTTCATGTTTGCAGGACTCTTGGCGGCGTTTGAATTCCTCCTCTGAAACGATTTTCGTCAGGTCGAGTTCTAAGTCGCCTAGAACGTTCGGTTTGTACTGAGCAGTCCACAGACTGCAGCCCTGCGGCGGAGTTTTTTTATTCCTTTCTGGGTTCAATACCCCGCAGCTTGCTGCGGCGGTATTAAATAATCAATTCGTGTAATGTTGCTTGATGGAAGTTCGTCATGCATGTCA